>CALKOT010000001.1 GCA_938092015.1 uncultured Paracoccaceae bacterium
TGTTCTTAACAAGCTTGTCAGCTGAGGCTTTGCTGGTTCCGGGTTTCTTGTTCATCTTTACTCCATGAAGGTTGCGATGAACCAGAAATCCTCCGTTACGAAAACCTCAAATCTGTCCCAAAGGTGCCGACGTCAGACACGATCGCGGGTATCCAGCAGAATCTGCGCTTCTGCATCATAGCGCGACGGCAGCGAAGCCATGATCAACGCCGCCGCCCCGCCAGCCATCGCCGCGATGCCTAAAGCCGTCCATCTTCCACGCCACATCAAGGCAATCAGCGTTCTAAGGTCGACGTCGCTGTCGGCAAGGTGATCCTGAGGCTGCGTCGCGTTTGGCGTCACTGGCGAGGTCATGAGCGGGCCTTTTCATCGAATTTGATGAAATAGGTACGGGATTCGCCGTTAAGCGGCGGTTAATGAGAGATGAAAATGGTTAAAGGCCCGAAAGCGCCTGCAAACCCAGGGCCAGCTTGCCCGACCGATCAATCAGGTTGGCCTGCACGCCCTCATGCATCAGTTCCAGGCGCAGGTTTTCCGCCTGATCCTGATCGTCGGCCAGCACCATTGCGTAGTATCCCTGACGGGACTTGCGCGTGGCGATGATCCGCGCTGCTTCTGGGGCGGTATTGCGACTTTGTTTCAGTGTGGCGATTGCATTGCGTTTGTCTGAAAAGACGCCCAAAGTCAGCGACCAGTCGCCAATAGAAGCCAATTCCGGTTTTGGTTTATGATGGCTCGACGCCATTCCTGCGCTACCTTTGCATGGCGGTGAAAAATTGTGCGCGATCGTTTCGCCCTTAGCCAAGCGTCTCAGCGATTTTGTCCGGGGCCCACGTCCCGAATTCGCCATCGTCACGAACGCGCGGGTTCCTTTTAAAGTTTCTACCAACATTGCCGCCGCGTACCCGGCTGCGCTGGTAAAGCCGGTCTTGCCTAACTGGGCGCCCGTGACGTTTGCTACCGTACCGTTGCGGGGGCCTTTCGTGGCTCCACGCCATGTCAGTGGCTCTCGGAAGAGAGGTCGCAGATATTCGCCGTGTTGCTGATCCAACCACCATATCAGCCTTCCGATATCTGCAGCGGTTGAGATATGCCCGGCATCTGGCAGGCCAGACGCATTTCTGAACGTGTTGCTGTACATGCCGATCCGGCAAGCGGCAGCTGTCATACGCTGGGCGAAGGCCTGTTCCGATCCGGCGACTGCCTCAGCAATCATCCGCGCGGCGTCATTGGATGAAACGATTAGCGCAGCGTGGATCGCATCGCCTAAACGAATGCTTTCTCCCTTTTTCAGGCCCAGTTTCACCGGTGGTGCGGCGGCGGCGTGGCCGCTGACTTTTATCGGCGCATTAAGGTCAATTTCACCCTTCGCAGCGGCCTCTAGCGCGACAAAAATCGTCATCAGTTTGGTTGTGCTTGCCGGAAAGCGAGGGGTATCGGCATCGACACCTGCGATCAGGCGGCCCGTTTGGCCATCAATAATCGCCTCGCCGCAATTGGCCACTGTAGCCATCGTCAGCCATATCACAATGGCCCATCTGATCATCTGATCATCTGGTTTGGGCCATGCGGTGCAGGATCGCGAGGCGCGGCGCCTCGATCACAGCCAGATTAAAAGCGTGTGCGTCAAGACCCCGGGCGACTTTCACCTCCGAAAGCAGCGCTTTGCGACGTTCGACTGACAAACGGGGCCACCAGCGCTGCGCCAGCACAACCTGGCTGACCGCGAGGGGCATAGAACGGGGGGCGAGCTGGTAGCTGCGCTCCAACGCAGCTATTCCCGCGTCATCGCGGCCTGCAAGCGCTTCAGCCCAGGCAAGCGCCAACCACCCGTAGGCGTTCTCAGGCGCCGCCGCGAGGCTGCGATGAGCGTAGATCGCCGCACGTTCGCCGTCACCTTCCCGTACCGCCTGCCATGCATGGGCCAGCGCGTATTCCTTTTCATTGAACATCAGGCGCGCGACCTCTCCCCTAGGAGCGGGGACGGGTTGGTACCTGGACTTGAGAACAGGCGCATCCACTAGGACCCAGCCGAAGGCCCAGACGAATGCAGTGAAGAGTATGTAAGTTTGAGGTGCTATTCGATTCATGACCGCGTTTTTGGCCGATCAACCTTAACGCAACGTGAATTGTGCAGCGCGCCACTTTACGCTTGCGTCAAGCAGTGGCTTGCCTGACAAACCTCAGGATCAAAAATAACTGTGGAATCGCAGCACAAGGGAGCCCCCGAATGAGCACTTTTCCAGAAACCCGCACGATCGACGAATTCCGCGAGATGGTTGGTCAGGAATACGGCGTTTCAAGCTGGATGGATGTCACGCAGGACATGATCGACCAGTTCGCCGACGTTACCAAAGATCATCAGTTCATCCACGTCGACGTTGAAAAAGCCAAGCACACGCCGTTCGGCGGCACCATCGCACATGGGTTTCTGACCCTCTCGCTGATGTCGGCAATGACGTATGAGGCTGGCCCTCAGCTGAAGGGCGTCGCGATGGGCCTGAACTATGGCATGGACAAAATGCGCTTCCTTTCCCCGGTGCCTGCGGGCAGCCGCGTTCGGGGCCGGTTCACCCTGCTGAAGCTGGACGAAAAGCCCGGCGAAGTCACCTACACCAACGCCGTGACGGTTGAGATCGAAGGCTCCGACAAGCCAGCAATCTATGCCGAGTGGATCGGCAGAGCCTATTTCGGAGCGTAATGTGAGCATCTCTTTCAAAGACCAGGTTGTCATCGTCACAGGCGCAGGCGCAGGCCTTGGCCGCAGCCACGCGCTGGATTTTGCACGGCGCGGAGCGAAAGTCGTCGTGAACGATTTCGGCGGTGCGACGGATGGGACTGGCGGATCGACCGCCGCGTCTGAGGCTGTCGTAGCTGAGATCAAAGCGGCTGGCGGCGAGGCGATTGCGAATGGCGCCGATGTCTCGGACGAAGCGCAGGTCAAGGCGATGGTCGATCAGGCCATGGCCGAATGGGGCCGGGTCGATGTCGTCGTCGCAAACGCAGGCATCCTGCGCGATAAGACCTTCATCAAGATGGAGATGGATGACTTCCGCAAAGTCCTCGACGTTCATCTGATGGGCACGGTGCATTGCGCCAAGGCCGTTTGGGTGATCATGCGCGAACAGGGCTATGGCCGTCTCGTTTTCACCACCTCATCTTCCGGCATGTACGGCAACTTTGGCCAGTCGAACTACGGCGCGGCCAAGATGGGCATCGTTGGCCTGATGAACGTGCTGACGCAGGAAGGTGCCAAGTACAACATTCACGTCAACACGATCTCACCGACAGCCTCGACCCGCATGACGGAAGAGTTGTTCGATGAAGCGACGAACGAGATTCTGACGCCTGAAAGCATCACTCCGGCTGTAGTGTATCTCGCCTCAAAAGACGCGCCGTCAAAAACCATCCTTTGTGCGGGTGGCGGATGCGTGGCGCGGACTTATGTGCATGAGACCGAAGGCGTCTATTTCGGCAAGGACATCACCGCCGAGAACGTCGCCGACCAGATCGAAGCGATCAGCAACACAGCGAAACAAGAGGCGCTGCCCGGCGCCTTCGACCAGACCAAGAAATACGTAGAAATGGCGCTCGCCGCTAAGGCCGGCGAATAAGGAGGATTACCCAATGAGAGAAGCACTTATCGTCTCAACCGCCCGCACGCCGATCGGCAAAGCCTATCGCGGCGCATTCAACGCAACCGGCGGTCAGGCCCTTGGCGGCCACGCGATCAAGCACGCTGTTGAGCGGGCTGGCATCGAAGGCGGCGCTGTCGAAGACGTCTATATGGGCACAGCCCTCATTCAAGGTTCAACCGGCATGAACTTTGGCCGTCAGGCCGCGATGAAAGCGGGCCTGCCCGTTTCTGTCCCCGGCATGTCGCTGGATCGTCAGTGTTCGTCCGGCATGATGGCGATCGCCTCTGCTGCGAAAGCTGTCATCACCGACGGCCTAAATATTGCAGTTGGCGGCGGTGGTGAAAGCATCTCAACCGTTCAAAACGAAAACCAGCGTACCGACGGCATCGCCGACGCGGAACTGAAAGAAAAGCTGCCAGGCCTTTACTACTCCATGCTGGAAACGGCTGAGGTTGTCGGTGAGCGTTACGGCGTATCGCGCGAATCTCAGGACGAGTACGCGTTCAACAGCCAGATGAAGACGGCTGCGGCGCAGGAAGCTGGCAAGTTCGACGACGAAATCGTGCCGCTCCCGTCCACCATGAAGTTCCAGAACAAGGAAACCGGCGAGATTCTCGACCGTGACGTGACGCTGGAAAAAGACGAAGGCAACCGTCCATCGACCACGCTGGAAGGCCTGAACGGCCTGCAGCCTGTGTTCAAAGGCGGCCACCAGATCAAAGAAGGCAAGCACATCACGGCTGGCAACGCATCCCAGCTGTCCGATGGCGCGTCCGCCTCTGTCGTGATGGAAGCCAAAGAGGCCGAAAAGCGCGGAATCGAGCCACTGGGCCGCTTCGTTTCTGTCGTTTCCGTTGGCTGTGAGCCAGATGAGATGGGCATTGGTCCAATCTATGCGGTGCCAAAACTGCTGGAACTGAACGGCTTGAAAATCGACGACATTGGCCTGTGGGAGCTGAACGAAGCTTTCGCTGTGCAGGTGCTTTATTCCCGCGACAAGCTGGGCATCCCGGACGAGCTGCTGAACGTAAACGGCGGTGCGATTTCCGTGGGCCACCCTTATGGCATGTCAGGCGCCCGCATGGTCGGCCACGCGCTGATCGAAGGCAAACGCCGCGGCGCCAAATACGTCGTCAGCACCATGTGCTGCGGTGGCGGCATGGGCGCAGCAGGGCTGTTCGAAGTTCTGTAAAGAGCGTTTCACATGTGAAACGGAGGGGCGGACCGATTGGTACGCCCTTTTGCGTTTGCTTAAATGAAGCACCTTGTCAGAGCACATGCGTGCTTTGGCGATCAACCAGCTAGGTTTCGGGCACGCCTGCGGCTCGAATTGCGGTCAATAGTTTGTCGATGAAGTCGCGATCGCGAACGTTGGAAAGTTGGAAGCCCATGAAACGCAAAGTTGTTAGCGGATTTCCGCTAGGAAGCGCCGCTGCTAGGCGTTTCGCTTCGACGTCATTTCCTGACAAGGCTTCCGCAGCAATGATATAGATCTGTGCGCCAGCGGTGAATATTGGATTGCCGGACGCTTCGGAAAGAGCGACCTGAGCAAGTTCTTTCGCCTTTTCGTATTGACCGAGGGCCAGATGCGAAAGCGAAGCCGATGTTGGCAAATAGCCGGGGAATTTAGGCTCAACCCGCATCGCCTCCAACATATGGACAAGCCCCTCTTTCCACTGACCGAAGCGCGATTTTACGCGGCCGCCCACACCCAGTGCATCATTTCCGCTTGGCGCAATCTCAAGTGCGCGATCTGCCGCCTTAATTGCGTTCTCGCAATCGCCACGCGCCAGATTGATCGTCGCGATGGTAGTCAGAACTTCGCTACCTTCACTGATCGATAACGATTTTTTGGCAAATTCACTGGCCAGCTTCAACTCCGCCTGGCGATCTTTGCTGCGGCCAACGAGTGGCCTTGCCCATTCGAACAGCGCATTAAAGGTGTACCCTTGCTCGTGATCTGAGAACTGCTCGATCAGCCGTTTTGCTAACGCTGCTCCCTTGCGATGGTCATCAGGATTGAAGGATTGGAAGAGAGAGCGCGCCTGCAGCGAATAGCGCATCAGTTCGATGCTGCCCGGTCGTCGGAGCATTCGCCTGACATCTTCACCATGCGTCAGAGAGACAGCGATCTCCTCAAAGATCCGATCTGTAATTGCATCCTGCATCTCAAAGAAATCATCTCGAACGCCGTTCTCGCGGAGCGTCCAGAGCAGCCGACCTTCAATCGCGTCGCTGAATTCGGCCGTATCCCTAAGCTGTTCCGAATTCGCCTGAACGGCGCCGCTAAGAACATAACGAACCCCCAGATCCCTTGCTGCATCTGCAGCTGTGACCTCTTTTCCTTTGTAAGAGAAAGATGACGTACGTCCGATGACGAAAGTATCGGGCGATTGCGAGAGGACTGAGATGATGTTTTCAGTCAATCCATCACTGAGCCATTCATCACATTCTTTGACGCCCAAAGCCTTAAGGGGAGGACGGCAATAGAGGGCTGTTCGGGTAGCGCATACGTCATTTCGGCCGGATCTGTAGGCGCAAAGTCACTCCGCATCGCCCACCACCCAACAGTGACAGTGGCGATCAGCAGCACAATGGCCACCGCCGCATAGATCCGGCTGCTGATGTTGGCTCTTTTCGCAACCCTCTCGTCGCCCTTTCGCCGGACCTGATAGGCGCGAACCGGTCGAGATATGTTTTTCACATCGACTTCGCCGATCTCCTCAATCGGCACATCCAGCTTATCTCTCACTTGGTCAAATGCCGTTCCGGAAAGTACAATACCACCGGCAGGCGCCAAACCTTCCAACCGAGCAGCGACGTTTACGCCATCGCCAAGCAAATCCTCTCCCTCAACAACCACGTCGCCAATGTTCACGCTGATGCGGAAAAGGATACGGCGATCTTCGGGCAACTCAGCGCTGCGAGCGTTCGTTTCTTTCTGCACCGCGACGGCGCAGCGGACAGCCTCCACCGCGTTGGGAAACTCGATCAACAGGCTGTCACCAGCGGTGTTGGCAACGCGGCCACCATATTGGGCGAGAAGGGGATCGATCACTTCGGAGCGCAGCGCGCGCATGGCGGTCAGGGTGCCTTCTTCATCCTGGCCGATTAGGCGCGAATAGCCGGCGACGTCGGCGGCGACGATTGCTGCTAGGCGGCGCTGCATGAAAGTCCCTCCCCCTGAAAGACCTAGGTGATGGGGGCGCACTGCGCAACGCTTGCGCCCGTAACGCTGGTTTGCGCTGATCCGGGGCGTGTCGCGAGGCACTTTGCGATTGGCTTTTGAGCGGCGACAAACTGCGTCATCCGTCTGGTGCGCTCAAAGGCGGCATCCATCGTGGATCATGCGCATTTTCCTGTTCTCACATTGCCATTCGTATTGTGCTCACCATACCGTTGCTAAGGGCATTTCCCCTATGGCTTTGGAGTTGGCTTTGTGGATCTGGTGATTTTTGATTCCGAGGGCGTGCTAATCGATAGCGAGTTGATCGCGTGCTCTGCAGAGGCCGATGCGTTGTCGAAAATCGGCTATCACATCACCAGTGACAGGGTGGTTGAGCGCTTTGCCGGTATGCCATCCGACGCGATGTATGAAATCATTGGATCCGAGCTGGGCCACGCCTTACCCGGCGGCTTTGGGACCCAAGTCAAACAAAGGATCATGGAAAAGTATCGGACAGAATTGCGCGCCATAGACGGGGCAAGACAGGTTCTGTCATCGCTGCGGGCGCAAAAATGTGTGGCGTCCAGTTCTAGCCCCGCAAAGCTGGCGGTGGGGCTTGTGGAAACCGGGCTTTTTGAACTGCTTTACCCAAATGTGTTTTCCACGGCTTTGGTTGAGCGGGGCAAACCACATCCGGATCTGTTTTTGTACGCAGCCAACGCTAAGAGCGCAGAGGTTTCCGATTGTATCGTCGTCGAAGACAGCATTGCTGGCGTCACGGCGGCGCGTAACGCGGGGATGCGATCGATAGGTTTTGTCGGGGGATCCCATTGCGGGCCGGGACATTCGGACAAGCTGCTGGAGGCAGGCGCTGAAACCGTCATCGATGATCTGCGGTTACTACTGGATGAGGTTGTTTGAGACGCCCGTTCGCCGCGCCCAAGCGGACCAATGGCGAAAAGAAGCGAATAGCGTCTTTTGAGGATGAGCCTGATCGCTAGGTAGTGCTGCCTCTGTTTTAGTGGTTCTTTCAATCAGCTCAGATTTCAGTGATGCGTGCGTGCCGCTGCAAGACCTTTGCCCTGCTTGAAGATCACGGCAAAACACCTACACAAATAGAAATATTCTGTTACAATCTCATCTGTATGTCTTGGGGGAGACGCATCTATGGGATTTAGGGCGATCAGACTCTGCCTTATAATCGCTGTCAGCTGGCTTGCTTTCGCTGGTTTTGGCGTGCACGCGCAGATGAACGATACAGAGCGCAAGGTTGCGCTGGCGTTGGAGTTTCAAAAGCTCCGCTCTGCCCAGCATCCTGCCGCAGCATCAGTGGCTGAGCAGGAAATCTGGCGTCTATGGTTCATCGGGCCGAACGAAGACATCACTAAAAAACTGAACGCCGCTTCAGAGGCGCTGCGCCATGGCGACTATGCAGCGGCGGAGGTAGGGTTGACCGAATTGATCCTGAAGGCGCCCAATCATGCTGAAATCTGGAACCAACGCGCCTTTGCCCGGTTCCTGCAGCTGCGTTTCGACGAAAGCTTGAAAGATATTGAACGGGCGCTGGCGCTAGAGCCCCGTCATTTCGGCGCTCTTGCCGGGCGCGCCCGGATTGAGGCGCAGTTGGGCCACCCGGATGATGCATCTAAAACGATGGGGGAAGTTGGGGTGATCCACCCCTGGATGGCCCGGATGGGGCCCATCCCAGCTGATCCGCCGCCGCCTGAACCGATCCAGCAGCAGGACCTTTGATCAGCTCATCAAAGGTATTTGCCAGCTTCTTTGCGGGCGAAGGCTTTCATCGTCTCGCCGTGCTGGTCAAGAAACGCTTTCACCCGATCCGGATCACGTTTTGACAGATCTCGCAGCCACCACGCGATGGCTTTCTGAATGAACCATTCCCGATCCTCGACATAGCCCGCCGCCCAGCCAAGAATGCGTTCACGCGCCTCAGCTTCATGCGGTTTGGGAAAATTCTGTTTGGCCCAGGGTAGGGTAAACACCAGCGCGGCGCGGCGGACCCAGAAATTGTCGTGTGTTGTCCAGCCTTCAACTTCATCCAGCCTTGAAGGATCAGCCGCCAGTCGGCGTGATCCGGCGCCGGCAGCATGATCAGCCACCGCCCAGGCGTTTAGGCCCGGAACCCACGATGCGACGAGGCGCCAGACAGCCTCGTCATCCTTGATCCGAGCTTGGGTCAGCAGTTTGGACGCAGCGACCATCGCCTCATGAATGTCAGTGTCCCAAAGGTGACGGGCCAGTGCGACACGCTGTTCTACATCCAACCCGGCGCGCCAGCCTTTGACGATGTCGTCAACGACTGGATTGCGAATGCCAAGATAGGTGCGTTTGGCTTTGTGATAGGCGGCGGCGCCCGTCGCATAGTCCGGGTCGCCAGCCGCCATAAGCTCAGCTAAAGCGTCGTCAGGCGCCAAGGTTTTGCTGAGACAGCTTGATCCGCATCTTCGCCTTGTTCTGAACCCGGTCGCCTAGAAGGCTGCCGTTTTGCAAGCGATACTCGATCACGACATCCTTGAAACGCAGCGTCATGCGGCCGTCTTTACCGATGAGCCCCTGCCGGCGGAACGCGGTCGCTTCGCGTCCCCATTCAGGGAACGGGGCGTGGGCTGAGATGACGTCAACCTTGCCATCCGGGCTGATCGAAAGGACGTAGAGGTCATGGCACCACTTACCTTCCCATGCGCCGCCGCCCCATTTGCCAAGGTAACCATGCCATTCAGCCGGCACATCGCTTGTAGGCGTGGTGACGTTGGAAGGCGTGAACAGATCAACGGTATAACATCCCGCATCAACTGTTTTGTCGTAGGGTTTTGGACCTGTCGCTACCCGTTTCGGGGCACAGCCTGCAAGCGCCACTCCCAGCGCCGCGAAGGCCATAATTAAGATTGCACGCACGTGAGTCTCCTGCTCGGTCGCCCTGTTTCGGGCGTTATCCCCACTGACCGAGCGGACTCTACTCTACTGTGACTGATTTTGCGAGGTTTCTTGGCTGATCAACGTCAGTTCCTTTTGCAACAGCTGCATAGTAGGCGAGCTGCTGTGCGGGCGCTGCGTAAACCATGGGTGCAAGGAATGGATCTACTGTGGGCATCTGGACGGTCGTCCACGCGTCATCGCCTGCCATCTCAATGCCTTTGGCGTCAGTGATCAAGGCGACTTTCGCACCGCGGGCCATAACTTCCTGCATGTTCGAGATGGTCTTTTCGAACACGTTATCGGTTGGCGCCAATACGACAACTGGAACAGCATCGTCGATCAGCGCGATCGGGCCATGCTTCATCTCGCCAGAGGCGTATCCTTCGGCGTGGATATAGCTGAGTTCCTTCAGCTTCAGCGCACCTTCCAGCGCCAGCGGGTACATTGAGCCGCGCCCCAGATACAGTACATCCCGTGCCTTGGCGATTTCCTGCGCCATGGCGTCGATTTCGTCTTCAAGCGCCAATGCTTCGGCCAAACGACGAGGGGCCTGTTGAAGAAGGCCCACCAGTCGCGCCTCTTCCTGCGCATCAATCGTACTGCGATGGCGACCCGCAAGGATGGCGAGTGAGGCGAGGGTGATCAGCTGGCATGTGAACGCCTTGGTGGACGCAACGCCAATCTCTGTCCCGGCCCTGATGGGCAGGACCACGTCGGATGCCCGCGCGATAGAGCTTTCGGCGACGTTAACGACGGCGATTACCGATTTTACATGCTCAGCGGCGTAGTTCAGCGCCGCCAGTGTATCGGCCGTTTCACCAGACTGGCTAACGAAGACAGCTGCGCTTTTGTCGCTAAGCGGTGGCTCGCGATAACGGAACTCAGATGCGATATCGATTTCGACGGGGATGCGCGCGATGCTTTCAAACCAGTACTTTGCAACGTGGCATGCGTAGAAGGCCGTGCCACAGCCAACCAGGGTAATTCGGTCCATGGCGGCAAAGTCCAGCTCCTCAGCCGGGGAAACGACCTTGCCAGCGCTGGAGTCGACATAGGCGGATACGGCGTAGCCCGCGACCATCGGTTGTTCGTGGATCTCTTTGGCCATGAAGTGACGGTGTTCGCCTTTGTCGACCAGCACGCTGTCGACGGATACGGTGCGTATCAGCCGCTCTGCAGGCGCGCCGCTTTCATCGAAAATCTCGGCGCCTTCACGGCGGACGACGGCCCAGTCACCCTCTTCCAGATAGGCGATGCGGTTGGTCAGGGGCGCCAACGCCAAGGCGTCTGAGCCGACGAACATCTCGCCTGCGCCATAGCCAATGGCGAGGGGGGAACCGCGTCGCGCAGCGACGATCAGGTCGTCTTCGCCTTCGAACAGGAAACACAGTGCGAAGGCCCCAGTCAGCCGGGACAGTGTTGCAGCTGCGGCGTCCTGTGGCGACAGGCCCTGCGTCATCAGATGGGCGCAAAGCTGAGCAATCGTTTCTGTATCTGTATCGGTGTGAAAGTTGCGGCCGACGCCCGACAGTTCAGCCCGCAGTTCGCGGTAATTTTCAATGATGCCGTTGTGAACGACAGCCACTTTGCCCGCCTGATGCGGGTGCGCGTTGGTGTGGTTCGGCGCACCATGGGTCGCCCAACGGGTGTGGCCAATGCCGATTTTGCCGCTGATTGGCTCCTGCACCAACAACTCAGCCAGCTGGTTTAGCTTGCCAACAGCGCGGCGACGATCCAGCTCGCCGTCATGGCATGTGGCGACGCCCGCGCTGTCGTACCCACGATATTCCAGACGTTTCAGTGCTTCGACCAGCAAGTGCGCTGCCTCGCGCTGCCCAACAATTCCTATGATCCCACACATATCAGATGGCCCCTTTTTTCTTTTGCCCGGCAGCTTTCATCTGACGCAACTTTGCCATCAATCGGGCGCCAAGTCCGGGTTTTTCCTGTTTTTCTGTGCGGGAAAGCGCAAGAGCGCCATCTGCGACCGTCCCGGTGATCACAGAGCCGCCCGCGATATAGGCGCCTGCGCCAATGTCCACGGGCGCGATCAAGGTTGTGTTGCTGCCGACAAATGCGTTTTCACCGAGATTGCTGGGATATTTGAAAACGCCGTCATAGTTCGCTGTGATCACGCCTGCGCCGATGTTTGACCCGGCGCCGACCATAGCGTCGCCGACATAGGCAAGGTGGTTCGCTTTGGCGCCTTTGCCAAAGGTCGTGTTCTTCACTTCAACAAAGTTCCCGATCCGCGCATATTCGCCAATGTCGGCGCCAGGGCGGAGGCGGGCATAGGGGCCGATGATGGCGCCTGAACCCACGATGCAACCTTCCAGATGCGAATGGGCGCGAATGGTAGCGCCGTCGTGCACTGTCGCGCCGGGGCCGAAGACAACGTTGGGTTCCACAACCACGTCGCGGCCAAGCCTGGTGTCATGACTGAACCAGATGGTTTCCGGTGCAGTCAGGGTCGCGCCGTTGGCCATTGCTGAGGTACGTGCGCGGTGCTGGAAGGCCGCTTCAGCAGCTGCTAGGTCGGCGCGTGAATTGACGCCCAGCGTTTCTGCCTCATCGCATTCAACTGCGGCGCAGGTCAGCCCGCGCGCATTTGCGATCTCAACGATGTCAGTAAGGTAATATTCGCCCTTGGCGTTGTTGTTGCCGACGTCTTTCAGCAAGGACAGCAAAGTCTGCGCATCAGACCAGACGACACCTGAATTGCAGAACGTGATGGTGAGTTCTTTTGGTGAGGCCTCTTTGGCCTCAACAATCCGGGTGAGCGCGCCGTTTTCAACGATCAAACGCCCATAGCCGCCAGGATTAGCCGCATGAAAGCCAAGGATTACAACGTCGGCACCATTCGCCCCGGATTGGCGCATCTGGTCCAGCGTTTTGGCGCTGATCATCGGCGTGTCAGCATATAGAATGACGGCGTCGCCCATGGCCCTAGTCAAGGCGCCTTCAGCGGCCAGAACGGCGTGAGCTGTGCCAAGCCGTTCGGTCTGTTCGTGGATCGTAGCGCTGGGCGCGGCGACCAGCGCGGCGGCGGACACCATGTCACCGCCGGCGCCAACCACAACCGCGATGTCGCTGGTCGCGGTTTGCGCTGACGCAATGGAATGGGCGAGCAGGCTAAGCCCTGCAACCTGATGCAAAGGTTTTGGGATCGCAGATTTCATCCGCGTGCCCTCTCCGGCGGCGAGTATGATCGCCAAGCTATTGTCTGAATTGCCCATCGCTGGGCTTTTACAGACGCTTGCCGTTAAGGGGAAGTGAGATTTGGCATGAAGGGCCAGCCGGTCCTGCGCAGGATCATCAACAAAATCTGGTCCAGACTTCAGAAGTCACTCTTGACCCGATAGGGGATTTATCGCGTTTCCAAACACCCTCAGTCCGTTAAGGTGCGCTTGAATAGCGAAATGCGCAGAGAAAATCGGACCGATATGGCGTTGGATGTCTTGAAAGTAACAATCGAACGAGGCCCCGATGCAGCGGCTGCTCAACAGTCGTTCGATGTGCCGGCTTATGAGAACCAGACGGTTCTCGACGTGGTTTCATGGGTGCAGCAAAACGCCGATCCGACGCTCAGTTATCGGTTTGCCTGCCGCGTCGGAATGTGTGGCAGTTGTGCGATGATGGTGAACGGCGTGCCACGCTGGACCTGCCGGACGCATATCTCAAAGGTGCTGGACGGCAATGCAGTAACTATCGGCCCTTTGCGCAACCTGCCTGTCATCAAGGATCTCGCGGTCGATATGGACCCGTTCTTTGACAAGTGGGTTGAGGCCGAAGGCGTGCATCACGGCGCCCTGACGCGCGATGATCCGATCGCACCGGTGGATGAAACAACTGTTGAGCGGACGACGGCCAATACAGGCATTGAGTGTATCAATTGCTCAGTCTGTTACGCCGCCTGCGATACTGTGACAGCCAACAAGGATTATCTTGGTCCGGCAGCGCTGCAGCGCGCATGGACGTTGCTGAATGACGCCAAGGATGAAGGGCGCGCTTCGATCCTCGACGCAGTGTCCGGTAAGGGCGGGTGCCATACCTGCCATTCGATGGGGTCTTGCACCGCCTATTGTCCGAACGATCTCGACCCGATGTCGGCGATCGCTGGGCTAAAGCGGGAAACGGCGCGGTCGTTCTTTCGGAGAGGGCGCTCATGAAAGAACTGCGTCTTTATATGGCCCAGCGGATAACAGCGCTGATCATGGCCCCGTTCGTGATTGGACACCTCGCTGTGATGATCTACGCCATTCAGGGCGGTCTTAGCGCGGCTGAGATTTTGGGACGAACGCAGGGTTCAGTCCTTTGGTTCCTTTTTTATGGTACATTCGTGGTTGTGGTTTCGATCCATGGCGCAATTGGTTTGCGTGTAGCAGCCAGTGAATGGGCCGGGGTGAAAGGAGTGGCGCTTGAGGTGTTCATGTGGGCTGTGGGCCTGTGCTTGTTTTACCTCGGCGCACAGGCGGTTTGGGCTGTAACCTTTGCAGCGGGGGTCGGGCCATGAAGGCGGCGAAAGGCATCACATCGCGCGCGCATCCTTTGTGGTTGGCGTATATCCTGCACCGGCTGTCGGGGTTGGCGCTGGCGGTGTTTCTGCCGCTGCATTTCTGGGTGCTGGCCATGGCTGTGACGGATCCTGAACGCCTTGATGGGTTTCTACGCCTAACGGAATCTGGCGTCGTGAAATTGGCTGAGTTTGGACTTGTGTTCCTGTTGACGGTCCACATGTTTGGCGGCCTTCGCCTGATGGCATTGGAGTGGCTACCTTGGTCGGCGTCGCAAAAAACACTGGCGGTGGGGGCGACAACGGCGTCATTTCTGATTGCGGTTCTGTTTTTCATGAGAGCGATCTGACATGGCGTTGACTGACATTGACCGGCACGACACCGACATCCTGATCATCGGCGCGGGTGGTGCTGGTCTGTTCGCCGCTTTGCACGCTCAGCAAACCGCGCCTGAAGGAACAAAGATCACCATCGCCGTTAAGGGCCTGATCGGCAAATGCGGGTGCACGCGCATGGTGCAGGGTGGGTATAATGTGGCGCTGGGCGGCGGCGACACGGTTGAGCGGCACTTCATGGACACCATTCAGGGCGGCAAATGGCTGCCCAATCAGGATATGGCCTGGCGATTGTGTGAGCAGGCCGTGGTGCGCATCCGCGAGTTGGAGAATGAGGTTGGCTGCTTCTTTGACCGCAACCCGGATGGCACGCTCCACCAGAAAGCCTTCGCCGGGCAGACCGCAGACCGGACGGTGCACAAGGGCGATCTGACAGGCATCGAGATTATCAACCGGCTAATGGAAAAGGTCCTCGCCAGTGGTGTTGAGAAACTGCAAGAGCATCGCGCGGTTGGCCTGATCCCGACCAAAGACGGCGCCTCACTGGCTGGCGTTCTGATGATCGACATGCGCACCGGGCGGTTCCGGCTGGTGCGCGCCAAAACCGTGCTGATGGCGACGGGCGGCGGCCCGACCATGTACAAGTACCATACGCCATCTGGCGACAAGACGATGGACGGGCTGGCTATGGCGTTGAGGGCCGGACTTTCCCTCCGCGATATGGAGATGGTGCAGTTCCACCCCACCGGCCTGCTGGCGGGTGAGCATACTCGCATGACCGGCACTGTGCTGGAGGAAGGGTTGCGCGGCGCTGGCGGTCAGTTGATCAGCCATTCTGGCAAGCGGTTCATGTTCGACTATGACGGCAAGGGCGAACGCGCTACACGCGACGTTGTCAGCCGAGGCATCTATGCTGAGATGCGCAAGAACAATAATCCAGAGCAGGAAGGCGTTTTCATCTCCATGTCCCACCTGGGGCCAGAGAACGTCGCGAAGAAATTCAAAGGCATGGTCAAGCGCTGCGCTGACAGTGGCTTTGATCTGGCGGGCGGCAAGGTCGAGGTCGTGCCAACAGCCCATTACTTCATGGGCGGCGTTGTGGTGGACGTAGATACCCGCACGGCGATGGAGGGCCTGTATGTTGCCGGTGAAGACGCCGGCGGCGCGCATGGGTCGAACCGTCTGGGCGGCAATGGCGTCGCAAACTCAACCGTTTATGGCGGCATCGCTGGCGACACGATGGGCGCCGATATCCGGGGTATGACCCTGCGCGACCCGGATGAAACGGTGCTTGAGGCGGAACTTGCCCGCGCGATCTATCCCCTCAGCTGTAAGCCAGATCTGGTCCTGCCGCTTCGCAAGCAGCTGCAAGACCTAATGTGGGAAGAGGTTGGTGTTATGCGGACCAAGGCTGGGATGAAACGCGGCCTGACGGGCATCGCTGAAGTGTCTGGTGCGCTGATGGATGTGGGCGTGGCCAGTGACAATCTTGCTTTCAACCTGACCTGGCACGACTGGCTGAACCTCCGGTCGCTTTGCGATGTATCCGAAGTGATCGCCAAGGCCGGGATCGCGCGTGAAAACTCTCGCGGCGCGCATTTCAGGGAGGATTTCCCAGAGCCGGGTGCGATGGAGGACAGTGAGTTTACTGTCGCGCGGATGGATGGTGGTGAGGTCGAGGTGACGCGTGAAGCGGTGCAGTTTTCGATCGTTTGGCCGGGCGAGACTGTGCTGCCTGCAGATGCGCCAGAGACATTGGTGGCGGCAGAATGAAATGGTCTAATTCGGTATGCTCCTGACGCTCTATTCCAACTATGTAAACTCCGCGGGAGAGCGTGTGCGGATTGCGATGGCGCTCAAAAAACTGAGCTACACCCACGTCTCGGTCGGTCACATTGGCTGGGAAGCCTTTCGTGAGATCAATCCTCAAAGGCTGATGCCGGCGTTAGAGGTTGATGGACACATCATCCAGCAGGCGACAGCAATTCTGGAATGGCTAGAGGAAACGCACCCAGAACGGCGGCTATTACCCAGCGATCCAATTCTACGCGCTCAGGCGCGTCGTTTCGCCCAACATATCGTTTCTGAGATGCACGCTATCGATGTCATTCGGGTGCGGCGGTTCCTCGCGAATGACCTTGGCTTGGACAAGCTGGCGATCGACAAATGGCAGCGGCACTGGTTCCAAAGAGGGTTCGCCGCGCTGGAAGAACAGCTTGTGAGGCGAGGGACGCAATGGCGCTTTTGCTATGGCGAGACACCTGGCTGGGCGGATATTCATTCAATCCCCCAGGTTCAGAAAGGCCTGACGCGATTCAACATCGACATGACTGATTACCCACTGATCAATAATGTCTATAAAGCTTGCGAAGACCACGCTGCATTCGTCGCGGCACGGCCGGAAAACCAGCCTGATTGGCCTGGAGAAATTATCGAACCGGCGATTGCAACAGAATGATAAAGTGTCGGCACTACGAATGGATGGACCAGAAACCATGATCTCAATCTCCCACATCCAATCGACCGCAGAAACGCTGATGGACAAGGCCGCTATCGAGATTCCGCAGGATTATCTTGATGGTTTACAAGAAGCCGCCCGAACCGAAGACGGCGACCTGTCCTGCTTCGTTCTCAAAGCCATGCTGGAAAACTACGAGGCCGCAAAGGAAGACCGCCGTGCGATGTGCGGCGACACCGGCGTGCCGCGCTGGTTCGTGAAGATGGGCAATGATGCGCAGGTAGAAGGCGGTATGATCGCACTTGAGGCCGCTCTTCGCCGGGCGACTGCGGCGGCCACCAACGGCGTACCACTTCGGCCCAATCGGGTGCACCCGCTGTGGCGGACCGACCATAACAACAATGTCGGCATTGGCGCCCCGGAAATCGAATATGGGTTTGAGCCCGCCGCGAACGCCTACGAAAAGGCCGACTGGATCGACCTGATCACTGTCCACAAAGGCGGGCTTTTCGGCACCGACTACCGCATGCTGTTCCCCTCAGACGGGTTGCAGGGGATCAAACGCTTTTACCTCGACAGCCTGATGGCCTTCGGTAAACGCGGTCTCGCCTGCCAGCCCGCGATCATCGGCATCGGCCTTGGTGGCTCAAAAGACATCTGCATGACGCTCGGCAAGCGCGCCTCTACCCTGCGCGTTGTAGGCAGCCGCAACTCAGACCCGCGGATTGCCGAGATGGAGGATGAGTTCAAGGAGCTTGGCAACTCCATCGGTATGGGCGCCATGGGCTTTGTCGGCAAGAACATGGTGATCGATTGCAATATTGAGGTCGGCTATTGCCACACCGGCGGTATGCCGATGTCGGTCCACGCGTTCTGCCTGTCATCGCGCCGCGCCGTCGCCCGCATCCACGCCGATGGGCGGGTCGAATACCGCACTGATCCTGACTGGTTCACGCCCTATCAGCGGCGCGAAACGGTTGAATGGGAACCCTTGCAGGAGGCTGCGGAATGAAGATTCTAGTGGTCGGGGCTGGTGGCGATATCGGCAAGGCGGCCAGCGAAGCCTTGGCTGATCGTCATGAGATCATCACCGCCGGTCGTTCCTCAGGCGATATCCGCGTAGATCTGTCCGTCCCTGCATCGGTGTCCGCCATGTTTGCAAAGGTCGGGCCGCTCAACGCTGTCATTTCAACGGCGGGGGATGCCCATTTCGCCGCTCTGTCTGAGCATTCGATGGAAACGTTTATGGTCGGGCTTACTCAAAAGGTCATGGGGCAGGTCAATCTTTTCCTTCAAGGGATGGACCATCTAGTCGATGGCAGATCATTTACCCTGACCAGCGGTGTTCTTGATCGCGATCCAATCGCCATGAGCAGCAACACCGCTGCTGCTAATGGCGCTTTGGGTGGATTTGTGAAAGCCGCAGCGCTTGAAATGCCCCGGGGGCAGCGGATCAACGCGGTCAGTCCTGAGGTGCTCGAAGTGTCGATGCCCCGTTATGGTGAGTGCTTCCGCGGCCACAAACCGGTTTCTTCCGAGGATGTGGGTCGGGCGTATATCAAATGCGTCGAAGGTTCTATCAACGGTCAAGTTGTGGTGGTGGAGTGAACAGATATGCGTGAAATCCGCCTTTCAACAACCCCGACCGCCGAAGCCATCGCCGATCTCCGCCTTGGCGATGTCGTCTACCTCGACGGGCTGATGTATACGGCGCGCGAGGGCGTCTACATGCGCGCCCTAGAAGATCGGGCGAACATCCCGATGGAGCTGCCAGCGCAATCGGCGGCGAATTTCCATTGTTCGCCCGCCGCTCGGATCAACCCGGATGGCTCGTTCGATATGGGGGCGGTGACGGCCACGGCGTCGTTCCGGTTCGCCAAGTGGCTGCCTGAATGGATGGCCAAAACCGGTGCCAAGTTGATTGTCGGCAAAGGTGGCATGACCTCGAAAGACTACAAGGACTACTTCGTGCCGAACGGGGCCGTGTATCTGTCGACAGTTGGCTATGGCACTGGCGCGCTTCTGGGACGTGGGGTTGAAAATGTTGAGGCCGTGCACTGGAACGAAGAACTGGGCCTTGCGCAGGCCATGTGGGTGCTCAAGTGCAAAAAGATGGGGCCGTTTATCGTCGCCTCTGACATGAATGGCGACTGCTTGTTCGAACGGGAAAACGCCAAGATCGCTGAGAACGTCGCGCGGGTTTATGAAGGCACGAAACCCGCTGTGCTGAAGCGCTATGGCGAAAGCGATGACAGAACAGATGAAGTGATTTGACGGCTCTTAGCCATGTTTGGGTATGTCGTCTGATCAATTCGCGATGTCAGGTTTCTTAAGGTTTCGCTTAACGGGCGCTTTCAGTTCCTGATCAGGTGACCTCGCCGCACGTAGGCTTTTGTGCAGATTATTGTGGCCTTCTGCTTCGAACCCTCGTTAACATTTCTTATGGAAAGTTGATCGAGGACGCTTCGCGGGCATGATTGAGATCCAGAATCTGACGAAAACGTTCGGTACGGGCGCAGAAGCTTTCACGGCTCTTTCAGAGGTCAGCGTAACGATCCGCCAGAATGAGTTCTTTACTCTGCTCGGGCCCTCAGGGTGTGGGAAGACGACGCTGCTGAGGACTATTGCAGGGTTTGTTGATCCAACTTCGGGCACGATGACATTGGACGGCGCCGATGTCCTCGCCTCACCGCCATATGTGCGGCCGGTCAACACGGTTTTTCAGAATTACGCGCTATTCCCGCATATGACGGTTGCCGAGAATATTGGTTTTGGTCTTGAGATGCAGGACAGGCCGAAAGCTGAAATCAAGCAGACAGTCGGTGAGATGCTTGAGCTGGTGCAAATGACGCCGTTAGCGAATCGCGCGACCAGCGAGATTTCGGGCGGTCAGCAGCAGCGGGTAGCGTTGGCCCGGGCGCTGGCGCCGCGCCCGAAGGTGCTGTTGCTGGATGAACCCCTGTCAGCGTTGGACTTCAAGCTGCGCAAGGAAATGCAGATCGAACTGAAGCGCCTGCAATCGGAAACCGGGATTACCTTTGTTTTCGTCACGCACGATCAGGAAGAAGCGCTGACCATGTCGGACCGGATCGCAGTGATGAACGAAGGCCAGATCCTTCAAATTGGTGGTCCGAAAGAGATCTACGATCACCCGGCGGAACGCTTTGTTGCTGATTTCATTGGCGAGACCAACTTTCTGGAGGCAGAACTGGTCTCGGTTGACGGCGAGGTTGCAGAAACGCGGCTGCCATCTGGAAAGACCATCTCCACTCGTGCAGCTTCGGGTAGGGCGGGGGCAGGTAAGGTCACCGTCGCAGTCAGGCCAGAGCATGCGCTTCTGGAACCGCCCGGCGCGTTGATCGACGGCAAGCTCGAAAATATCGTCTACTTTGGCACTGACACCCACTACCATGTGATGCTGGATGGTGGGGCGCGGTTTGTCGTGCGTCGGCAGAACCAGCCGGACGCGGTTGAGGCCTATACGATTGGCGATGCCGTTGGCGTCAGTTTCAATCCCGGCGTCGGTCAAGTGCTCAGAGACTGATGGCTGAGACGCGAGAAATAAGCGCCGCGCGCCGCCGGTGGATGCTTCTTGCCCCTGCACTGGCGATCCTGGTGTTCGCCGCATCAGGCCCCCTGCTGATCGTCATCATGTACTCGTTCCTGACGCCGGGCGACTATGGCGGGGTTATCTGGTCCTTTTCGACCGACGCATGGTTCAATGTGGTGGCTGAGCGGGATTTCTTTGACGAAACCCTGTCATTCTCTGACGCGCATTGGTCGATCTTCTGGCGATCCGTAAAACTGTCGCTGATGACGACAGCCGTGGCTTTCCTCGTTGGGTTTCCCACCGCCTATTTCATCGCAACCCGCCCAAAGGCGACCCGCGATATCTGGATGCTGCTGATCATCATCCCGTTTTGGACCAATCTCCTGATCCGTACTTTTGCGGTGATGGAGATCATTCGGAACGAAGGCGTCGTGAACAGCGTTATGATCGGGCTGGGTATCATCGACGAACCCATTCAGCTGCTCTTCACCGAGTTCGCGATCACGCTGGGCATGTTCTATGTCTACCTGCCCCTGATGGTTCTGCCGATCTATGCGTCGATGGAGCGGCTGGATTTTTCCCTCGTCGAGGCCGCATATGACCTATACGCCTCACGCTGGCGGGTGTTGAAACGGGTGATCTTTCCGCTGGTGAAACCGGGCGTGATCGCAGGATCGATCCTAGTCTTTGTGCCCTCGCTAGGCGCTTACGTGACCCCCCGCGTGCTGGGCGGTGGCAAGCAGTTGATGCTCGGCAACCTGATCGAGTTGCAATTCGGACAGGGCCGCAACTGGCCCCTTGGCGCCGCGCTTTCCATCACCCTCCTCGCCATCGTGATGATCGCGCTGATGGTCTATGTCCGATCAGCCGGGCGGGAGGAGGTCTCGCATGGCTAGATCTCGCAGTTTTGATGTGCGCCGTCAGGCCGGGTTCCCGGCAGTAGCGATTACCTGCTTCATCCTCCTCTACCTGCCGATCATCCTTTTGGTCGTCTACTCCTTCAACGCAGGCAAAAGCATCGCGATATGGGAGGGGTTTTCGCTGCAATGGTACGTCTCAGCGTGGGAGAATGAGAAGGTTCAGGACGCCACGATCCGCTCGCTGATCATCGCCACCTGCGCCTCAGTCATTGCCACCAGCGCGGCGGTCATGGCGGCGCTGGCGACAACGCGGTCGCCAAAGTTCAAGGGCTATTCCGTCGTCTTCGCCATGATCAACCAGCCCCTGATGATCCCCGAGATCGTCACCGCCGTCGCGCTGTTGATCTTCTTCGCCATGATCAAGGTCGCAACTGGCTACACCGGCCTCTGGTATCTGATCCTCGCCCATTCCGCCTTCTGCATCCCCTTCGCCTACATGCCGATCCGGGCGCGGCTGCAGGGTATGGACCTGAACCTCGAACAGGCGGGCGCCGACCTCTACGGCACGCCCTGGCGCGTTTTCCGGCGCATCACCCTGCCCCAGCTTTGGCCCGGTGTTCTGGCCGGCGCCATGCTGGCGTTCGTCATCTCGCTCGATGATGTCGTCATCACCGAATTCGTGAAATCGGCGGGGCAGGATACGCTGCCCACCTACATGCTTGGCCAGCTGAGGCGCGTGATTACGCCCGAGGTCAACGCCATTTCCACCGTTTTGCTCGCGATCTCAGTCGCTCTTGTGATCGCGTTCTACTTGCTGACGAAGAGCGGCAAACCAAAACAGGGAGACGTTCAATGAAAACGTTTTTGACAGTCGCGGGGCTGACAGCGGCCCTCGCCACACCGGCCTTCGCGGCGGGTGAGCTGAACATCTACAACTGGGGCAACTACACGAACCCCAAGCTGATCGAAAAATTCACCGCTGAGACCGGGATCGAAGTGACGATCACCGACTATGACAGCAACGACACCGCGCTGGCGAAAGTGAAAGCGGGCGGCCATGGGTTCGACGTTGTTGTCCCTTCCGGCACCTATATCCCGATCTGGGTTGGCGAAGGCCTGCTGATGGAGACCAAGCCGTCGGGCATGGAAAACTTCAAACATATGGATCCCCAATGGATTGACGTCGCCTTCGACCCAGGTCGCAGCTACACCGTGCCGTGGCAGTGGGGCACGGTTGGGCTGACGGTCAACACCTCGGTCTACAGCGGCGATCCGAACACCGCCGCGATTTTCCTTGATCCGCCGGATGAGCTGAAAGGCAAGATCAACGTCGTGCCAGAGATGAACGACGTCATGGGCCTCGCCATCCACTATTATGGTGGTGAGCAGTGCACCGGTGACAAGGCCGTTCTGAAACAGGTGCGCGATGGTCTGATCGCAGCGAAGCCACATTGGCTGTCGATCGACTACGGCACGGTTGAGAAATACGCCAAGGGCGATCTGTCCGCTGGCGTGAACTGGAACGGAGCGTCATTCCGTGTGCGTCTGCAGAATGAAGATGTCGTCTACGGCTACCCGAAAGAGGGCTATCCGGTCTGGATGGACAATGTCGCAGTTCTGTCGGATGCGAAGAACGTGGACGAGGCCATCGCCTTCCAGAACTTCGTCATGGCGCCAGAGAACGCCGCCCTGATCTCTGAGTTTGCGCGCTATGCGAATGGCATTAAGGGCTCGGAAGAGTTCATGCCAGCCGACATGGCGACAGCGCCAGAGGTGAACATCCCGGCCGACCTGAAAGAGGCCGCTTATGTGGCTGAAGTCTGCCCGCCTGAGATCCAGAAGATCTACACCCGGATCTGGACTGACCTTCAGAAGTAAACCAACCACGCCGCGCCCAGCCTAGGGCGCGGCGTTTTCAATCTGGGGGACGCAATGGTCGATCTGGTCATTCTGAACGGCAAATGCATGAATTTTGATGGCCCAAATTCGAGGGGCCCGGATGCTGAGGCGCTGGCTGTCACGGGCGGCGAGATAACCGCCGTCGGCTCTACCGCTGAGATCAAGGCGATGGCGGCGGGCGCCCGTGTAATCGACGCCAAGGGCGCGACGGTGCTGCCCGGCTTCATCGACAGCCACGTACACTTGTTCTCAGGCGGCGCTGAGTTGAACTTTCTGAATCTTTACGAGGTCAGCGGCGCAGACGCACTGGCCGCCGCCATCGCCGACTATTCGACCAATCGCCCTGATGATGCGCTGCTGTTCGCCAGCGCCATCGACTATCAAATCTTCGGCGACCGCCCGATCACCCGCCAGGACCTCGACGCCGCCAGCCCCGACAGGCCTTTCGCCGTGATGACCTCTGACCACCACACGGTCTACGCCAACACCAAAGCGCTTGAGATGGCCGGGCTGCTGCATGGCCGCGAAGTTTCCGAAGGCTCAGAAGTCGTGATGGGCGCGGACGGAACAGCGACTGGCGAATTGTTGGAAGCGGCGGCGTTTGAGCCTGTTCTCGCATTGTCGCCCTATGGCGGGCGGGAACTCCTTGGCATGACCACAGGCGCCAACCCGATCCCCGCGCCAACGAAAGCGGAACGCGAACGCGACAAGGACGCGCTGGCCGCGGGCCTGGCCCATTGCGCCTCGCACGGGATCACCAGCCTCCACAACATGGACGGCAATTTCTATCAGCTTGAGTTACTGGCTGAATTGGAGGCCGAAGGCCGTCTCCTCTGTCGCACCGAAGTACCGATGCATCTGAAACATACCGATCCGGTCACGCGCGTGGATGAGGCGCTGGATATGCGCGCCAAGTACAACAGCGACATGCTGTGGTGCAGGCGCGTGAAGATGTTCATGGACGGCGTGATCGACAGCCGCACCGCCTTCATGCTCCAACCCTATCCCTGCACGGACACCTGCAGCGCGCCCCTGTTCAGCGACGCGCAGTTCAAAGAAGCGTGCATCCGCGCCGATGCCGCTGGCCTGCAAATCTCGGTCCACGCCATCGGCGACGCTGCGATCCGGCAGACGCTGGATGGCTATGAAGAAGCGGGCAAGGTGAACGGCGCCCGCGACAGCCGCCACCGGATCGAGCATCTTGAGGTGATGAGCCCCGATGACATCCCCCGCCTCGCCGCGTTGGATGTCGTCGCCTCGATCCAGCCACTGCATTCCCCTCTTGGCGGGTTCTTTCCGCCTTACCCGCCAGACAGCGTGATCCACGGCTGGCAAATCGAGCACGCCTTTGCGTGGAAAGCGATCCGCGACACTGGCGCCAAGGTGATCTTCTCAACTGACTGGCCGGTCGTCCCGGTCGATGTGATGCCAACGATACAGGGCGCTGTCGCTGGCGTTGAGCTGCCGGACATCTGGCCAGATCAGCGACAGGGCCTGCGAGAGACGCTGCGCTCCTACACCCAGGACAATGCGTGGGTGGAGTTCAACGAAGACCGCAAGGGCAGACTCGCGCCGGGCATGATGGCCGACATTGTCATCATGGATTCGGATTTGGAGGTGACGCCGCCCGATCAACTGGGCCAGACCCGAGCTGCGGTCACGATCTGCGGCGGACGGGTTACATGGGAGGCATGAGATGAAAAGCTATAAGAACTCAGAAACCGCCCCTCCCATCATGCAAGGCGCCCCGCCGCCGCCGGATATGCGCCTGCCCATGATCGACTGGGACCGGCCACCTTGGAACCGTTGGGCGTTTCAGCGGGTGCGGGAGTTTCTGCCAACCGCGCCGATCAGGCGGGGCGACACGCCCTCTGAATTGCCAGCGGCGCATCAGGACATCGAAGGCCTCAGCTATCAGACCCACACGGGCGAGACCAAGACCATCGCCAGGATGATGGACGACACCTACACCGATGGCATGCTGATCTGGCTCAACGGTAAGGTGATCCATGAAAGCTATCACAACGGGATGGATCAGCGGTCAGTCCACCTCGCCCAATCCGTCTCAAAATCCATCACCGCGACGGCGGGCGCCAGCCTGATCGAGGACGGGCTGCTCGATCCGAACGCGCCAATCGCCGAAGCGCTGCCGGAACTTGCCGCAACCGCCTGGAACGGTGCAACCCTGCAACACGTCATGGATATGGCGACGGGCGTTCGGTACAATGAAACCTACGATCAACGCGACAGCGATGTCGGCAAAACCGACTTCGCCTGTGGCTGGAAACCGGCGCCTGAGGGTGAAGATGTCTCTGACTGGCCAGCCTGTATCTGGGACCAGATCCTTGGCCTGAAAGTTAAAGAGGCAGAGCACGGCGGGCGGTTCCTCTATCGGTCCATCGAGACCGACGTGATGGCCCACGCGATGGAGCGTGTCACCGGGCAACGCCTGCCTGAAATCATCTCTGACCGCCTCTGGGCGCCGATGGGGGCTGAGGAAGACGCGAATATCACTGTGGATAGCTCAGGCTACGGTCTTGCCTGCGGCGGGATCAGCGCATCTTTGCGCGATTTTTCGCGGTTCGGGATCGCTATGCTGAATGATGGCATGGTGGACGGCAAGCAAATCATCCCACGCGCCTGGGTCGATGATGTGCGCGGCGGCCAGCACGGTCATTTCTCGGACGATGGCCGCAAGTATTTCCCAAACGGCCACTATCGAAACCAGTTCTGGATTGAGGACAAGGACACCCAAGCGCATGTCTGCCTCGGCGTCTTTGGCCAGACGATCTATGTCGCGCCGGAACAAGGCCTGGTCGCAGTGAAACTCTCTACCTGGCCGGATTTTCAGGACGCCGACATGCTGGCTGAAGCCATGACTGGCTTCCACGCCATCGCCTGCGAATTTGGATAGGACATCCCATGGACAAAACCGATCTCGCCTATCTGCCCGCCCATCAGGCGCTGGACTTGTTCCGCGCAAAGACCCTGTCGCCGGTCGAACACATGCAGGCCCTGATCGACCGCGCGGCTGAGGTGGAGCCAAAGGTCAACGCCCTGCCGATGACCTACCACGATCAGGCGATGGATGCGGCGAAAAAGGCCGAGGCGAAATACGCCGCCGGCAAGCGCACCCGCACGCTTGAGGGGCTGGCGGTCGGCATCAAGGATGAAAGCACGATCAAGGGCATGCCGACGACCTTTGGCAGCCTGTCGATGAAGGACAACATTGGCGAGGTGACCTCGCCCGTGAACGAAAAGATCATCAAGGCGGGTGGGATCGTTCACGCCCGCACCGCGACGCCGGAGTTTTCCTGCACGGTGATGACGCATACGAAACTATGGGGTGTTACGCGCAATCCATGGAACCTGTCACTGACGCCCGGTGGATCATCTGGTGGCTCAGCGGCTTCGCTTGCTTCCGGGACGTCGGCGCTGGCGACCGGATCTGACATCGGTGGTTCTATCCGCGTTCCATCTTCGACCTGCGGCCTGTTCGGGATCAAACCCACGTTTGGGCGCAACCCTGCGGACAGCCCCTTCAATCTTGACCAATATGCCGTCGATGGCCCCTTGGCCCGCACTGCGAAAGACATGGTTCTGTTACAGAATGTCATGAGTGGGCCGCACAAAGACGACATGGTCTCCATTCGGCCAAAACTGCGCATTTCCTCAGAGGTGAAATCGCTGGAAGGCTGGAAAATCGCCTATTCCCCCAATCTGGGATTCTACGAAGTCAGCGACGAAGTCCGCGCCAACACAGAGGCCGCCCTCGACGTCTTCCGCGCAGCGGGGGCGACCGTTGAGCAAGTCGACTTAAGATGGACGGCTGATATCCTAGATGGCGCCATGGCGCATCTTGAGCACCTCTTTGGCGGCTCACTGGCTGAGTTGGTGGACGAGGATCCGGACAGCTTCATGCCCTACACCCGCGCGCTGGTGGAAGGGTCACGCAATCGCACGGCTGCAGAGTTTCTTGAGGCAGGCGAAATCGCTAACCGCATGTACGCAGAGCTATCCAAAGTGTTCGCCAAGCACCGCCTGTTGATTTGCCCGACCACGGCGCTTGAAGCCGTGCCAGCTGAGTGTGACGGGGTCAGCGACCAAGTGCTGATCAACGGCAAATCGGTGCATACCTTGCATGGCTGGATCATGACGGTTCCGTTTAACATGCTGAACTATTGCCCGGTTGTATCCGCCCCGTCGGGGCATGCCAAAAGCGGTGTTCCAACAGGCATACAGATTGTTGGAAGAACCTACTGCGACGGTGATGTCTGCGCCGCAGCGATAGCATATGAACATGAACGGGGCGTACAGTTCACAGGCGCCGCGACGCGGCCGGGCTTTAGAGAGAGCTAGTCGCTTTTAGCTTTGTTCCTCGCCGAGCTCTGGAATTGGGTCCCGGGTCAACGGATCATCACCTTTCGCGGTTGCCAGCACCAATCCCAGCAATACGACCGTTGCTGCAAACAGGGTGATGACGAAGGTGTTGAAGTGGATGACATGCAGCCGCTCCAGCCCCAATGCTAGCCCCCCGCCGACGATCAGTAGGATGAAAAGCCAATGGATCGGGCGGCCAAGAAAGATGCGTTTCATATCGTGGCGCCTTTCTGTTTACGTCTTATCCGCGGCGCCAGCACGATTGCCGAGATGATGCCGCCTGCAACGGGTGCAAACCAGCCGCTAACGCCATCCGTAATCATCGCCGTCGGCGGGAAGAGCAGGAGGAGAGCTGCGACCAGCAGCACAATCCGTTTTGCACCACTAAGAGGTCCGTTTTGCCAGCCTTCTATGGCGCTGGACAGTACCCAAAGGCCCGCAAGCGCTAATGCGGTTGAGACTGTGGTCAGCCACAGTGGCCCAACGAACAAGAGCGATGGGTTATAAACGAAGATCAATGGCGCCAGGTATTTGGTGACGCCAACTCGGGTTGATTCCACCGCTGTCGCCATGGGCGGCGTTTTCGCGATGGCCGCCGCCGCAAAACTGGCTAAGGCCACCGGCGGGGTGATGGTTGAAACGACGCCAAAGTAGAAGGCGAACATGTGGGCGGCGATTGGTTCAACCCCCGCTTTGATCAGTGCAGGTACAATCAAAGCGGCCACGGTGATGTAGACGGCGGTTGTCGTGATCCCCATGCCCAAGATGATCGACGCGACCCCGGTTAGGGCTAGCAGGATCAGGAGGCTGCCATCGGCCAACTCAATCACCGACTGGGTGAACTTTAGGCCTAGGCCCGAGACAAAAACCGACCCGATAATCAGACCCGCGCAAGCGCAGGCGATGGAAACGGGGACAGTGGCCCTTACGCCAGCCTCTAGCGCAGCCAGCAGGTCAACTGGGCTCATCCGCGTAGAAGAGTTGATGAAGCTGAGAGCGACAAGCGCCGCCAGCCCGAAGAAGGCTGCCCGCATGGGCGTGTAGCCATACAGGAGGAAGCTGATCAGGACGACGAGCGCGAAGAGCAGATGCCAACCACGGCGCAGGACCTCGCCCGTTTGCGGTAGCTCGGCTTTCGGCAGGGCGGCTAGACCGTGCTTTTCCGCCTCCAGGTGCACCATGAAGTAGATGGTGATGAAGTAGAGGAAAGCAGGGATAATCGCGGCAATGATGATCGTCGTGTAGGGAACGGCCAGAAATTCCGCCATGATGAAGGCGGCGGCGCCCATGATCGGCGGCGTGATCTGCCCACCGGATGAAGCGCAAGCCTCAACCGCTGCTGCGAACTTGGCGCGATATCCGACGCGCTTCATCAAAGGGATGGTAAAGGACCCTGTCGTCACAACGTTGGCGACGGCGGACCCGGACACAGTGCCCATGAAGCCCGATGCGACGGCGGCGGCCTTTGCCGGGCCGCCGATGCGGTGGCCGGTGAGAGAGACCGCAAGTTCGATGAAGAACTTACCCGCGCCAGATCTGATCAGAACGGCGCCGAAGATAATGAAAAGGACGATATAGGTCGCGCAGACGAACAGCGGGATGCCGAAAATGCCGTCTGAGGACATAAAAAGCGTATCGACAAATTTCCCCCAGCGCACCGGTGGGCCGTAGAAGAAACCGAAAAAGTATTGCGCATTGAGCGCGTGGAACATGAAAAAGCCGGTGATCAGCACCATGGCCCAGCCGACGACGCGGCGGGTTGCTTCGAAGACAAGTGCGATCAGGATGCCACCGACGATGAGGTCATTTGGCGTCTTCTCGCCGTACCGCATGTGGAAAGCGTTGATGTCCCAAATCGTCCAAAGTTGGACGAACAAGATTAACCCCACCAAGGCCAAGTCGATGCCCAGTCCCAGCGCCCTAAGGTTATTGCGCGCGTCGCCATCGACCCAGACCGGGTCGTACATTGAGCTGCGAAAGAGCGGCTTCATAAAGATGGCGAGCGTCAGCATGACGCTCAGATGGACGGATCGGAATGAGCGTCCCTCTGGCGTGCCGTAGACGGCGGTGAAGAGGTGGAACAGCGCCAGGCCCACACTGATGGCGGCGCAGAAAAACAAAAGCGCGCTGGCGAAGTCCCAGCGGCGTGAAAGGAGGAGGCGCTCTAGGAAACCCGGCTCCTGCTTCTCCTGAAAGCTAATTTTGGAATTTTCAGTCATAAGAAAGGCTCCGGCCCGCTGCGGTAGCGGGCCGGATCAGGGATCAGCTGATCCCCAGTTCGTCGTAGCATTTCTGCGCGCCAGGGTGCACAGGGATCGCAACGCCATCAAGCGCCTTGGACTGTTCGACCCGGTTCCAGACTGATTTCACCTCAGCGAACGTGCCGTGGTTGGCCCAGAACACTTTGCACATGTTGTAAACCAGATCGTCCGGCAGATCCTTGCTGACAACCATGTTCACAACGATGCCCATTGAGTGAGTGTCTTCTGTGACCGACTGGTAAACACCTGCAGGCATGGTGCCTTCAAGATAGCCTGGGTTCGCTGCGATGATCGCTGCCTGATCGTCTTTTGGCAGGCCGATGAAGCGGATGCCGGGGGACTGTTCAAGTTCAAGGAAACTTGCTTGCGGCATGTTCGTGGCCGCCATGAAGACGTCGATATGGCCGTCTTTCATCAGCGCGACAGATTCCGTGTATCCAACGTGATGCACAGTGCCGCCATTGGCGCGGATCGAATCGAAAGTAATGCCATAGTGGCCGAGGATCGATTCAGCGAAGGCGGTGCCTGTCCACTTGGCTTTGCCCGGGCTGATGTTCTTGTCCTTCATGTCAGCGAAGGTCTTGATGTCGCTGTCTTCGCGGACAGCCACCTGGAACATAGAGCCGTAGAGCGTTGCGAAATGGCGGACACCTTCCTGTTTGGAGTTGAACTTGCCAACGCCATTATATCCGTTCGCCGTCGTATGGGCGTAGGAGAAACCAACCTCAGCGTCGCCGCCAGCCACAGCGAGCACGTTTGAGATACCGCCGCCCGAAGTGTTGGATGTTGAGATGCCGTCGATGTTTTCTTCCATCACCTGCATGATTTTCGCGCCCAACGGATACCAAGAGCCGCCCGAGGGGCCGGACACCATGCGCACGAATGTATCGGCCTGCGCCGGAGCAACCGCCATTACCGCGAAAGCAGCAGGGGCCAGAAGTTTTGCCAGATTATTCATGAATTCCTCCCATTTATTTTTTTGATGATGTCACGTTAACGGACAGATAGGCTCTGTCCAGAATTCTGAGCCTGTTTCATATGTTCCGCGTCACTGACCCGGGGTAACGTGATGTCTTTGCGTCTGTTTTAGGATTTCCGGGGCAATTCTGGAGAATTGGAGCCCGTCACACAGTCTTCGAACCATACTTTGCTAGAATGCAGATGTAGCCGTAAGCGGCGCAGGTTCTGAAGGTTTCGTATGAACGTCACCATACACGATTGGAAAAGCGGCGGCTTTGGCTGCAGCGCCCATTTGCGTTCGAGGCGATCAATATTTTTGGTAATGGGCCAAAGGGTTTGGCGTTTCTGCCGTAGATGGATGTTTACTGATAGCGCGATATCGTAAACACTGGATCGCGCACCAGCGGACAATTTGAGGCCTGCTATGTGGCAGAGCTTGAGATCGGAAAAATGAACTCTCACACGAACAATACGGCCCTTCGTGAATGCGGCGACTGCCCAATCAGACATCGAGCGGTATGTTCTCGCAGTACCGATGTAGAGCTGGAGCAGCTAAATCGGATGAAGACCTACAAGGTCTATCAACCCGGAGAGGCGCTTCAATGGGCCGGAGATGAGATTGAGCAGTTGGGATCAATCGTTACGGGGGCTGCTTCAATTTCACAGACGCTGGAAGATGGGCGCCGGCAAATGGTTGGCCTTTTGCTTCCAAGCGACTTCATAGGGCGGCCCGGTCGGGAAACTTCGCCATTCGACGTAACTGCCATGGTTGAGACTGTCGTTTGCCGCTTTCGTCGGAAAGAGTTTGAAGGCCTGGTTGATGGCTCATCGGCTGTGAACCATTCTCCGCTCTAATTCTGTTTTAAGTCCCTGATTTGCATACGATTTAACGATCGGTCATTGCACGGGGGTAGAACAAATTGGGGAACAAATATCCAAAGTATGTTTATTGTAAACACCGGGTTTTTTACTTTGTCAGGAGGGTGCCAAAACCGCTTCTTGGACATTACTCAGTCGATAAGATAGCGCTTTCACTTCGAACTAAATCAATAGCTATCGCCCAAGTCCGTGCGGCGAAGGTCTCGCAACAATTGGAAGACGAATGGTCAAATCTGGCCTGGAATGTTTGCGAGAGCCCCCTATCACGCTATCGGACATGCTCCATAGCCAGAACTACGCCCGCTCAGGGGCCAACGGTCAGTAAAGCGAAAAGCCTATATCTGGCGCAAGTCGGTGTTGGACGATCAAAGACATTCTTCAATAGTGTGGAGAGAGCTGTTAGCTGTCTTATCGAATGCTCTGGTGATAAAACAATCGATGCCATTACTCGTGCGGATGTTAATGACTTTAGAGACAGCCTGATTGCGCGAGGTCTTGCTTCAGCAAGCGTCAAACGCAACCTAAGCACTCTCAGGGCTCTAGTCTGGTTTGCTATGGCATTGATGTTAAGATCATGACCGGCGACGCCAAAACTGCTGCATTGAAAATTGCTGATCAGCTTGGAATTGCGGATGTCAGGTCTGACCTAAAGCCAGAAGACAAGGTCGAGCATCTCACCAACCTTAAGAATGAGGGGCGTCGCGTTCTGATGATTGGCGATGGACTGAACGATGCCGCCGCACTGAACACGGCTCACGTTTCAATTGCGCCAGCCTCTGCGCTTGATTGTGCGAGAGCGGCCTCTGATATCGTATTGCTGGGTGATGACTTGAGGCCTGTCATTTCTGCGATGAAAACGTCGCGCGCGGCGCGGCGCAGAATTATTGAAAATTTCTCTATCGCCATAGGCTATAATCTCATCGCCGTTCCCATTGCGCTTGTTGGGGCAGCTACGCCGCTGATAGCAGCACTTGCGATGTCGTTATCCTCAATTTCAGTTTCATTGAACGCGATAAGAGGTGTTAGAAGACTATTCTTCTCTTGCTTGTGCCAGTTGCCGTACTTCTTTGTTTTGCGGGTCTGGCCGCGTTTTTATGGGCGTTACGCTCGGGCCAATTTGAAGACGCGGAAGGGCAAGGCTGGCGCGTCTTAATCGATGACGATGATCCTGATTGATTTGACGTAACGTTCTGGCCAATTGTTGTTTGGAAGCGTTTGATTTAGGCAGTCGGTAAGTGATTTATACGTTCCCCATAGACAGTATCTGCGCTATCATTAAAAATGAATGACCGTTCATTTATTTGAAGGGATGGAGAGTGACTGATCGCACCCCACGAGACGGCATGTCTCATGTTTTCGGCGCAACTGATGAACCGTTGCTGAGTAAGACTATTCCAGAAGTTCTGGCCGAAACCGTTGCTGCTTGGTCTGATCGTGACGCTGCGATTTTCCCGCAACAAAACATCCGATGGACTTGGACCGAATTCGCGGCAGAGATTGACCGCCTCGCCAGCGGCCTTTTGGCGCTTGGAACGAAGAAAGGCGACCGGGTTGGCATTTGGTCGCCAAACCGTGTGGAATGGCTGCTGACACAGTTCGCCACCGCGCGCATCGGCGCTATTCTGGTCTGCATAAATCCTGCATATCGCAAAAGCGAACTCGAATACGCGTTAAACAAGGTTGGCTGCTCGACGCTGATCATGGCTGCCGCCTTCAAGACCTCCGACTATATTGGAATGCTGCAGGATCTGGCGCCCGAAATGATGGACGCAGCACCGGGCGCGCTACAGGCGGCGGCCTTTCCCAATCTGAAGAATGTAGTAGTGACCGGTGAGTCGCCTGCGGGCGCCTTTAGTTTCGATGCAGTGATGGACTTGGGGACTGCTGACAAAGTTGCTCTGGACGCCATCACCGCGTCGCTTGACCCCGACGATGCGATCAACATTCAGTTTACATCAGGGACGACAGGTAGCCCGAAAGGCGCCTGCCTCAGCCACATTAACATCGTGAACAACGCGCATTTCGTCACCGCAACGATGAATTTCACAGAACAAGATCGCCTGTGCATCCCGGTGCCGTTCTATCATTGCTTTGGCATGGTGATGGGCACACTGGGCTGCGCGACCAAAGGCGCCGCGATGATTGTGCCAGGCGAAGGGTTTGATCCGGCAGAGACCTTGCAAGCCGTGTCGGACGAGAAATGCACTGCTCTTTTTGGAGTGCCGACGATGTTCGTGACGGAACTGGCGCTGGACAATTTCGATAACTACGACCTCAGCCATCTGCGGACCGGCATCATGGCGGGCGCGCCGTGCCCAGAACAGGTTATGAAAGAGGTACTGGCGAAGATGAATATGTCTGAAGTGACCATCGCCTACGGCATGACTGAAACCTCGCCCGTGTCTTTCCAGACTAATGTAGACGACCCGATGAAGATGCGGACTTCAACAGTTGGGCGCATTCATCCCCATGTCGAATGTAAGGTCATTGATGAGACTGGCGACACCACGCCTGCTGGCGTGCAGGGCGAGTTGCTGACGCGGGGCTATTCGGTGATGAAAGGCTATTGGGGCGAGGAAGAAAAAACCGTCGCCTCAATCGATGCCGATGGCTGGATGCATTCCGGCGATCTGGCGGTGATCGATGCTGAAGGGTTCTGCAACATCACGAGCCGCGTCAAAGACATGATCTGCCGGGGCGGCGAAAACATCTATCCGCGTGAGGTGGAGGAGTTTCTGTTTACTCATCCTGACATTGCGCAAGCTCAGGTGTTTGGCGTACCGGATGAAAGATTGGGCGAAATCGCTTGCGCCTGGATTGTTCCACAACAAGGGGCCAACCTGGACGAGGCGGCAGTGAAGAATTTCTGTAAGGAGAACATCGCTCACTACAAAATGCCCGCCCATGTCCGGTTCAAAGATGAGTTGCCCATGACGGTGACCGGCAAGCCGCAGAAATTCATCATGAGCGCTATGATGTCCGAGGAACTGGGACTGAATGCCAAAGATGCACAATAAGACCTTCTTGTGATATCGATATGCGGGCGTTAGCTTTCCTTAACGCTGCGCCAGAGTCGCGGACGAAAAGAACAATGCTGACGGGAAGATTTCATGAAACTTGAAGGCTCACGCATCATAGCGGCGGATCGCGAGACCGTCTGGGCGGCATTGAATGACGCGGAGGTTCTGAAAGCCTGCATCAATGGCTGCCAGGAGCTTGAGAAAACCTCTGACACGTCATTCGAAGCGACCGTCAAGCAAAAGGTCGGGCCTGTGTCCGCCACCTTCAAAGGCGCTGTTGAACTGAGCGATATGAACCCGCCAGAAAGCTACCGCATCTCAGGTTCGGGCAAAGGCGGCGCTGCAGGTCATGCATCTGGCGGCGCCGATGTGAAGCTGGCTACTGTCGAGGGTGGGACAGAGCTGACTTACAATGTCGACGCCAAAGTCGGCGGTAAGATCGCCCAGCTTGGATCACGCTTGATCGACGGTTTCGCCAAGAAAATGGCCGATCAGTTTTTCGAGACATTCCAGAAAGTCGTTGAGGGGGAACCCGAAGGCGCTGAAGACTCTGACGAGAACGCTGCGGAAGATAGCGAGAAAAAATCTTGGATAAAGCGATTGGTCAGCTAGTCTCTTATCCAGACAAACTAGGCCGACGGCAAATATGCCGCGCGCCAACCGAGACCCCAAAAGGATCCAGGGAGGATAACGATGCCGACAGTATCAATGACCGTGAACGGAAAGTCCGTTTCGGGCGAGGTGGAAGGACGCACACTGCTGGTTCAGTTCCTGCGCGACCACCTAAGCCTGACGGGAACCCATGTTGGGTGCGACACCGGCCAGTGCGGCGCTTGCGTTGTGAACGTGAATGGCGATTCAATGAAGTCCTGCAACATGCTGGCCGCTTCCGCCGATGGCGCCGAAGTGAAGACCATCGAAGGCATGGCCAATGACGACGGCAGCCTTGGCGTCATCCAGCAAGCGTTCCAGGACAATCACGGCCTGCAGTGCGGTTTTTGCACCCCGGGCATGGTGATGACCGCCGACGATCTTTTGGCGCGCAATCCCAACCCGTCCGAGGTTGAGATCCGTGAGTATCTCGAAGGCAATCTTTGCCGCTGCACCGGCTATCATAACATCGTCAAGTCGATCCAGGCTGCTTCTGCAGCCATGACGGCTGGCGAATAGGGGAGAACACTCATGCCTAAAGATTCTGGTATCGGCGCCCCATCCAAACGGCGCGAAGACGTCCGCTTCCTCACCGGGGCTGGCAACTACACCGACGACATTAATGTAGCGGGTCAGAAGTATGTCGTCTTCCTTCGTTCATCTGTCGCTCATGGCAACCTGAACAAAGTCGACACGGCCGCTGCGGCTGCAATGCCCGGCGTTGTTCACATCTTCACCGGAGATGATTTTGCTGAGATCGGCGGGCTGCCTTGTGGCTGGCAGATCCACAGCCGTGATGGCGAGCCAATGGCTGAGCCTCCGCACCCCGTATTGGCGCGCGGCAAGGTTCGCCATGTCGGTGATCCGATTGCGGCTGTTGTCGCGGACTCGGTTGAGCAAGCCCGCGATGCGGCTGAAGCGATTGAGCTGGATATCGAAGAGCTGCCTGCAGTGGTCGATATGACTGATGCGATCAGCGGCAACGCAGCCCAGGTTCACGAAGAGGCGCCAAACAACCTCTGCTATGACTGGGGCTTTGTTGAAGAGAACCGCGACGCGACGATGGAAGCCTTTGAGGGCGCTCATCACGTAACGACGCTTGAGCTGATCAACAACCGCCTCGTCGCCAACCCGATGGAGCCGCGCGTTTGCATCGGCGACTTCAACGCGCCATCCGGCGAGTCGACGCTCTACACGACATCGCAGAACCCCCACGTCATCCGCCTCTTGATGGGCGCATTCGTTCTGGGCATTCCAGAGCATAAGCTGCGCGTCATCGCCCCTGATGTTGGCGGCGGTTTTGGTGCGAAGATCTATCACTACGCGGAAGAAGCGCTTTGCACATTCGCGGCAAAAACGCTGAAGATGCCAGTGAAATGGACCTGCGACCGGTCAGAGGCGTTTATCTCGGACGCGCAGGGTCGCGATCACAAGACCAAGATCGAACTGGCGCTTGATGCGGACGGCAAGTTCCTGGCGATCCGCACGGAAACGCTGGCGAACATGGGCGCGTATCTGTCCACCTTCGCCCCAGCGGTTCCAACATGGCTGCACGGCACGCTGATGGCTGGCACGTACACCACGCCGCTGATCTACTGCAACGTTAAGGCTGTGTTCACCAACACGCTGCCCGTCGATGCGTATCGCGGCGCTGGCCGTCCGGAAGCGACCTATCAGCTGGAGCGTGTCATTGACGTAGCCGCCCGCGAGATGGGTATCGATCCGGTCGAAATCCGCCGCCGCAACTTCATCCCGGCGGATGCGTACCCGTACCAGACGCCAGTTGCTGTCGCTTACGACACCGGCGACTACCACGGGACGATGGACAAGTTGGTTGAGGTCGCAGATTTTGCTGGCTTCTCAGCCCGCCGTGAAGCATCGAAAGCCAAAGGCAAGCTGCGTGGCCTTGGGATCTGTTCCTACATTGAGGCTTGCGGCATCGCGCCGTCCGCTTTGGTCGGTCAGCTCGGCGCCCGCGCTGGTCTGTTCGAAAGCTGCACGGTTCGCGTCAACGCCGCTGGCGGCGTCGTCGTGATGACCGGCTCTCACAGCCACGGTCAGGGTCATGAGACGACCTTCCCGCAGGTGGTGTCCGAGATGCTGGGCATGCCTGAGGAAATGATTGAGATCGTGCACGGTGATACCGGCCGCGGTCCGATGGGCATGGGCACCTATGGGTCCCGGTCTATCGCAGTTGGCGGGGCCGCAATGGTCCGCGCGACTGAGAAGATCATCGCCAAGGCGACCCGCATCGCCGCCCACTTGATGGAGGCGTCGCACGAGGACGTTGAGTTCAAGGACGGCATGTTCTCGGTCGCGGGCACGGACAAGCAGGTGGACTTCGGTTCAGTCGCCTTGTCGGCCTATGTGCCTCACAACTACCCGCTTGAAACGCTTGAGCCGGGCCTTGAGGAAACGGCGTTCTACGATCCATCCAACTTCACCTACCCCGCAGGCGCCTATGCCTGTGAGGTTGAGGTGGACGAGGATACCGGCGTAGTTGAGATCGCATCGTTTGCGGCTGCCGATGACTTTGGCAACATCATCAACCCGATGATTGTTGACGGTCAGGTCCACGGCGGCATTGGCCAAGGTATCGGTCAGGCGCTGTTGGAAAACTGTGTATATGACGAGAGCGGCCAGCTGGCTTCGGGGTCCTTCATGGACTACGCGATGCCGCGCGCGGACGATCTGCCGATGTACACGGTCGACCATTCCTCAATCACGCCTTGCACGCACAACCCGCTTGGCGTGAAAGGCTGCGGCGAGGCGGGGGCGATCGGGTCCCCACCAGCTGTGATCAACGCGGTTGTCGACGCCCTTCAGTCGGGCGGCCACAACGTGACCCATTTGGATATGCCAGCCAGCCCTGACCGGGTCTGGGCGGCGATCCAGGCTGCGAAATAAGGAGGACCAGCCATGTATAACTTCGATTACGTAAAAGCCTCCTCCGTCGCCGACGCCACTGCGGCGCTGGGCGGCGATGCGCAGGCCATCTCTGGCGGTCAGACCCTGATCCCGACGCTGAAGGCGCGTCTGGGTCAGCCATCATCGCTGGTCGATCTGTCCGGCGTGGCCGAGATGAGCGGCATCACCGCAGGTGACGGTTCTGTCACCATTGGCGGCGCCGTAACTCACCATGCAGTCAGCGAATCCGGCGATGTTCCAGCGTCTGTTGCAGCCCTTGCGGCAGGTATCGGTGATCCGGCGGTTCGCCACCGGGGCACCATCGGCGGATCGGTCGCAAACAACGATCCATCTGCCTGCTATCCTTCGGCCTGTCTAGGCCTTGGTGCGACGATCCACACGTCTGGCGGCGATGTTGCCGCTGACGACTACTTCCAGGGCATGTTCGACACAGCTTTGGGTGAAGGTCAGATCGTCACCGGCGTGACCTTCCCGACACCGGCAAAAGCGAACTATCAGAAGTTCGTTCAACCAGCGTCACGGTTTGCGCTGGTCGGCGTCTTTGTCAGCCAGATGGCGGATGGTTATGTCCGTGTCGCGGTTACCGGCGCATCTGAATCAGGTGTGTTCCGTTGGAGTGATGCTGAGACTGCCCTTGCAGGCAATTTCTCAGCGGATGTTGTGCCTGCCGCGCCATCAGCTGATGGGATGATTGCAGATCTTCACGGCTCAGCGGCGTATCGTGCGCACCTGATCAGCGTGATGACCAAACGGGCTGTTGCTGCCTGCTAAGGCGAACAACAAGTGATTGGCGAGCGCCCTGAGGGAAACCTTGGGGCGCTTTGCTTTTGGGGCCTTAGTAAATAGCTTTCACATGTGAAAGAAAATCTAAGTTATTGATTTAGAGAAGATGCAAATATGATTGCCACATTTTGTTCGCTATATGTTTTTATAAATCTGAGATTTGTCTCCGGCGCGCTACCCGCAAATTGACGTCGATCAAGGCGCATCCAGCCGTATCAGCCAAACTGGTTAAGGTCACAAAGACCATTCGACACCTGTACGGAGGATATCGCCATGCCTGCCACCATCAGCCGCCGCAATTTGCTTTTCCTTACGGCCATCAAGCCCTTTCTGATCGTGCACCCAGCCAAAAATGCCTTAGCCGCAGAAGACAATGTGAGGCTGACAGTCACGGTAGACGAAAACATCGAATCCGTTTTTGGCGCGGCTGAGTTGATCGTCGACGGAGAGAAGCAAGGCCTGCTTAGCGCTGGATGTTGTATGTTCATCTGAATTACGCCCGGGGAGCATGAACTGGAATTGCGGTGGCCAGATACCGTCGTCAGGAAGCTCTTTACAGCAGTGATTGGTAAGGAAGTTTCGTTCTTTTCGTCCGCTGAACGTCAGTTGACGTTGATCGAGCCCTGATCTCGCAATCTAAAAATTTTAAGCTTGAAATAAAATATCATCCTGCTACCATCTTTTTCAACAGAAGATGGAAAGGCGACCCGCGATGAAAACGATCTGCCTCGGGGGCGGCCCGGCTGGCCTCTATTTCGCTATTTCCATGAAGCTACGCGACCCGGATGCCGAGGTTGTTGTGCTGGAACGGAACAAGGCCGACGATACGTTCGGCTGGGGTGTCGTTCTGTCAGATGAAACCCTCGACAATCTCGCTCGCAATGATGCCAACTCCGCCGAAGCGATCCGGGGACATTTCGCCTATTGGGACGATATCGCGGTGCGCCACGCGGACGCAAACACGGTGTCGTCGGGCCACGGGTTTTGCGGGATCGGGCGCAAGACGCTGCTGTTGCTGTTGCAGGATCGGGCGCGCGAATTGGGCGTCGACATGCGGTTTGAAACCGAGATCAAATCCGCTGCCGACTATCAGCAGGACTACGATGTCGTTATAGCCTGCGATGGGCTGAATTCCAAAACCCGCGCAGATTACGCCGATACGTTCCAGCCCGATGTCGATATGCGCAAGCTGCATTTCACATGGCTGGGCACGCATCAGAAATTCGATGACGCCTTTACGTTCATCTTCGAGAAAACGCCAAAAGGCTGGGTTTGGGCGCACGCCTATCAGTTCGACGCTGACACCGCGACGTTCATCGTTGAATGTGCACCTGAGACCTATGCGGCCTATCGGTTTGGCGAGATCAGCCAGCAGGAATCCATCGCGATCTGCGAAGAGATTTTCAAAGATCACCTTGGCGGCCATGCCTTGATGACCAACGCGAACCATATTCGTGGATCCGCTTGGATGAACTTTCCCCGCGTTCTTTGCCAGAACTGGCGACACGAGAATATCGTGCTGATGGGCGATGCGGCGGCGACGGCGCATTTCTCTATCGGTTCCGGCACCAAGCTGGCCTTGGAAAGCGCGATTGTGCTGGCTGAACTGATTGATCAGGAACCCAGTCTCGATCAGGCGTTCCAGAAGTATCAGGACGTTCGGCGGCTGGAAGTGCTGCGTTTGCAATCTGCCGCCCGTAACTCAATGGAGTGGTTTGAGGATGTAGAACGGTATCTTGACCTCGATCCGGTGCAGTTCAACTACTCGCTTCTGACCCGATCCCAACGGATCAGCCACGAAAACCTGCGGATGCGGGATACCGACTGGCTGGAAGGCGCTGAGAAGTGGTTCCAAGTGCAGGCTGGGGTTTCCAACAATGCGCCGGTGCGCGCGCCGATGTTTGCGCCCTATCAACTGCGTGAGATGGAACTGGACAACCGCATCGTCGTTTCCCCCATGGCGCAGTACAAAGCAGTCGATGGCAAGCCGACGCACTGGCATCTGGTGCACTATGGCGAGCGGGCCAAGGGTGGCGCCGGGCTGGTCTATGTCGAGATGACCTGCGTCAGCGCCGAAGGGCGGATCACGCCGGGTTGTCCGGGGCTTTATACGCCAGAGCAAGAGGCGGCGTGGAAGATGGTCACCGATTTCGTCCATGAAGAGACTGAAGCGAAGATTTGCTGCCAGATCGGCCATGCCGGGCGCAAAGGGTCCACTCAGGTCGGTTGGGAAGAGATGGATGCACCATTGAAGGACGGGAATTGGCCGCTGCTGAGTGCCTCCGCCATCCCTTGGTCTGAAGCGAATGCGACGCCGAAAGCGATGGACCGGGCTGATATGGATATGGTGCGCGAACAGTTCGTCGCATCGGCTGAAATGGCCGACCGCGCCGGGTTCGATATGATCGAGTTGCACGCGGCGCATGGCTATCTGATCAGCAGCTTTATCTCGCCGCTATCCAATACCCGCGACGACGAATACGGCGGCTCGCTGGATAACCGAATGCGCTATCCGCTAGAGGTTTTCGCAGCCATGCGCGCCGTTTGGCCCAAAGGAAAACCGATGGCCGTGCGCATCTCAGCCAATGACTGGGCGGGCGATGATGGCGTCACGCCGGAAGAGGCGGAAAGGATCGCCGCTAAGTTCACTGAGGCGGGCGCAGACATCATCGATGTATCCGCCGGACAAACGTCGAAAGAAGCGCAGCCGGTCTATGGCCGCATGTTCCAGACGCCGTTCTCTGACCGTATCCGCAATGAAACCGGCGCGGCGACTATGGCGGTCGGAAACATTTATGAGCCGGACCACGTGAATTCGATCCTTATGGCAGGGCGCGCCGATCTGGTATGTTTGGCCCGCCCGCATCTGGCTGACCCTTACTGGACCCTGCGCGCGGGTGCATCCATCGGGGACCGGCAGGCAGTCTGGCCGAAACCTTATGAGCCAGGCCGCGATCAAGCATGGCGTCTGGCAGAACGAGCAGCAGAAGTGGAAAGAGCATGACCCTTTCAGGAAAACGCGCATTCGTCACCGGCGGCGGCACCGGCATTGGCGCGGCTATCGCGCTGCAACTGGCCGAAGCCGGGGCTGATGTGGTCATCACAGGGCGACGGGAAGAACCGTTGATCGAAACAGCGGCCAAGTCTTCCAAGATCGCATGGCATGTGATGGATGCATCGGACGAGACCTCCATCATCGACGCTATGACTGCAGCGGACGACATCGATATTATGGTCGCTAACGCTGGAATCGCCGACACTTCGCCGGTCGCCAAGATCACGATGGATCACTGGCGCAAGGTTTTCGCGACCAATGTCGAGGGCGTCATGGTTTGCACGCGCGAAGCAGTGCGCCAGATGGTTCCGCGCGGTTGGGGGCGGATCATCATCGTCTCCTCCGTCGCAGGGTTAAAAGGCGCGCCGTATATCGGGGCTTATTCAGCGTCGAAACACGCAGTGTTGGGCCTAATGAAATCCGCCGCTGATGAGACGATGACCAAGGGTGTCACGGTAAACGCGATCTGCCCCGCCTATGTGCTTACCGAACTGGTGCAGAAGGGCATTGACAACATCGTCGAAAAAACTGGCGTGACTGCGGAAGAAGCGACCCAGCAGCTAGCCAATGTGAATCCGTTCAAGCGCCTGATCGAAACGGACGAAGTCGCCGCCGCCGCGATGTGGCTATGCGGGCCCGGTTCTGGCGCTATCACCGGTCAGGCAATCCCTGTGTCCGGGGGACAGGTGTGAGCGAAGACCCTGCATCAAAGGAACGGCTGCGGCTGTGGCTGCGCATCCTCTCCGCTCAGCGTGTCATCGAGAATGAGGTGCGTGAGCGGCTGAGGGTAGAGCATGACACGACCTTGCCGCGGTTCGACGTGATGGCGGCGCTCTATCGCAACGAAGAAGGCCTGAAGATGAGCGAATTGTCAGGCGAGTTGCGTGTCTCCAACGGCAACGTCACCGGCATCGTCGACCGGTTGGTCAATGACGGCCTCATCGTTCGCGCGCCCGTGCTCGGCGATCGCCGCGCCATGCTGGTGCGGTTGACGGATGAAGGTCGCAACACGTTCGCGGGCATGGCGGAAGCGCATGAAGGCTGGATTGACGATCTGCTGGGCGCCGCCAATGCGGATAAGGCCGCGGCGCTTGCTGGATGCCTGCATGAGATAACAACAGCACTTGAGGGGAGGTCGAAATGACCGCAATCGCAGATATCAAACCCGAGCACTTCATCTGCCGGATCGAGGGCCGGGTCGCCGTCCTGCAACTTGACCGCCCCGACCGCAAAAACCCCCTGACCTTCGACAGTTACGCCGAACTGCGCGACTGGTTCCGCGCGCTGGTCTACGCGGATGATGTAGATGCGGTCGTGTTTGCGTCGAACGGTGGCAATTTCTGTTCCGGCGGCGACGTGCATGACATTATCGGGCCGCTTGTCGCGATGGACATGAAGGAACTGCTGAACTTCACCCGCATGACCGGGGATCTGGTCAAGGCGATGATCGGTTGCGGTAAGCCGATTCTGGCCGCCATTGACGGTATTTGTGTGGGCGCCGGCGCGATCATAGCGATGTCGTCTGACATCCGGTTGGGCACGCCAGAGGCGAAAACAGCGTTCCTGTTCACCCGCGTCGGACTGGCTGGCTGCGACATGGGCGCCTGCGCGATGCTACCCCGTATTATCGGGCAGGGGAGGGCGGCGGATCTGCTGTACACCGGCCGCACGATGAACGCTGATGAAGGTGAGCGTTGGGGGTGGTTCAATCAGCTCCATTCCGGTGATGAGCTTGAGGCGGCGGCGTTGAAATACGCTCAGCGCCTGGTGGCTGGCCCGACCTTCGCGCATGGGATCACTAAGACGCAGATCAATCAGGAATGGTCGATGTCGCTGGAGCAAGCGATTGAGGCAGAAGCGCAGGCGCAGGCAATCTGCATGCAGACGCAGGACTTTGAACGGGCGTACAAGGCGTTCGTGGCGAAGGAAAAACCTGTGTTTGAGGGGAACTGATGCCCGATAAATCCTTCCTCGACTGGCCTTTCTTCGCAGACCGCCACCGCACCCATGCGGCGGCGTTGGAAGAATGGGCGACAGACAAACTAGCTCATGTCGATCACGACGATATCGACGCGTCATGCGCCTCGCTGGTTTCGGCAATGGGGGCTGATGGTTTCCTGATGAACTCAGCCGTTGATCCGGTTGATCCGGACGCCTTGCTGGATGTGCGTACGTTGTGCCTAACCCGTGAAATCCTCGCGCGTCATGATGGGCTGGCTGATTTTGCCTTCGCCATGCAGGGGCTGGGGACGGGCGCAATCTCGCTGTTCGGCACTCCGGAACAAAAAGTAGAATGGTTGCCGAAGACCCGCGCTGGCAAGGCAATCTCAGCCTTTGCGCTAACCGAACCCGGATCAGGTTCGGACGTCGCCGCCACCGCCTCTACCGCTATCGCGGATGGCAACGGATTTGTCCTAAATGGCGAAAAGACGTGGATCTCGAACGGCGGCATTGCGGACGTCTACACCGTTTTTGCGCGGACCGGCGATGCACCGGGCGCCAAGGGGTTGTCGGCGTTCATCCTGCCAGCCGACACTCCAGGACTGGAGATTGCTGAGCGGCTGGACACCATCGCGCCCCACCCCCTCGCCACGCTGAAATTCAACGACATTCGCCTGCCCGGCGACGCACGAATAGGCCAGACCGGCGAAGGGTTCAAGATTGCGATGAGCGTGCTGGATGTCTTTCGCTCCACCGTCGCCGCCGCCGCTTTGGGCTTTGCGCGGCGGGCGCTGGATGAGAGCCTTTCCCGCGTCTCATCTCGCAAGGTGCAGGGACAAAGCCTGTTCGATCTGCAGATGGTGCAGGGGCATATCGCTGAGATGGCGCTGCGCATCGACGCCGCTGCACTGCTTGTCTATCGCGCGGCCTGGACCAAGGACTCAGGTGCGCCACGCGTCAGCCGAGAAGCTGCGATGGCAAAGCTGTTCTCAACCGATGAGGCGCAAAAGGTCATCGACGCCGCCGTACAGCTTCATGGCGGCGATGGCGTCAGGTCGGGTGCGATGGTCGAGCGGCTATATCGCGAAATCCGGGCATTACGTATCTATGAGGGGGCTTCGGACGTCCAAAAAGTCATTATCGCACGAACCACCATGGCGAACGCTACTTAACAAACTGGGAGAACTACGCATGACGAAAGCTCTGAATGGCGGCGTGACCGCGAATGGAACCGGGTTTGACGGCGTGGAATGGAACATTCTGGGCCAGCAGTATTTCCCCAAAGCGGTTAGCGAAACGACGTTTGCGTTTGAGGCGAACTCAGCCCCCGGTCAGCACGTGCCGGTGCATATCCATCCCACGCAGGATGAGTTCATTCTGGTGCAGGAAGGCACGCTGGATCTGAAGTTGGATGGCGAGTGGACCAAGGCTGGCCCCGGCGATCTGGTGCGGATGCCGATGGGTGTGCCGCATGGCTATTTCAACAAATCCGACAAGCCGGTGCGCGCTCTCTTCTGGGTCTCGCCGATGGGCAAGTTGAAGGACCTTTTTGAAGCGCTGCATGATCTGCAAGACGTTGAGAAAGTCGTCGAGCTGTCGGCTCAGCACGACGTGGAATTCCTACCGCCCGAAGCCAGCGAGTAAGATATGCATGATCGTTTTGAACATCGAAGGCGCCAAAGATCGCGCCAAGATTGCGCGTTTTTGGGCGAGGTATAATCCATGAATGTTCAAAACGCTCTAGGCCCCACCGGACATATCGATAGCTTTTCACGGGACAACCTGCCGCCCGCCGATCAGTGGCCAGAGATCAATCATGAGATCTATGACTACCCGCCCATCTTGAACGCGGGTGTCGAGTTTACGGACCGGATGGTCGAAAAGGGGTTTGGTGACCATACGGCGCTGATCGGCAATGGTCGGCGCCGGACGTACAAGGAGCTTACCGACTGGACCAATCGACTGGCGCACGCGCTGGTCGGGATCGGCGTGCGCCCCGGCGACCGGGTGCTGATCCGGTCGGCGAATAATCCGGCCATGGTCGCCTGTTGGCTGGCCGCGACTAAGGCGGGCGCGGTGGTGGTGAACACCATGCCGATGCTGCGGGCAGGTGAGTTGACGGCGATTATCGACAAGGCCGAGGTCAAGTACGCCCTCTGCGACACGCGGATGATGGATGAGCTGGCGACTGCCGCGAAGACGTCTGGCTTCCTGAAAACAGTCATCGGTTTTGACGGCACCGCCAACCACGATGCAGAATTGGATCGCATGGCGCTGCAACAGCCTGTTCGGTTCGAAGCGGTGAGGACCGGGCGGGATGATGTGGCGCTCTTGGGCTTCACCTCCGGCACCACAGGGTCCCCGAAGGCGACAATGCATTTTCATCGCGACCTGCTGATCATCGCGGATGGGTATGCGAAGGAGGTGCTGGGCGTGACGCCGGATGATGTGTTCGTCGGCTCTCCGCCCCTCGCATTCACCTTCGGCCTCGGTGGGTTGGCGATCTTCCCCCTGCGGTTCGGCGCGGCGGCGACATTGCTGGAACAGGCGACGCCGCCCAACATGGTCGAGATCATCGAGACCTACAAAGCCACCGTCTGCTTTACTGCGCCAACCGCCTATCGCGCGATGATGGCGGCGATGGACAAAGGGGCGGACCTTTCATCGCTCCGCGCCGCAGTGTCGGCGGGTGAGACGCTGCCCGCACCGGTCTATGAAGAATGGATGGAAAAGACCGGCAAACCGATGCTCGATGGCATCGGCGCGACCGAGATGCTGCATATCTTCGTCACCAACCGCTTTGACGATCACCGGCCTGCCTGCACTGGCAAACCGGTCAAAGGTTACGAAGCGAAGGTGGTTGATGATGACATGAACGATATGGCCGATGGCGAAACAGGCCGCCTCGCGGTGCGCGGACCAACCGGATGCCGCTATCTGGGCGATGATCGCCAGTTGAAATATGTGCGGGACGGCTGGAACATCACCGGCGACAGTTTTTGGCGTGATGAAGACAGGCGGTTCCACTTCGCCGCGCGGAATGACGATATGATCATCTCATCCGGCTACAACATCGCTGGGCCGGAAGTTGAGGCTGCTCTCCTCTCTCATGAAGATGTCTCAGAATGCGGCGTCGTTGCTGCTCCGGATGAAGAGCGTGGCAATATCGTTGAAGCGCATGTCGTGCTGAAGGAAGGCGTCTCTGGCGACGACGCCGCCATCAAGCGCCTTCAGGACCATGTGAAGGCGACCATTGCACCCTATAAATACCCACGCAGCGTCGTCTTCATCGATGCGCTGCCCAAAACAGAAACTGGAAAAATCCAGCGGTTCAGGTTGAGGAAGTCATAATGAACAAGATTATTCATCCAGAAGGCTGGGCGCCCGCGAAGGGCTATGCCAACGGCGTACTCAGCGACAAGGGCACGCTTTATGTCGGCGGCCAGATTGGCTGGACGGCTGAGCAGGTGTTTGAGGCGAAAGATTTTCTGGGCCAATGCAAGCAGACGCTTCAGAACATCCTCACCATCGTTGAGGCCGCCGGCGGTACGGCCGAAGACCTGACCCGCCTGACCTGGTACGTCACCGACAAAAAGGAATATGTCGCCAAGCAGCGTGAGATGGGCGCTGTCTATCGCGAAGTACTAGGCCGCCATTTCCCTGCGATGACTATGGTCGTAGTCGCGGGTTTGGTCGAAGACGACGCCTTGGTAGAGATTGAAGCAGTTGCGGAGATTGGTTGATCACCGCCACAAAGGCTTAGAAGATAAAGTCGTTTTCTGTCAGAGTTGCGCTTGAAACGCCGTCAAACCGAACGAGGACTTCTCCATCAACTGTGATTTTTGCGCCAATGGCTCCGTCCGCCAAATGATCGGCCGTAAGGTCGGCGAAATCTGTGATCTCGTTGACTGCTGACAAATCAACACTGTCCACGCCAGCTTTTTAACGCTGGATTATGTCCGTTCCGTCACCAGATGCGAACACAAAGACATCCGCGCCGCCGCCGCCGTTCAGCACATCGGCTTTCCCGCCACCACGCAGGACATCATCGCCGTCGTCTCCGCTCAACATGTCTGAACCGCTGTTACCGAACAGCCTGTCGTTCCCGGACCCGCCACGAAGATCGTCGTCGCCAGAGTTGCCGCGAAGCAAGTCGTCGCCGCGGCCGCCAATCATTGTGTCCAGGCCAATGCCACCAAGTATGACATCATCGCCGCCACCGCCTAAAAGCCGGTCAGCGCCATTCCCGCCCAGTATCTGGTCATCACCGCCTTTGCCGCGCAATGTATCGTCGCCGCCAAACCCGGTTAGCGTTTGAGCTCCACCAGCGCCAATAACGACGTCATCGCCACCCAGCAGTTTGCTTTCGATGCGTTCAAAGTTCAGGCGCCGAATGTCGGTGAAGAAATCTTCCCCGGATAATGCAGTGCCTGAAAATTGGAATATCTCTCCGCCGCCGGTGAGCTCAAAATCAGTAATAACGACTTCAGAGCTGTCACTTCAAAGGTTCTGCCCCTCGTAATTGAATTCCAGGTCAAGCCGCCGCTCGTCTACATCCACCTTCTTAGCCCTGCCTTCAACGCTGTTGTCGCTGGCAGATGAGATTTTGCCGTTGATGTAGCCCAAAAGCGCATCTTTGATCTCAGCTTTGGTTAAGCTGTTTTTGAGTTTCGCCATTGTTTAGCCCTTCATCAAGCAAAGTGATTTCGTGGCAGGATAGCAATGTCTGCGGGAAAGCGAAAAGGCAAAAAGCGGATGGCCCGGTTACGGGCGCATCCGGATTGTTCACCGACCCCTGATCCGTGGGTCAAGCGCATCACGCAGGCCGTCGCCCATGTAGTTCACGCTAAGAACCGTCAGTGAAATGGCCAGACCGGGCCAGAGGACGCGGCTGGGGTACTGTTCCAGGAACACGACGCCATCGTACACCAGCCGTCCCCATGTCGGGAAATCGGAAGGGAAGCCGAGGCCAAGGAAGCTAAGCGCGCTTTCTGTGATGATAGCGGATGCAATGCCGAGTGTGGCTGAGACCATGATCGGGCTGAGGATGTTGGGGAAGATATGGCGGGATATGATCCGCCGCTCGTCAGTTCCGATAGATTTGGCGGCCAGCACAAACTCACGCTCTTTCAACGCCAGAACGTCGCCGCGCACAATGCGGGCGGTTTGCATCCAGCTGGTGATGCCGATGACGAAGACCACCAGGATGAATATGCCGGTTTCGGGACCAAAATTCTTCCTGAGCGTATCGCGGAAGAGCATGATTATGACCAAAAGCAGGGGCAGCAGAGGTAGCGCCAGGAAGAGGTCTGTAAACCGCATCAACGGTCCGTCCAGCCGTTTGAAATAGCCCGCCAGAACACCGATCAATGCGCCGATCACGAGGCTCAGCAACATCGCGGTGATGCCCACAGCCATGGAAACGCGCCCGCCGGACAGAACCTGCGCAAACGTATCGCGGCCCAGCTGATCTGTGCCCATCGGATGAGCCCAGCTGGGACCCTGATTCTTGGCGCGGATGTCGATGTAGCTGGGGTCGATCGTGTGCAGGAACGGCCCGATCAGCACAGCCAGTACAATCAGCCCGAAGATGACCGTGCCGACCATGGCGCCGCGATGGGTCGAATACTGCGCCCAGACATCGCCCCACATGGAGCGGTGTTCGCCAATCGCCTCGCCTGCGGTGTTGTTGGTCGTGTTGGCTGTTGCGTCAGTCATAGCGAATCCTCGGATCCATGATGGCGTAGAGAATGTCTGCCAGCAGATTGCAGAAGACGATCAGTACAGCAAAGATGAAGGTCAGGGTTTGCACCAGCGGAATGTCAGCGCCCTGAATGCCCAGGATCAGCAGCTGACCAAGGCCATTCACCTTGAAAATCTGCTCGGTAATGATCGCGCCACCGAAAACTTGCGGCACTAAAAGCGCGATGACCGTGATGACCGGGATAAGAGAGTTACGCAGGACATGGATTAGCAGAACAACGCGTTCCTTCATCCCCTTCGCCCGCGCCGTTCTCACATAATCCTGGCTGAGATTATCCAGCATTGAGGCGCGCATGAACCGGCTGATCTGGCTGGCGTTAAAGAGGCCCAACACCATCACCGGCATGATCATTTGTTTGACCTGATGCCAAAAACTGCCGAAGTCCGTAACTTCATGCGTCGTGTCATAAATCGATGGCAGCCAGCCAAGATAAACGCTGAAGATCACGATCAGCACCGTGCCGGTCAGGAAGGTTGGAACCGAAAAGCCGACCATGGAGATGAACGTGCCCATCTGGTCGAACCAGGAATAGTGCTTGTAGGCTGAAATCACACCCAGCGGCACCGCAATCAGGATGCCAACGACGAAGGCCATGCCGACAACCCACAGGGTTTGTGGCGTGCGTTCTACAATCAGGTCAACGACTGGGGACCGCGTCGCCCATGACCGAACGCGTAGCCGGTCAGGGTTTTCGGCGACCCAGCCCCACTCGGCCATGATGTTTAGCGGCTCGTTAATGAAGAACTGATTGAGCCATAACGCGTAGCGAATGTGGATCGGCTGATCCAATCCAAGGCTGATTTTGATTTTCTCGCGAACCTCAGGTGTGATTGTCATCGGCAGGTTGCCGGTTGGATCATTGGGCGCGAGATCCAAGAGAAGGAAGATGATGAAGCTGATCATCAAAAGCGTCGGGATCGCCATCATTAATCGGCGGATCGTGTAGTTCAGCATGAAGGACGCCTCGGGTGATAAGCCTGGGTAGGGACGGCGCGAACGCCGCCCCCGGTTTTCAGATCAGTTCAGATCACTCTGCACGCGACCAATCGGCAACGTTCCACAGTTCACTGTCCCATGTGTTCAGCTTGACGCCAGCAAGAGTGTTGGCGTGGGCGGAAACACGGCCACGGTGGATCAGTGGGATCATCGCGCCTTCCTGCATCAGCATATCGTTCATCTCTTTCACGATTGCTGCGCGGGCATCGAGACCAGCAGTACCTGCCAGTTTAGAAGCAAGCGCGTCATATGCCTCGGTGCAGTAACGCGGCATGTTTGAGCCGAGCCAGTTGTTCGATGGGCTTGGGATCTCTTTGCAGGTCCAGTTGCCCATATACGCCTCAGGGTCCGTGCCGTTGAAGATGTTGGTGTACATCTCAATGTCAGAGAAGAACTTCTGGAACGTATCTGGCGAAGACTGGTCGCCACCGAAGAAGACAGCTGCGTCGATGTTCTTCAGCTCGGTTTCAACACCGATTTCAGACCACCACTGTTTGATCAGCGCCTGAGTGTCCTGACGGACGGCGTTGGTCGATGTTTGGTAGAGGACCGAAAGACGAACGCCGTCTTTGGCGCGAACACCGTCAGAGCCTTTGGCCCAGCCAGCTGCGTCAAGGATCGAGTTTGCTTTTGCAATGTCCTGCACAAGGCATTCGTCGTTAGCAGTAGAGACATATGCAGGTGGGTTAGGAACCACGTTGCAAGTGGCTTTACCAGCAGCGCCGTAGCCGATTTCAGCAAGCAGGTTACGGTCGATGGCAACGCTCAGCGCGCGGCGAACATCAGCATCGGCCAGGTAAGGGTGGGCGCCGCCTTCGCGGGTTGAACGCTTGTCACCCAGATCAGCAGACGGGTTTGTCATGTTGACCATCAGACGCTCAACGCCTGTACCGAATGCAGACACGACGGTGCCTTTGCCAGCGCCAGCCATGTCTGACAGGATCTGTGGATCGATCTGCAGGTTCCACGCGTAGTCGAACTCAGATGTCTGCAGAACCGAACGCGCAGCCGCAGCCGCATCGCCGCCACCTTTAAAGGTCAGCGTGGCGAAGGCAGGTTTGTTCGCATCGCGGTAGTTCGGGTTGGCTTCCATCGAAATCACGTCATTCGCTTTGAATTCCGTGACGCGGAACGGGCCGGTGCCGATAGGGCCAAAGTTCTGCTCGGTGCAGTTCGGAGCCTCAGCGCCTTTACAGTTAGCAAACTGAGCGGCCTGAATAACCGGGCTTTCGCCACCAACGAATGGGCCATATGGGAAAGGCTTTGCTTTTCCAAAGGTGATTTTAACCGTCAGATCATCGATCGCTTCGACATTGGTAACGTCGTCGAACTTCGACAGCTGCTGACAGCCACCAGTTGGATCCATGCAGTAGTCAGCGGTGAAGACGACGTCGTTCGCAGTGAACGGCGTGCCGTCTGACCAAAGAATGCCCGATTTGATCTTCCAGGTGATGGAAGTCAGATCTTCGGAAACGCCGCCGTTTTCAACGGTGGGGATTTCTTCGACCAGCCATGGAACCATGTTAGCGTTTTCGTCATAACGCGCGAGAGGTTCGATCACCATTGAGGCGCTTTCGACGTCTTTCGTACCGCCCGAAAGGAACGGGTTCAGAATGGACGCGGCTTGCCAATAGATGATGTTGACGTGGCCGTCGGAACCACGGGTCTTGTGGCTGGCGGCAAAGGCGGCGGAGGCGGTCATTGCGACCGCTGCAGCGCCCAGTGCGACGTGTTTGAGTTTCACTTTGTAGTCTCCCTGACTTGGGTTGGTGTTAGCGCGGTAGACCCGCGACTAGGGTTGGTTGGTTTTTGGATTGCAGAGCTCTTTCCTCAATTCAGTAAATGGCAGGCGGCGAAACGGCCGGGCGCGACCTCTCGCCATTCGGGTTCTTCTTGGCGACACTGCGCTTCTGCGACGGGGCAGCGCGTACAGAAATTGCATCCCTGGGGCGGATTGGCTGGGCTGGGTACATCGCCCTGCAGGATAATCCGCTCTCGTTGGGTTTCTTCGACTGTGGGCACGGCCGAAAGCAGTGCTTTAGTATAAGGGTGTTGTGGGCTGTCGAACAGCGCGTCGCGCTCAGCCAATTCAACCACTTTTCCAAGATACATCACGGCGACCCGGTCTGCGATATGCCGGACCATCGACAGGTCGTGGCTGATGAACAGATACGTGAGGCCTAGCTGGTTTTGCAGATCCTCAAGCAAGTTGACGACCTGCGCCTGAATGGACACGTCCAGCGCCGCAATTGGCTCATCACACACAATGAACTTAGGGTTCAGGGCAAGCGCGCGAGCGATGCCAATACGCTGGCGCTGGCCGCCTGAAAACTCATGCGGATAGCGGTTGGCGAAATCAGGGTTCATTCCGACCTGCTCCAACAGGTCTTTGACCTTGGCCTGCTTTTCGGCCTTGGACATGCCTTTGCGATGCTCATCAAGCGGCTCTGCGATGATGTCGCTGACGGTCATGCGCGGGTTCAGACACGCCTGCGGGTCCTGAAAGATCATCTGCATTTCGGGGCGCAGATCGCGCAGCGCCTCACCATTCAACGAAGTCACATCCTGCCCGTTCAACACAATCGTGCCATCCGTCGGGTCGTACAGGCGTAGGATCGCGCGGCCCGTTGTGGATTTGCCGCAGCCGCTTTCCCCAACCAGACCCAGCGTTTCCCCACGAATGATGTCAAAGCTGATGCCATCGACGGCTTTCACCTCACCAACCTTTTTGCGAAAGACGCCTTTGAAGATTGGGAAATGCATCGTCAGGTTCGACACGCTCACCAGAACGTCTTTGGCGATATCAAGCGGCATTGGTGGCCTCCCCCGTTTCAGAGTCCCACCAGCAGGCGACGTCGTGGCCAGCGGCGACCTGCCTGATTTGCGGATTCTCTTTCAGGCAACGATTGAATGCATGGGCGCAGCGCGGCGCGAAAGGGCAGCTGGATGGTTTGGCGTTCAGCGTCGGAGGTGTGCCAGAGATGGACAGCAACCGCTCTGGCCGCTCGCCTTCCAGCGCTGGAATCGTTTCCATCAGCGCGCGAGTGTACGGGTGGCGCGGGGAGCGGAACAGCTCTCTCGTATCAGCATGTTCGACCACCTGGCCGCCATACATCACCATGACGCGGTCAGCGATGCCTGCGACGACGCCAAGGTCATGGGTGATCCAGATGATCCCCATGCCCAGATCGCGACGAAGGTCTTTGACCAGTTCAAGGATTTGCGCCTGAATGGTCACGTCCAGTGCCGTCGTCGGCTCATCTGCGATCAGAACTTTCGGATCGCAGGCCAGTGCTATCGCGATCATCACGCGCTGGCGCATACCGCCGGAAAACTGGTGCGGAAAATCGTTCAGCCTGTCAGCGGCGGAGGGGATGCCGACCAGCGTCAGCAATTCTGCGGCGCGCTTCTTCGCCTCGCGCTTTGACAATTTCAGATGTTCACGCAGGGGTTCGATCAACTGGAAGCCAACTGTGAACACCGGATTGAGCGAAGTCATCGGGTCCTGAAAGACAAAGCCGATCTCACCACCGCGCAGCGCCCTGAGTTCCGTATCTGACATGTCTAGAACATTGCGGCCCTGAAACAGAACCTCGCCATTGGTGACTTCGGCCGGTGGCATAGGAAGCAGCTTCATCAGTGACATCATCGTCACAGATTTGCCTGATCCGCTTTCGCCGACGACGCCTAAAAGCTCACCCTCGCCAATCTGAAAGCTGACGCCGTTGACGGCATGCACCGCGCCATCGCGCGTGTGGAAAATAGTTTCGAGGTCATTGACCTCAAGCACCGGACTGGCGGCGGCCCCTGCTGATCCGTCCATTTATCACCCTGTTGGTCCGCGTCTAAGGCGCGTTTTCAAAACTGAACAACAGATACAGACAGGTCGCAAGGGCCATCTTTCCCCAGACGATCAAACCTTAGCGGATTGCTTACGCATCCTGATCCATTTTGGACGCAAGACGATCAACAATCGTGTGCAGGATCACCGCCATAATCGCGAGCACGATCAACGCGGCAAACATCAGGTCGATCTTGGCTCGACCATTGGCGAGCAGCATAAGATACCCCAATCCTTGGCTTGCGCCGACCCATTCACCGATCACTGCCCCGATTGGGGCGTAAACTGCGGCCAATCGCAGACCTGAACCAAGTGAGGGGAGGGCGGCGGGAATACGGATGCGCAGCATCGTGCTGACGGATGATGCGCCCATGATTCGGGCCTGATCAAGAAATCCCTGCGGCGTTCGCATCAGGCCATCGAAAAATGCAGATGTGACCGGGAAATAGATGATCAGGACCGCCATTGCGACCTTTGACCAAAGGCCATAGCCCAGCCACAGAGTCAGGATTGGCGCCAATGCGAAAACCGGCACAGCCTGACTGAAAACCAATATCGGTCGTACGACCGCGCGGGCGGAAGGTGAAATCGCCAATTGGATGGCCGTCGCCATGCCAAGGAAGGCGCCGATCGCTATGCCAATCAGAACCTCGCTCAATGTGACCAGCGAATGTTCTGCGATGATGGCGCGTGATTTCCACATCGCAGTCGCCACGCGCATCGGGGACGGCAGAATGAAATGTGGCAAGCCGGTCGCCCAGACGATGATCTGCCAAATGGCGATGCCCAAAAACGCCGCCAGCCCGATGTTCCGCCAGCCCTTCATGCCCGGCCCAGCAAACGCCGGTGCAAGCGGCCCTGTGCTTGCAGGGTTTCGGGGTCATCGAAATCGCGAATTGGTGGTGCGGGCGGCGTGTCAGCCTCTTCCAGCCCCGCGCTGGTCATCACATAGATGCGATGGCCCATCCGCGCCGCCTCTGCCGGGTCGTGTGTTACCAAGAGGACCGTGCGCCCTGCCAGAAGCTCCGCCGCCAGTTCCTGCATTTCAGCGCGGGTGCGGGCGTCGAGGGCTGAAAAGGGCTCGTCCAGCAGGATAAGCGGCCGATCCTCCATCAATGTGCGGGCAAGCGCGATGCGTTGGCGTTCGCCGCCGGACAGGGCCGATGGTTTTTTCTGAGCGTGATCTGAAAGGCCAACCCGGTTGATCAGCGCCATCGCCCGGTCTTCGTCGGGTTTTTCGCCGCGAAGACGCGCGCCGAGCGTGACATTGTCCAACGCTGTCGCCCACGGAAAAAGAAGGTCTGATTGCGCCATATAAGCGATACGGTTTTCGATGGCGACGCCGTCACTGGCGGCGATACCACCACTAAAGACAGCGCCAGTTTCCAATCCAGCGATCAGGCGGAGGACAGTGGATTTCCCCACGCCAGATGCGCCCAGCAAACAGGTCCAATCCCCCGGCGCTACGTCCAGCCTCAAACCGGAAAACAGCGAACGTGCGCCGATATCCGCCTTGCCGGAAAGCGTTACGCCGGGCGCAGAGGTCATGCGCCCCTAAGCCCCATGTCCCAGAACCCAACTTCAAGCCGCGTTGCGCTTTCGAACTTGTGGGTCAGCGACGCCCAGCGGGGGGAAGCCTCAAAATCTGGTCCGATCCGCCGGGCCATCGCGGCATCGATCATGTCGCCAACGGTGCGGCACATGCTTTGATAATCCTCAGACCCGTATGTGCCGATCCAGTCTTTGTAATCTTCCGACGTTTTTTCGGCCGCCAACCGCGCGCCGATCTCGCCGTACCCCATGACACAGGGCATCAGGGCCGCCATCAGGTCGAGGAAATCACCGGAATAGCCCGCCTCTAGCACATAGCGGGTGTAGGCCATGTTTTCACGTTCTTCGACGGCGGTGAAAAGCTGGTCTTCAGAAATGCCCGCCTCGGCGCAGATGCCAACGTGAAGCTGCATTTCCTCGTTTACCAAGGCATTTACCGTGCCCGCTGCGATCTTCATCTCTTCCAGCGTTTCAGCTTTTGCGATGGCCAGCGCCCAGGCGCGAGAGAAGTGAACGAGGAAGACATAGTCCTGCACCAGATAATGCAGGAATGAGGTGCGTGGCAGTGTCCCTATCCGCAGGCCCTCGACAAACTCATGGCGCGTATACTGCGCCCAAGGGTCTGCGGCGGCTTCCCGCCACAGACCAAAGGCTTTGCCGTAGTCGGGCGTCATTGTGCGGTCACATCCACGACGATTTTCGACACGGGCGTGATCGATGGCGTCAGGCCAGCTTCATTCAGAAACGCCTCAAACCGCACATAGCGGCCAGCGTCCACCGCAGCGGGACGGAGGGCGAAGCGAGGCAGAGTATCGACCCAGGCTTTGGCGTTCAATTCATCCTGCAACTCGGACGAAGTACCTGCGAAAATCTCCCAGCTTTCTTCGGGATTGTTGATGATGAATTGCGTCGCCAATTCGGTCGCGCCAAGGAAGCGCTTAACCATGTCGGCATCCATTGTGTTGGGGTTTGAGACGTAGATCAGCTCATCGTATGAAGGCAGACCTTCTTCCTCGACAAAGAAGCAGCGACCGTCAACGCCATCGATTTCCATCTGGTTCAGTTCGAAGTTGCGGAACGCGCCGATAACGGCATCGACCTGCTTGGACATGAGAGACGGGCTGAGCGACCAGTTCACGTTGACCAGTTCGATGTCATCCATCGTCAGGCCATGCGGGGCGAGCATGGCGCCAAGGACAGCCTCTTCCACACCAGCGACGGAAAACCCAACCTTCTTGTCTTTGAGGTCGGCGATGGATTTGATCGGGCCATCCTCCAGCACCAGCAGGCAATTAAGCGGCGTGGCGACCAGCGTTCCGGTGCGGATCAGGGGCAGGCCTTCATGGATCTGAAGGTGTAGCTGCGGCTGATAGGAAATCGCCATTTCAGCTTTGCCTGCGGCGACCAGTTTTGGCGGATCGGCGGGGTCGGCAGGGGCGATGACCTCAACCTCAAGGCCCGCATCAGCGAAGTAGCCTTTTTCCTCGGCGATGATAATCGGGCCGTGGTCGGGGTTCACGAACCAGTCGAGGATCAGGGTCATCTTGTCAGCGGCGAAAGCCGGGCTGGCGAGCAGGGCGACCAGCGCTGCGGCGGCGAATTTCATGAGTCTCTCCATTTTAGTCATTTCCAAAGGCGACGAGCACGATCTCGCCGTCCCAGTGTTTCGATAGATTGTCGGCAGCCCGCCAGGCGCGCAGGCCCGAACGGCAGGCCATTACGGCGCGCTGGCCGGGATCGGGGCGCAGGCCGGTTTCGGTGAAATTAGCGGCGGTGAAGCGCTGCGCATGGGTGGCGGCGGGGGTTGGCGCTTCGGTTTCGGGGCGCATCTCGGCGACGAAGTCCTGCTCGGTAATGTCTTCGGGCGTGATGAAGGAGAAGGCAGCTTTAGGTTCTTCCGCATTGTCAAAGCGAAAGCCGCCGAATGTGAAGGTCTGGGCGTCGTATGTGACGAGCTGGCCCAATGGTGAAGGCGCGAGGCCCAATAATACGTTGATCGCCATTTGCGCCTGTAACGCGCCAACCGCACCGACCACAGGGCCAAGAACACCGGCCGTCGCACAGTTTTGCACATTGTTGGGCATGTCGGGGAAGACCGCGCGCAGGCTGGGCGCGCCGCCACAAAACCCGCCGACATAGCCCGACATCTGCAGGGCTGATGCGCTGATTAGCGGTTTTCTGAGACGCAGGCAGGTATCTGACAGCGTGTAGCTGACCGCGAAACTGTCAGCGCAATCCAGCACGATGTTTGCGCCCTTCACCATCATTTCAGCATTCGCCGGATCGAGGCCCTGAGCAATGGGATAAACGCTGATCTCTGGGTTCAGGCGCCGTGCGAACTGGGCGGCGGCTTCGGCCTTTTCCTGCCCAATGTCGTCCATCGTGAAAAGCGTCTGACGGTGCAGATTGGTCTCGTCCACCAGATCGTCATCGACAATTGTCATGCGCCCGACGCCAGCGCCTGCCAAATACTGGATCACTGGCGCGCCCAGCCCGCCCGCACCGATCACCAGTGCATGGGCGTCTGAAAGGCGCTTTTGCCCCTCTTCCCCCACTTCTGGCAGGATGATCTGGCGGGAATAGCGGTTCATCCCGTCGCCTCCATCCACGCGCGCATCCGGGCCTCGGGGTCTTTGTTCAGCGTAATGTCGGTGACAGCTGAGACGATGTCGGCCCCTGCCTCCAGCGCGCCCGGTGCGCGCTCAACCGTCATGCCGCCGATGGCGCACAGCGGGGTGTCGCCAACGCGTGCCTTCCATTCGGTGACTTTGTCGAGGCCCTGTTCGGTCCATTTCATCTTCTTCAGGATGGTCGGGTACACCGGACCCAGCGCGATATAGGCGGGGTCGAATGACAAGCCGCGCTCAAGTTCCTCATCATCATGGGTGCTGACGCCTAACCGCAGACCAGCGCGTTGAATGGCGGGCATGTCGGCATCATCCAGATCCTCTTGCCCAAGGTGGATGAAATCAATTCCCTCGTCGATTGCGATCTGCCAATAATCATTCACTACTAGCGTTGAACCTGCTTTCCTGCAAAAATCACGGGCCGCGATGATTTCGGCGCGGGTGTGATCTTCGCTGAGGTCTTTGGACCGTAACTGCACCAGTTTGACGCCCAGCGGCAAGGCGCGGGCGATCCAGCTGGCGCTGTCAAAGATCGGGTAGAAACGCGGCAGCATCACAGGAACGCCTTTCCGATCACGGGGGTTGAAGGGGCGGCCATATCGCGAGGCTCCATCGGATCTGCTTCATTCGCCAGTCGGCCCGCTTCGATCGCCAGAGCGAAGGCTGCGGCCGTGGCCACGGGATCGCCTGCTTTCGCCACGGCGGTGTTCAGCAGCACGGCGTCAAACCCCATCTCCATTGCCTTGCATGCGTGGCTTGGCACGCCAAGACCGGCATCGACGACCAGAGGGATGTCAGGGAAATGGGCGCGAAGGGTGCGAAGGCCGTATTCGTTGTTCAGACCAAGACCCGATCCAATGGGTGACCCCCACGGCATCAGCACCTCACAACCCGCATTCACCAGCCGGTTCGCGACAGTTAGATCCTCGGTGCAGTAAGGGAAGACATTGAAACCCAGTTTTGTCAGTTCCTCAGCCGCGACGACGAGCGCAAAAACGTCTGGCTGCAAAGTGTCTTCGTGGCCGATGACTTCCAGCTTGATCCAGTTAGTTTCAAACACCTCACGGGCCATCTGAGCTGTCGTGACGGCCTCTTTAACCGTGTGGCAGCCTGCCGTGTTGGGCAGAACACGGACCTTGAGGTCCTGGATCAGCCGCCAGAAATCCTGACCGGAACCATCCGCACCACCTTCGCGCCGCAGCGAAACGGTTGCGACGGCGGCGCCGGATGTTTCAAACGCTTCAGCCAGAATAGCGGGTGAGGGGTATTGCGCTGTGCCCAGCATTAGCGCGTTTTCCAGTTCAACCCCGTAGAACGATCTGGCCATTCAGCCCCCCTGCTTCGGCGCGACAACCTCAACGCGGTCACCATCTTTTAGGACGTAAGCCGCGCGCTGAGTTTTGGCGACGAACGCCTCGTTCACAGCCGTTGCGATCTTGCCGTCATAGCCTAATTCTTCCAGCGCATCGGCCAGCATCGGGCCACGCACATCGTGGGCTTTGCCGTTGATATCAATCTTCATCCATCACCTCCGGGCGCAGACCGTCGAATAGATAGTCCGCTGTCATTCGCGCCACTGAGGGCGCCAGCAAATAGCCGTGCCGGAACAGGCCGTTTGCGTAGATCGTGTCTTCCCGCCGCCTGATATGGGGCAGGTTGTCGGGGAACGCCGGGCGGGCGTCGACGCCAATCTCAAGCACTTCCGCCTCACCAAAAGCAGGGTGGAGGGCGTAGGCGGCGTTCAACAGCTCCATCATCGAACGAGCGGTGACGCGCGTGCGCTCTGACGCTTCGATCATTGTGGCGCCCAGCATGTAGACGCCGTCGCCACGCGGCACGATGTAGAGGGGGAAACGGGGATGGAGTAGGCGGACAGGCCGCGTCAGCGTCACATCTGGGCAGCGCAGGATCAGCATTTCGCCTTTGACGCCGCGCAGATCCGTTAGGGCGTCGCGGGCGGCTAAACCCCGGCAGTCGATGTTTTGGGCTGACGGCGAAGGCGCCTCGGTTGAGATATCGACGCCCTTCGCAGCAAGTCCGTTTCGCAGTGAAACGACGGCGTCGCGCGGCGACAGGTGCGCTTCGCTTTCGAAGTAAAGTGCACCCGCGGTTCGATCTGTCAGATCAGGCTCTAACGCTGCAACCTCAGCGCCGTTCAGTTCTGCGAACCCTTCGGTCCGGCGGGCAAAGCGTTTCAACTCTCCCTTGTCCCGGCCGAGCGCCACCACGAGTGAGCCGTTGCGTGTAACGCCGCCGGCGTGGCGGTCCCACCAATCAGCGGCCTCAGCCCCAAGTCGCACAACGGGTTCTTCAGCGCTTTCCCTCTCACAATAGGGCGCGAGCATCCCGCCTGCCCACCAGGAACAGCCATGCGCGCCTGGTCCGCCAGCGGGGTCGTGCAGGCGCACTGAACCGCCGCGCGCGACTATCTCTGTCGCGATGGCCAGGCCACAGACGCCGGCGCCCAGGATGGTGACGTCAACCATTCGGACCCCAGAACTGGTGGAAATGGTGGACCGGGCCGTGGCCTGAGCCGATGGTCAGGTCATCTGCTGCGAGAATAGCGGCTGCGAGGTAGGCGTGGGCCTCTGCAACGGCGGCGCTGACATCCAACCCTTTCGCCAGCCCAGAAGCGATTGAGGATGACAGGGTGCATCCCGTGCCATGTGTGTTCTTTGTCGCTACCCGTTTCGCAGAGAAACGCTCAACGCCAGTTTCTGAGACAAGATGGTCATGACAAATTGCTCCAGACGCATGGCCGCCCTTCATCAGAACAGCGTAAGGCCCTAGCGCAAGCAGCGCCTGGCCCTGTTCAACCAGGGCATCGTCATCGTCAGTCGCGTTTGTACTTAACAGCCGAGCCGCCTCAGGCAGGTTCGGCGTCAGGACCGTCGCGCGGGGCAGTAAGCGTTCAACCAGCGCCCCGACAGCGTCATCCTGCAACAGCGCGTCGCCAGACTTGGCGACCATGACGGGGTCCAAAACGATGGGGCCGTCAAAGCCTTTCATGCTGTCGGCGACGGTATCGATGATCTCTGGCGTCGCGAGCATCCCGATTTTGATTGCGCCGACATTCAAGTCGGAAAGAACCGCTTCAATCTGGGCCGCAATGACGGGAAGCGAGACACCCTCAACCGCTGTGACGGCCTGTGTGTTCTGGGCGGTGATCGCTGTGATCACGCTGGCGCCATAGACGCCCAGTGCGGAAAACACTTTCAGATCGGCCTGAATACCCGCACCACCGCCGGAATCCGATCCTGCGATAGTCAGGGCTATCGGGGTCTGGGCGATAGGCGTCACGCGCGTCTCCATCCAAGAGGGTCGCGTGCGTTAAGAAGGGGAGGTCGAGGTGCCCGTTTCCTACGCCGGCGTGACCCGGATCAGGTTCGATGAGTCGGCTCTTAACCTCTCAGCCCGGACGGGCCCCCCAACGGTGCTTAAGAGAATAGCGGGTGGCGGCGCGGAACTCAAGTTGTGTTGTTCCGGCGAGTGATCAGATGTGTGCAGCTGGGCGGCGTTTCACGCGTGAAACCATGCCTAAGTCATTGATAATATGCGGTATTGAAAACTTACCATATTTGGGACTGCAAGTTTCACGGTCAATTGCGTGGCGACGTGTGACTGGTGGGCGGCAAAACAACGCTCTTCGCCATTGGGTGGGAATGTCTCAGTTCGCAGCATTGCAAGCTTGGATTGACTTTGTACCTTTAAATCGCGATATTTCGATATATGGATATTGAAAAGTCGATTGCCGCTCTGAACAACCCCCTACGCCGGAGAATTCTGGAATGGCTTAAGGACCGTTCTAACTTTCCACCAGCTCTGCCAGAGCACACCGATTTGGAGGGGGTTTGTGTGGCGTACATTCAGGAAAAAGCCCAAGTGTCCCAATCCACGATTTCAGCTTACATGAGTAAGCTAAAGGATGCTGGTTTTGTGGTGGCTGAACGTCATGGGCAATGGACTTTTTACCGCCGTGATGAAGCGAAGATCCAAGCGTTTCTTGCAGTGGTTCAGAATGAGCTTCTGAAACCGTAAGGCTGGTGAAGGACGAACCAGAGCAGCCAGTCCATGAGATAGAAAAGAGAAACATCGAGATATTGCGATGGAGAGGGGAAGTAAACCGGGAAACCCAAGGTGACTTTGCAGTATTATCTCAACCGCTCAACTTGCCATGTGGCGTTCAGCTGAAGAACCGTCTGATCAAAGCCGCCATGTCCGATAGCCTAGGGGATGGAGAAGGGAACGCCACCAAAACCCAGATGCGGCTCTACGAAAGATGGGCCGATGGCGGTGCAGCGCTTTCATTGATCGGCGAAGCGCAGACAAGTCAGTTTTTTCCTGAGACGCCCGGAAATCTGGTCCTGACGCCTGACGCAAACCTAGTTGCGTTGAAAGCTCTCGCAGCCAGGGGGTCATCAAACGGCGCGCATATCTGGCCGCAATTAGGTCATGCAGGCGCCCTTTCCCACGCACCGATAAGCCAGGCCAAGGGTCCGTCGCCCCTGAACTTAGAGGGGCTTCAATGCGAAGGAATGACGCTTGCCGACATAGGCACGTTGCCAGAGGCCTATGCTAAGGCAGCGGTTTTGGCGAAAGAGGCTGGTTTTGGCGGTGTGCAAATCCACGCGGGCCAGGGGTTTCTGTTCAGCCAATTCCTGTCGCCTTTATTCAATCATCGAACCGACGGCTACGGCGGGACAGTCTCTGCGCGGTTTCGGGTCATCGAAGAGGTGATCGATGCAGTTCGTTCGGCTGTGGGAACGGGATATCCAATTGGCGTCAAGATCAACTCCACGGACAAACTCGTCGGCGATTTATCTTAGGATGATGCGCTTGAGGCCGTGCGACTGATCGATCGAACGTCTGTCGATTTAGTCGACGTAAGCGGCGGCACCTACTTCCCGGGTGCTCCATCAAGCTCAGACAGTGCATCCACCTCTGGCCCCTACTTCATTGAATTTGCGCGGTGTGCAAAGAATATTACGTCTATTCCGGTCATGCTTACCGGCGGAATCAAGAAACGGATTGAAGCGATTGCAGCGCTGGAAAGCGGCGCGGCTGACGCCATCGGTTTGGCGCGAACGATGGCATTGAACCCCTCGCTGGCAAATTCTTGGATGTCTTTCGACGGTTGCGGCCCGGACTTTCCCAAGTTCGATGGAACGGTGCCAGGCGGCGTCACGGCTTGGTACTCAATGCGTCTCACTGCGCTTGGAGAAGATACAGAGGATCAATTTGATCAGAGCCTCGAAGAGGCGCTGGAAAGCTATGATGCCCGCGACGCCGAAAGGTGCTCTAGATGGCTAAAACGGATTTCTTAGCTTTTGCCGCCCAGATCTCAAATGTGGCCTCGATAGACCAAAGTGATGGTAAACAGCGCTAAATAGATCAAACTCGCGCTTGATCTATTCTACCGCCGCAATTCCATCCGCCTTGTTCCTCTCGCTTAGCCAGTTGCTGGCGAAGGCGACCAGCAGGCCATAGTCCATCAACATCGCTTCGGCGCCACCGATCTTGCCGTATGTGACGCCGCCAGCATCCTCCCACGCCTGCCCGACCAGTGGAAACAGCGTGTCGAGGTCATCAGTTGCATCCGGCGCCTCGATCCATTCGCCCTCATGCTTGAAGTGGCGGGTCACGGCACGGCGATGCGGGGCCAGCGTTTCGGCGCAGTGGAGGGCTGAGCACCGGTTCTAGCGCACGCCGATCAGCAGGATTTTCATCTGTGGGCGGTGTCGCAGGCGGCCCCAAGGTGTGTCCGCCCCGATGGCCCAGCCCTTCGCGTCATGGGGAATTGTAAGATCAGGTGCGTCAGGCCCTAACATAAGGACAGAACTTGTCGGATGCGGGCTACGCACTGTCCCGGGCCAGGCGTGAAACGCCGTGGGAGCTGCGCCGTTTTGCGCAACACTGGATCGCGCCGCATCGTAGCCTCGCGTCTGATCGCGCAGGCGTTCGTGATCCTCTGGCGAAACCTTTGCGCCGCTCAGCGCCACTGGGTCATAGGTGTCACGGCTGAACCCGGGCATGGCGATCAAACCTGTGTCGCCAACGGCGTAAATCAGCGCTTCGATCAATCCATGCGGGCCGCCGATTACCTTGCCAATTTTCCCAAGTGCGGTTTGTACGAACAGGCCATCGCCGTCGGTTACGCCCAGCGCGGTCAGGTCTTTGGCCAGATCATCTTTTCCAAAAAACATCGGGTGCAAATCTGTTGCTGCGTCAGACTTCCGCCCACTTTTTATCGAAGTCCCAAACATCCTGAAAACCCATCAGCTTTGAGAATTCGCCGAAATCATCGAGATCGGCGTTGGCGACATCGCCGGTTTCGAGCAGCTCACCATAGGATTTCTTCAGCGCTTCGCCGACCGCCAGAAACCCGAGCGCGGGGTGGATTGCAATCGCATAGCCGATCTCGGCAAGACGCGCTGAAGACAGGATCGGGGTTTTGCCGCCAGACACCATGTTGGCCAGCGTCGGCGCGCCGATTCGATCGTTGATCATCTGCATCTCAGCTTCAGTTTCCGGCGCCTCGACAAAGACTACGTCTGCGCCAGCTTCAACAAATGCCTCCCCCCTGCGCAGTGCCTCGTCCAGCCCCAGTGTCGTGCGGCTGTCGGTGCGGGCGATGATCAGGAAATCTTCGCTGGATCGGTTATCAGAGGCAACCTTGATCTTGGCGACCATATCTTCCAGCGGCACAACCCGGCGGCCCGGTGTGTGGCCACATTTTTTGGGATATTCCTGATCCTCCATCTGGATCGCAGTGACGCCCGCCGCTTCGTACCCTCTGACAGTGTGTTTTACGTTTAAAAGGCCGCCATAGCCGGTATCAGCGTCGGCGATGACAGGGGTTGAAGACCCTTCGCAGATCCGGCGCACCCGCGATTCCATGTCGGTGTAGGTCATGATGCCGGCGTCCGGCAGACCAAGGTGAGAGGCGGACACGCCGTAGCCGGTCACGTAAAGGGCCGAAAATCCCATCCGGTCGGCGACAAGCGTTGAAATCATGTCAAAGACGCCGGGGGCGGTGATGAATTCACCTGCATTAATCATCTGGCGGAGTTTCGGATCAGCCATGTCTGGTCCTCCCATAGGTTGTGTGGCGTCATTGCGCCATTGACCATGACTTAGGGTCGGCAGGCGGCTTGGGTCAATAATTTGTCCAGACAAATTCTTGACGCGGCGGATTTTGCGTTATCTTAATTGGAGAAGGAACATCTGTTGGGGAGGCCTGAATGCCGAAAGACGCACGCGGCTGGCGCAGTAAGTTCGCTGTCGTCGCGCCATCGACCAACACAATCGTGCAGCCTGACATGGATGATTTTCGCGTCTCTGGCGTGACCAATCATTTTGGCCGGATCTACGTGCCGAACATGAAAGTCACCAACGATGATGAGTTTGTGGCGCTGGTAGAAGCAATCGGGCGAACTTTGTACGACGCCGTAGATCGCTGCACGACGGCGGAGCCGGACTACCTGATCATGGGCATGTCGGCCCTGATGTTCTGGGATGGGCGCGGGCCATCCGAAAAGCGGATGCAGGAGCTTTCCGATCATTGCGGATTGAAGGTATCCGCCGGGTCCTTCGCTTGTGAAGCTGCGCTGAACCTGACCGGGGCGAAGCGAATTGCAGTGATTTCGCCTTACTTTCCGATCTCAGACAAGAACGTCACGCTGTTTTTTCAGGACTGCGGGTTTGATGTTGTGCGGTTCCGTGGGCTGAAATGTTCCAGCCCCGTCGCCATTGCGCAGGTTCAGGAAGATGAGCTGCGCAAACATGTGGCTGAAATGGAGGGCGATGATGTCGACGCCTTCGTGCAGGTCGGAACCAACCTGTCGATGTGCGCGCTCTGCGTTGAGTTGGAAAAAGAATACGGCAAACCCTTTATCGCGATCAACGCCGCCACGTACTGGCACGCGTTGCGGGCGATGGGGATCAACGATCAGTTCGCGGGCCATGGTCCGCTGTTTGAAAAACACTAAGGCGCAAACGCCTCAACAACTGGGAGACTATCATGCGTAAGAGTTTCATCTTAGGCGCCGCAGCGGCGCTTATCGCGGTGGCGGGATCAGCGGCGGCGCAGGTTGCGGCGCTCGGTTCCACCGCTCGTGGCGGCACCAGCCAGGTTGGCCGGACGCTGGCGGCGGCGATATCTGAGGCGGCGCCATTCCAGATGCGCCCGCAGGAACTGGCGAACACCGCCGACTATATCCCGCTGGTCAATGCCGGTGAGATTGAATTTGGCATCTCGAACATCGTGCAGCTGACTTATGCGGTGAACGGCACAGGGATGTCCGAAGGGCGGCCCAATCCGAACCTGAAGATGGTCGCGCGGCTGATGCCGTTCCGGAACGCTTACATCGTGCGCAAGGACAGCGACATCCAGTCCGTTGCCGACTTGAAGGGCAAACGGGTGCCGGTTTTTGCTGACAAGGCGCTTGGCGACTATGTGACCAAGGGCTATCTGGCGAATGCCGAGATGACGCTGGATGACGTTGAAGGCGTCGCGGTGCCGAACTTCCCGCGCATGTGGGCCAGCTTCCAGGAAGGATCCACCGACGTGACCATCGTGGTTGTGGGCGCAGGCAACAGCCGTGAGTTCGATGCAACCTTCGGCATTCGTTACCTCAGCCTCGACAACAGCAATGCAGCGATTGACCGGATGCGTGAATTCCTGCCGCAGACCTATTCCCAGACACTTGGCGCAGACGCCAAGATCCCGGGCATCGCTGCGGACACCAACGTGAACGTCTTTGACTACACCCTCTGGGCCAACGCTGATGTATCCGACGAAATGGTTTATCAGGCCGTCGCCGCACTTTGGGAAAAGGAAAGCGATCTGATCGCGGGGGGGCCATTCTGGCGCGGGTTTGCAAAAGAGGACATGGGCATGGATGTGGGCATTGGCTACCACCCCGGCGCCATCAAGTTCTTTGAGGAAAAGGGCGTCTGGAAGCAGTAATCCAGCGCTAGGAAACCTGACGTGCTGTCGAAATTATTCGGCGGGGCTGGCCTGACAGCTGGCCTTGCCGGGCTCACCACGCTGACGGCGGTGTTCTGGTCATCCGGGGCGCCGCTGTGGATCGGCTGGCGGGTCTATTCCGAACAGGTTCTGGTCGCCGCCCTCGCCTTTGCGATGGCGATTGCCTACCTGACGCGGCAGGGCAGGTTTCCCCTTCTTTCCAAACTATTGGCCGTCGCTTCACTATGCTTTGGCGGCTGGCTGGCAGTGCGGTTTCCAACACTTTCCGAGAACGTCTTTTACCACCCGACAGAGGCGTTGATCATCTCAGCCATCGGGTTCACCCTGATCGTCGAAGCTGTCAGGCGCACCATGGGGTGGAGCCTGATTGTCATCCTTTCCTGCGTCTGTCTTTACACACTTTTTTCGTCAAACTTCTCTGGCCCAATGCAAAGCCGGTCTATCGCGCCTGACCGGTTGCTGACCTTCCTGGTGCTCGACAGCGCGTCACTGGCTGGGGCAGCGCTGTCCATCGCCGTCGCCGTGGTCGTGCCGTTCCTGATCCTGTCGCAATTGTTGCTGGCGACGGGCGGATCGGCATTTTTCTCTGATCTCTCGCTGGCGCTTGCAGGGCGCAAACGCGGCGGGGCTGGCAAGATCGCAATCATGGGATCAGCGTTCTTTGGCTCTGTCTCAGGGTCCGCTGTGTCCAATGTCGCCTCTACCGGCGCGATCACCATCCCGATGATGAAGGATGGCGGTTACAAGCCAAAAACAGCAGGCGCGATTGAAGCTGCTGCGTCGACCGGCGGGCAGTTGATGCCACCGATCATGGGCGCTGCGGCGTTTCTTTTAGCTGAGAACCTGCAGGCCAGTTATATCGATGTGATGCTGGCGGCGCTGATCCCTTCGGTGCTGTACTATTTCAGCCTGTTCGTTTTTGCTGATCTTGAGGCCGGCCGCCGCAAGATTGCGCGAGTGGAGGAAAGCCGCATTCCGCCCCTCAGCCGCGTCGTAAAAAAGGGCTGGTTCGTCTTTGCGCCATTCGCGGTGCTGTTGATCTGCCTGTTTCGTTTTACGCTAAGGCCGGAAACTTCGGCGCTGATTGCCATCATCGTGCTTTTGGCGCTGTCGATGATCATGACTTATGACGGGCGCCGCGTATCACCTAAGGTTCTGTGGGACGTAATGATTTCCGCCGGTAAAGCCGCAGTCGAGATCATTCTGATATGCGCCATCGCGGGCATGATCATCGGGCTGGTCGCCCGGTCCGGCATGTCGTTTGGACTGGGATTCTTCCTAGTGCAGTTGGGGGAATCAAGCCTCATCCTGCTCCTCCTCGTCACGGCTGCTGTCTGCATCATCATGGGGATGGGCTTGCCGACGGTTGGCGTCTATTTGCTGCTCGCGTCCCTGGCCGCGCCGCCGCTGGTTGAGCTTGGCTTGCAGCCGATGGCCGCGCATTTGTTCGTTCTTTACTTCGGCATGCTCTCGATGCTGACCCCGCCTGTCGCCATCGCCGCCTTTGTCGCGGCGAACATGGCCAAAGCCCCGCCCATGGCGACGGGGTGGGAGGCTGTGCGCGTCGGCTGGCCTGCCTACCTGATCCCGTTCTTCTTCGCCGCTTCACCGGCCCTCTTGATGGATGGATCGGCGGGCATGATCGCGATCACGCTGATCAAATCACTGGTGGGCGTGTACCTGGTGACGGCCGCCATCGTTGGTTATCTGGCCGGGCGCCTGAACTTGGTGGAACGGTTGGTTGTTGTCGCAGCGGGCGTCGCGATTATTTGGCCGCTTGAGACCTTTGAGGGCGCGATATGGTTGAACCTGGCCGGTGTTGGCTTTGGCGCGGTGATCTGGATTATGCGGAGGAGAAGCGGTCGGGTGAATGCCGGGTAGGTGGTGAGTACCGTTTGAGCCCTTAGTGGCCGATATCGCGTTTCGACTTCGATGACGGCTAAGCGCAGTTTAGCGGAACCTGCAAAGTTAAGCCAAGATTGCAAATTGACCACAGCAATTGTCCCTAATACGCTGCCTTTAGGCAGCTAATTCCTGCTGCTAGCTGTGCCTGCTCGTTTCATTGTCCAAGCACTAATACCACTGGGAGAAAGGGGGATCGAAAATGTTCCTTCTTAATTCTCTTGCAAATAAGGTGTTAACCTATAGTTGCTATGTAGGTGGCTACTCGTAGCCGGAAGCGGTCACTCGCGCACAAAGCTGGCAATCGACGCCCATAGGTGGTCGAAACATCACTTTACAAGTCCATGTAAACACATATCCCCAGTTGCGCACTTTGTGCTGGAACCGTGCCAACGATGCCGTTTTGGATGGGATGGAAGCGCTTGGCCTATACGAAAACAACTGGCGCATGGTCGAGCCAGAGAAACTCGATATGGAAGAGCAGAAGCTGCTTGACTTGCTCGTAGCACGTTTCGGTAATGGTGTCTTTTTGCCTGCCTGAGATGATATTTCAGGACGTCTCCTTTGAGCGCGATCACCATACCGCCATTCTGATAGCATTGAGAGCCCTTGACGGGGATTATCTCATGAAAACAAAGTGCTACTTTGGTAGAGGGACTGCTATCGTTCTCGAACTCGGGGAATACCGCAAAAGCATCGACATTGATTTCCTCTGCGCAGATAGAGATGGCTATAGAGCCCTGCGAACGGCCATTGCAGGGCAGCCCGACCTAAATCGGCTGTTAAGGGCTGGGGCAGAACTCAAGTGCCTGCGAGAGGTGCGGGCAGACCAATATGGGTTGCGCACGATGATCTGCAGCCAAGGCATCGCCATCAAACTCGAAATCGTACGTGAAACGCGAATCGACCTTGAAGGAGAGGTCGACCCCCGCTTCGGAGTGCCGGTTCTGAGCCGTCACCACATGTATGCAGAAAAGCTAATGGCAAATTCGGATCGTTGGTATCAACCTGATGTTGCGAGCCGAGACATCCTCGACCTCTCCGTCATGATCTCGCGCTGGGGACCGGTCCCAGATGAAGCCTGGGCTATCGCCGAGAATGCCTACGGGATGAAAGCTCGAGAGGACTTCGAGAAGGCAGTAGAGAAGATCCGAAAACCTGAGCACATCGAAAGCTGCGCAAGAAAGATGCAAATCGACCCAGAGGCAATCAGAGAGATTCTCGCCGTCCACGGAGGCGCCTTCGAGCGCGAGCCATCGCCATTTGACTGACTTATTGGAAGCGTTGAGCAAAGGCTTGCTTCTGCATTTGGATTTGGCGAGACAATTAGCTTCACTGATAGCCGCTTTAGGGTGCGTGCAGTCATTGCCAGCTGGAGGCTGGACGTCTGCTTTGTCCGCCAAGCCCACAAACTGGATCGCTGCTCTCAGCCGGCGATGACAGCCCCGTTCAGTGCACCATCGTTACTTCAAATGTGCCCGGCACCCTTCAGGAAACCCGAAATCACCATCGCGGTTTCAACCGGCTTTTCGATACAAGGCAGATGCCCTGCGCCTTGGATCAGGTGGAACGTTCCGCCGGGGATCAGCTCAACCGTTTCGCGGACCATGTCTGGCGGGGTGGATCCGTCTTCGTCTCCACCAAGCGCGACTGCTGGAATGCGTAGAAGGGACGTGCTTTCGTGCAGGTCGGTTTCGGCAATGGCCGCAGCCGATCCAGCGTAGCCGTCCAACGTTGTGCGGACCAGCATGTTGCGCCAGAGGGCCAGCTCACCAACCTCTTCCGCGCGGAAGCGTTTTGAGAACCAGCGCTCAAGGATCGAGTCCTCAAGCGCCGCGATGCCGCCTGCCTCAACGGCTTTGATCCTGTCAGCCCACATTTCTGGCGTCCCGATTTTGGCGCCTGTGTTGCAAAGAACGACGCCGCGCACCAAATCGGGGCGCTCTGCCGCCAGTCCCTGCGCGATCATGCCGCCAATGGACAGGCCGACGACGATGGCGTCCTTTACGCCTGCCGCGTCCAGAACGGCGGCGGCGTCGGCGACATGATCGGCCATGCTGTATTCGCGGCCATTGCAATCGCTTAGCCCGTGGCCACGCTTGTCATAGCGAATGATCCGCAGGCCTTTGGGGAGGAGGGGGAGGACACGGTCCCAAATCCGGAAATCAGTCCCGAGAGAGTTTGAGAACAGCACAGGTGCGCCGTCTTTGATGCCCGTTTCAGCCCAATGGATTGAACCGACGGAGGTTTTAACAAATTTCATGGCGGGCCCTTCAAAACATGTCATTCCCCGGTGCAGGCCGGGCGGTCAGATTGCAGGAGGAAGAAACCGAACGCCCGGGTCAAGCCCGGGAATGACGTCATCTGGTTGATGAATTTGCCTGTTGTTTTACGCAAGCGCCCATGCCGTTCCCTAGAATGGCGAGGGCGCCGCCCGACCCGGCGCCAGCATCGGCGCGATCAGCCACCCCGCGATAAAGCCGCCCAAATGCGCTTCCCACGCGATTTCGGCGCCCTGAAAGGTAAGCGCAAGAACAACATTGATCCCTGCCAGCCCTAGGATGGTGCCCCAGAACTTTTGAGATGACGCACCTGTCGCCGCGATCCAGCGCCATTCCCAGCGTTTAAGGGCGCCGATAAAGCCAAAAAGGGCGCCTGAGGCGCCAACCAATGGCCCCTGCGGATTGGAGATCAGGGCAAACAACAACGCCCCGCCAATTGCGGATACGGTGAAGAGCACCAGAAACTGCTGTGTGCCAAGCCCTTTCGCTAGCATTGATCCAAGCGCCAGAAAAATGCCGGTGTTCATGAACAGATGCAACAGGCCGCCATGCAGAAAGGCGTGTGTGAGAAACGTTGCCCAGAATTGAAGCGGTACAGAGGCGCCTTCGCGCGCACCTTCGAAATAGAGGTCAAAGAAGGCCAGACGCAGATAAACCTGCCAGCGCATGTCCTGTTGCAGGATGCCCGCATCAGACAGCTGAAACAACGCCTCGAAGAAGATGAAAACCAGCGTGAGGCCCCAAACGACGGGCGGGCCGGCGTTTGAGCCCCAGATACTCTCTTTACTCACAAGAACCCTTTCTTGACCGCTCCCCAGCGCGCCTGCATAACCCGCCCCAGTCCAAATCTAAAGGAGACGGTGATGAACGACGCCGGAACACACACCCGGCGCGTCTTTTCAGGCGTGCAGCCCTCGGGCAACTTGCATCTTGGAAACTATCTCGGCGCGGTGAAACGCTTTGTCGAGATGCAGGAAGAAGATTTTGACACCCTTTACTGCATGGTCGATCTTCACGCCATCACCGTCTGGCAAGATCCCGAAGAATTGACCAACGCGACGCGAGAACTGGCTGCAGCTTTCATGGCCTGTGGACTGGATCCCAAAAAATCGATCCTGTTCAACCAGTCACAAGTTCCAACGCATGCTGAGCTTGGCTGGATCTTCAATTGCGTTGGCCGCGTTGGCTGGTTGAACCGTATGACCCAGTTCAAGGACAAGGCGGGCAAAAACGCTGAGAAGATGTCGGTGGGATTGTACTCTTACCCGACGCTGATGGCTGCCGATATTCTGGTCTACCACGCGACCCATGTCCCTGTGGGCGAGGACCAGAAACAGCATCTTGAGCTGACGCGCGACATCGCGATGAAGTTCAACAACGACTTCAAATGTCCGGGCTTCTTTCCGGAGACTGAGCCGATCATCGAAGGCGCCGCGACGCGTGTGATGAGCCTACGCGACGGGTCCAAGAAGATGTCAAAGTCCGATCCGTCGGATTTGTCCCGCATCAACCTGATCGACAGCGCCGAGGACATCGCCAAGAAGATCCGCAAAGCCAAGACCGATCCTGAGCCTTTACCAGAAAGCGCGGATGGGCTGGCGGAGCGGCCTGAGGCGAAGAACCTTGTCGGTATCTATTCGGCCCTTTCCGGTCAGTCGGTTGATGCAGTTTTGGGGGAATGGGGCGGCAAGCAGTTTGGCGAGTTCAAACCTGCGTTGGCCGATCTGTCAGTTGAGATGGTAGCGCCGATTGCGGTTGAGATGAACCGTCTGCTGGCTGATCCGGCTGAAATTGACCGCATTCTCGGTGATGGCGCCAACCGTGCTGCTGAAATTGCCGAACCGATCTTGGCTGAGACCTACAAGCACGTCGGTCTGTTGCGCAGCAGATAAGATGTTGGCGCCTGCCGACGTGTCGGCAGGCGCCGCCTTCCCCGGTTGACGGGCATGCGCCTGCACCACATCCTTCCCGCCATCAAATAACGGGAGGACACCCAATGAAATTCACTGCTTTGCTTGCTGGCGCCGCCATCCTTGGTTCGGCTGCGCTGACCGCAGGTTTCGCGTCAGCTGAGACGCGCATCACCTACAAATCGGCGAAATCGATCTCGTCCTACTACCAAATGGCAGTGCAGATCGCTGAGGCGATGAAGGCAGGCTCAGACGGCGACATCATCGTCACGGTCGAGGAAAGCCAGGGGTCCGTCCAGAACGTGATGGAAGCGCGGGCGCGTGGCGGCGATTATGTCTTCACTACGCCGCCAGTTCTGGTCCGTCTGGCGCAGGGTGGCAAAGCGATGTTCAAGGACAAGGGTGATCCCAAGTTCGACGAGATCCGGGCGCTGTTCCCGATCCCTTCTCTGACCATGCATTTCGTGATGGACGCCGACAGTGGCGTTTCGAATTTCGCTGATCTTGAAGGCAAGACCGTGCTGATCGGCAAAGGGTCGTTCGGTGCGCGTGAAGGCGCGAAATACCTTGGCCTGTTCGGGCTTGAGGGCAAAGTGAACCTTGCGGATGTGGAGCTGTCCAACGCCGTTCCCGCTCTGAAGAACGGCCAGATCGATGGTTTTGTGACAGCCGGGTCCTTTCCGGCGCCGAACGTCATCGAAGCGGCGGCGTCAACCGGCGTGACCGTTCTGTCGCTGACGGATGAACAGATTGCGACGACCAAACGGGCCAAGCTTGTGATCCCTGCTGGAACTTATGCGGGCCAGACCGAGGACATTAATACAACCTCGCTACCTGTTGTGGCCTTCACCACCACTGCGATGTCGGATGATGCGGCCTACGCGTTGACCAAGACATATTGGGAACAGAAAGACTCCATGGGTTCTGCCGCTGCTTGGTGGAACGGGGTCGATAGCGATCTGATGCAGCACATCACTGGCAAGATCCATCCGGGCGCTGCGAAGTACTACAAAGAGATTGGCTGGGCGCTGACTGACGCCCAGATGTAAGTTTACGCTGACGTTAGCCTGGTGAGCGCTTGCCCGTGGGTGGGCGCTCCGATGGTTGTTCGACGCGCTTAATGGTTGCCGAGAACATCCAACCTCTGAAGGATGTGCTCTGTTGCAAAAGCGCCTAACCGCCGGGGCGGGCAGGCGCTCACCCGGCGGCTTCGCCTGGAATCCGGGTGGGAGAGGCTCAATCGCGATGACCACCAAACACCTCTGGGCCGCCCTTGGCGCCGCCGCCATCGCTTTTCACCTCTGGCTGATCTTTTCAGGCCTCATCCCCAACCTCTTTAGCCGCCCGATCCACATGGCCTTCGCCCTGCCATGGGCGCTGATCTATGCCGCGAGGACGCCCGCGATGAAGATCAGTGGCGCCATCCTTGGCGCGCTTGGCCTCTTCGCCAGCCTGTGGATCGCGACCAATGAAAGCGCGTTATCGGACCAGTACGGTTTTCTCGAAGGCGACTTTCAGACCGGCATCGCCATCGTCCTGCTGGTCTCGGTGCTGGAGATGGCTCGCCGGTCCATCGGATGGCCCTTGCCAATGGTTGCGCTCGCAGCACTGGCCTACGGTATTTGGGGGCAGCATATTCCAGGTGAATTCGGTCATTCCGGCACCCCGCTGGCCAGTTTCCTCGGCACCCTGACGATCGCCGAGGGGGGCATCTGGGGTAAGCTGACAGGCGTATCCGTCAACATCGTCGCCATTTTCGTCATCTTCGGCGCAGTCTTGAATGCAGGCGAAGCTGGCAAAGGCTTCATGAATGTCGCCGCAGCGGCTGCTGGACGCCTGACCGGGGGCGCCGCAAAGGTTTCGGTGTTGTCGTCAGCCTTCTTCGGTTCGATATCAGGCTCAGCTTCCGCCAATGTCGCATCAACCGGAGCAATCACGCTGCCCGCCATGCGCCGCCTCGGCTATCCAAAGTTGTTGGCGGGCGCGGTCGAAGCTGTCGCCTCCTCTGGCGGGCAGATCATGCCGCCGTTGATGGGCGCTGGCGCGTTTGTGATGGTTGAGCTGACGGGCGTGCCCTACGAGGGCATTATGGTCGCCGCAATCCTGCCCGCGATCCTCTACTTCGCTGCGGTTTGGATCGGCGTCGACGCCTTTGCTACGCGGTATGAATTGAAAGGTCTGCCAGCTGAGGACCGGCCATCTGCCAATGACGTTATCGCCACGGTCGCTTTCTTCGCCGTACCGTTCACCATCCTCCTGCTCGTCATCTTCGCCGCCGGATATACGCCACAATATGCCGCCTGCCTCGCGATCCTTGCCGCAGCACTGTTGCTGGCGTTCGACGGCACGGGCTGGGTTGGCGTCCAGCGTCTGGCCGGGCGGGTCACGGAGGCCTGCCTGACCGCTGGCCAGCAGATCGCGATGATTGCGTCGATCATTCTTTGCGCTTCGATCATCATCGGCGTGCTGGGCATCACCGGCCTTGGCGTCAAAATCACCTCGCTGATCGTTTCTGGCGCTGGTGGGGCGCTTTGGCCCGCCCTCGCCATGACTGCCCTTGCTTGCTTGGTGCTGGGGATGGAGGTTCCCACCACTGCCGCCTACGTCATCTGCGTCTCTGTCGCAGGCCCCGCCCTGATCGATCTGGGCGTCGCACCCTTGCAAGCGCATCTTTTCATCTTCTGGTTTGCGCTTCTTTCAACGATCACGCCCCCCGTCTGCGGGGCCGTTTTCATTGCTGCGGGCATGGTCAACGAAAACTGGATGAAGGTCGCCGTCGCGGCTATGGCGCTGGGCGTGGGTCTTTATCTGATCCCACTTGCAATGATCGCGCACCCTGATCTGATCGGTCTGGCCGCGACGCCGGTTCTGGCGATCTGGGCCGCGGCGCAGGTGTTGGCTGGACTTGCCGCGATATCCTATGGGGTGATCTCAAACGCCCCAGTTCTGGCCCGTATCGGCCTGATTGTGGGCGGCGCGATTGTCCTATTCCGCCCCGTGCTGTTTTGAGTTCTTGCAGGGTGGCCTGAGTTGCGTCATCTTCACAGGCCGGTGAAACGACTTTGGGAAGTCCCCTTTGCGCAAGTTCATGATTGTCGTCGATGAGACACCTGAATGCCATAACGCCCTTCGTTTTGCTGCCCGTCGGGCCGCGAACACTGGCGGCGGCGTGGTGATGTTATACGTCATCAAGCCAGAGGAATTTCAGCACTGGGTCGGGGTTGGTGAGATCATGCGCGCCGAAGCGCGTGAAGCAGCCGAAGCGCGTCTGCTCGAACTTACCGACGAAGTCAGCGAGGCGGCAGGCATCATTCCCGAATACATCATCCGCGAGGGTGTTGTCGTCGAAGAGGTGATGGCCCATATCGACGAAGACCCCGAGATCGGCGTTCTTGTTCTGGGCGCTGGAGAAAGCTCTGACGGTCCGGGGCCGCTGGTGAGTGCACTGGCAGGAAAAATGTCCGGCACATTTCACGTTCCAGTGACAGTTGTGCCGGGTAGCATGACGATGGAAAAAATCGACGCTGTCAGTTGATGCTCGCTATTTGGCCGAGTTGAAATCTCAAAGGTTCTCTTAGGTAGAGTGATTAAGTTCACGTAGGCAAGTTGCGTGAGGTTAAGCCTGTCATAGTTTGCGACCGGCCTGCGATCTGCATGTGAGAAAGCCCTTGCATCTTATTTTTAGCATATCGAGGGCTTCATGAACCAAAATCTGATCGATCAAACAACTCAATCCCTTTCGGGTCTGAACTTCACTGGCATAGGTCTAGGCACTAGTGATCCAACTACGTTTCTGAACGGTTTGACTATTGGCCAGTTTCGAACGCTGATCAGCGATACCAAAAATCTGCTTCAAACGCAGGATTTTTCACCCCTGCGGTTCTTGCTTGATGAACCTAATTTTTCCGGGAGCTTGGATGGTGCGACGCGGAACCTGGTCGAAGATCTGATCAAAGGAGATTTTTCATTTTTCCTGTCAGCCTTTGACGTGGCGCTGGAAGTGGGCGCTGGTTTTGCCGCCGGCACAGCATGTAGAGGGCGCCTGTAAATCCAGCCACAGTAGCGGTCGCGTGTTGCGCCTGCGGGCGGCGTAAAATCCCACCATTTGGTAGCTTCGAGTCAAAGAGGTTTGGCTTGAGGCAAGGATGTACGGTTTGGAGATTTATTATCGGGTTCGTCGTGCGGTCCGCATTGACGGCATGAGCGAACGGGTGGCTGCGATCGCGTTTGGGATCGGCCGGGGCACAGTTTCGAAGATGTTGGAGTTCTCGGAGCCACCCGGTTACCAGCTTCGGGCGATGCGTCTACGAAGTAGGATGGACAAGCATGCCGCCTTCGTCGATCAGATCCTTATTGACGATCAAGACAAACCCAAGAAGCAGCGTCATACGGTCCAGCGGATTTTTTAGCGGCTACTCGACGAGAAGGACTTTGAGGGCGGATGCACGACCGTACGGGACTATGTCTGCCTCGTCGCCAGTACCTGAAGGAAGCCTACGTGCCGCTCTCACACTCTCCTGGCCACGTTCAGGCGGACTTTGGCGAAGCCCTGGTGGTTCTAGCCGGTGTTGAACAAAAGATCCGCTTTTTCGTAATGAGCCTGTCGGCCAGCGATGCGGTGTTCGTGAAGGCCTATCATGCGGAGACAGCGGAGGTTTTCTGCGATGGCCATATAGAGGCGTTCGACTTCTTCGGCCGCGTTCCACTGTCGATTCTATATGACAACACAAAGTTGGCCGTCGGGCAGATCCTTGGAGACGGAGAGCGCAAGCGTAGCCGAATGTTCGAGGGGCTGCAGTCCCTCGATCTGTTTGAGGGCCGGTTCGGTCGCCCTGCGCATGGAAATGATAAAGGCAACGTAGAGAGGATGGTCGGTTTCACGCGTTGGACTTTCATGGTTCCGATCCCGCATGCAGCTGATATCGACGAGTTGAACGCCATGCTGTTGGAACGCTGCCGGGAACTGATGGGCGCTGTCCTACGTGGGGCCGAGGGCGCCGACATCGGCACCCGCTTTGAAGCTGGGTGCCATTAGCGCCGACACGGTGAAGCACCTGGCGCTTTGCAAGATTGAGCGTCGGCCACCACGCTTGGGCCTGACTGAGTACCCGCACCTGCCAACCTCCACTGTCGCAGTCACTAACCCGGCCGACTACATGGCCCTGACGAGCAGGGTGCCGTCATGACGGCGGTGGCGGACGACGCCCCGGAGATCCTGCTGCGCCACCACCTGAAGAAGCTGAAACAGCCAACGGTACTGCGTGAGCATGAGAAGATCGCCCGTCAGTGCGCCGCTGAGAATGTCGATCATGTCCGCTATCTCGCCCGTTTAATTGAGCTGGAGTTGCTGGATTGCGAAGCGCGGATGATCGACCGGCGCATCAAAGCCACGAAGTTCCATGCGATTAAAAGCCTGGAGAGCTTCGACTTCGACGCCATCCCTGCTCTGAACAAGAAGCTGGTCCTTGACCTGGCCCGTGGGGAGTTCGTCTGGCGGCGCGAGAACATCATCGCCCTTGGCCCCTCCGGTGTCGGCAAGACCCACGTCGCCTTTGGCGTCGGCCTCGCCGCCTGTCAGCGCGGGATCAAAACCCGCGTCGCCACGGCGGCTGTAATCGTGCATGAACTCATCGAAGCCAGAGACTAGAAGCGCCTCCTTCGCCTGCAAAAGCAGATGACGACGATGGAACTGCTGATCATCGACGAGTTGGGCTTCGTCCCGCTCTCGAAGACCGGAGCGGAGCTTTTGTTTGAACTCATCAGCCAACGCTACGAGCGCGGCGCAACGATCATTACCTCGAACCTACCCTTCAATGAATGGACTGCCACGTTCGGTGAAGAACGCCTCACAGGCGCGCTCCTCGACAGACTGTCCCACCACGTCCATATCCTCGAGATGAACGGCCAGTCCTACCGCCTCAAACAAAGAAAAGCGCGAAGGGCGGGCTGAGACTCCATCCCCAAAAGCACCTGACAAAACCACGGGCGCGCTCTGACTCTTGCGGTCAGCGCGCCCTTATCGCGTGCCGAAATACCGTCCTTCGAAATGGTTGGAAATCAGGGCGCTCAACTGGCCGGAAATTCAGGCGCCATTGACACTCAACAGATCGTCTAGAACTGCCTTGGAAATCGTCATTGTCGTCATGCTCCTTTGTTAATGAAGCACGGGCCAAATTACTCATACTCAGAAGATCGGACACTCTCACCTCTCAAGCCTGTCGTCTTAATTTTTTTGATGCAATAGCCTGTTTCCACCAGCCTGAACTCGACGACCGAACGTTCTTTGAACAGCACGTTTCCATTAGAAACGTCATTAACGGATCAAGACTGGCCTAGAAGATAAAGTCATCTTCTGAAATTATGCTCTGGCGAACTAGTCGAACTTCAAAATCATAATTGCGATCGCCGTCAACATCAGCCCGGACATGGATATGGTTGCCTTTTTCTTTAAACCAAACCGAATTGGCTGCGGCGCTATAGCCGTTGAAAACAAAAAAATCATTTTCTTGAGTTGTAATATTTGCGTCAATTCCACTTAAGTCGATCACATCCTCACCGCTGTCAAACTGGAAAATTTTATCGCGCATTCTTCCACCTCTTAAACTATCGAGTTGACTGTTAAAGATAAATACATCGGTATCTGTATCTCTGCCGGCAAAAAGCCGGTCCCGACCGAGACCGCCCTCTATCGTGTCTGCGCCTCTCCCGGCGCGGATGACATCATTTCCCTCGCCTGCCTCGATAACATCGTCTCCTCGCCTCGCCCAGATCTTGTCATTGCCGGCCTCGGAATGAATAATATCATCCAAACTGGTTCCTCTAATCCGGTCATTACCCTCGGTTCCGAAAGTGATGTCAGGCAGTTCTATCGTTTCAATAGTGATTTGGTAATCGCCGTTATATTGATCGCCATAGGAGCCAGCTTCGACATAGTAAGTGCCGGTATATCCAGCAGTCGCAGTCAGGGCCGAGTTGAGCCCAACACCACCATCATCGTTGGACTGTAGCAACGCGCCGTTCTGATCGTAAACTCGAAGATAAGTATCGTTGACGCCCGTCTCCCCTATACTGGTAAGACGAATATCAAACTCCCTGCCAGCAATCAGTTCAACTGCCACCCAATCCCTATCCCCTGCGGTCTGTAGACTGCCATTGAAACTACCATCTGCCGTCAGATAGGATGAGGTTGAGCTGTCAGCTACTGCATCGCCAAATTCTACTCCGGGCACAATTGTTCCCGGTCCGACTGGTCGAGACGCAGCACTTGTCAGATTTTCAATCGCCCCATGACCATCAGTATAGGAAATTTGAACTGAGATTTCTGCTCCAATATCTGCGGCTGTTAACAGATAGCTGTCGGCAGCCGCACCGGTGATTGCCACACCATCGCGCAACCATTGGAAACTAAAGGTGCCCAATCCGTCCGCATCGGAAATGCTGCTAGTATCGGCGCTTAATGTTTCACCCTCAGTTGCTGTGCCGGTGATG
>CALKOT010000002.1 GCA_938092015.1 uncultured Paracoccaceae bacterium
GGAGGCCCAAATCATCATCGAAAGCTGGAGGAAACATTACAACACCAAACGACCCCATAGTGCATTGGGCTACCGCCCACCTGCGCCAGAGGCCATAATCCCGATGGACCAACGGCCAATCATGCACTAACTTTTAAAATGGACCACTCAAGTGGGGCTGTGCACTTTGCTCCATCAGCAGCGTTTTAGTTGCTGGCGCTTTTCGTGCATTGTTAGTGCCACGTGTTCTAGCGCCACGTCGCTTTGGATTGTGTTTCTGCAGTGCTTTGCCTTCTGCACTGTCCCAAAACCCTATACGCCTATCCCAATATCCACTCGCAACACTTGGAGTAATATCGTTCAGCAGCATACTCGTGCCGTCTTTGTTCCTAAAATACTGCTTAAAATAACGTTCAGCGTATTTGTCGTGCCAATACCGCCTACTGTCCGTCCACGTGCCGTTCTTTACGTTTCGTTCGAACCAATCACGCCAATGCTGTTCAAACGTGTGTTCGTCTAAACTATGCCCCAAATTTGCTGCTTGCTGTAAGCGCAACAACTCACTCTTCGCATACTCATAAGCATCTTAGTAAATCGTAAGTTTCGTGCTGCGTGTCACGTAGCCTTTGCGTCCACCAATCTTCAAACGCATATACCAATTTGCACGTCTGTGCGTTTTAGCGTTGGGAACGGCGACAGTTAGGTTGCGCTTAAACAGCACAAGCGCACCACCATAGTGCTCCCTTTTGTCTTCATAAAACGCCAAAAGCGCACTCCAATAGCAACCTAAAACGCTACAGATATGCTAAAATCGCTAAACCATAACGTCAACACACACTGCGTCTGCTACAATTCTGCTACGCATAAAAAAAGGGCTGCGAAATACGCAACCCTTTGTTTTGTATGGTAAATCCGAAGGTTCGAACTTAACGCTTCGAGAACTGGAAGCTACGACGCGCTTTGCGGCGGCCGTATTTCTTACGTTCCACAACACGCGCATCGCGGGTCAGGAAGCCAGCAGCTTTCAGCGCAGGACGCAGCGTTGGGTCATATTCGCAAAGCGCTTTAGAAACACCGTGCTTCACTGCGCCGGCCTGGCCGGACAGACCGCCGCCTTTGACTGTGGCGACAACGTCAAACTGACCGTCGACATTGGCGACCTTGAACGCCTGACCAAGAACCATCCGCAGCACGGGGCGTGCGAAATAGACGGTCACGTCACGGCCGTTGACGGTGACTTTGCCTGAACCGGGCTTAACCCAGACACGGGCGACCGCGTCTTTACGTTTGCCGGTTGCGTATGAACGGCCCAACGCATCACGTTTTGGTTCGCGAACGATTGCAGCGATCTGCTCACCTTCGACCGGCGCCTCAGCAGCCAGTTCGACTTCGCCGCCTTCGACGGCGTCTTTCAGGTCTTCGAGCGATTTGATTTCATCAGCCATGATCATGCGCTCCGAGTGTTTTTCTTGTTCATCGACTTGACGTCCAGCATTTCGGGCGCTTGCGCCTCATGCGGGTGCTCTGCGCCTGCATAAACGCGGAGGTTCGTCAGCTGCTGACGGCTAAGTGGGCCGCCTGGCAGCATGCGCTGAACTGCTTTGGTCAAAACGCGCTCAGGGTGCGCGCCTTCCAGAATCTGGTTCGCCGTACGGCTTTTGATGCCGCCCGGGTGGCCGGTGTGCCAGTAGTAGGTCTTGTCAGCGCGCTTGTTGCCGGTCAGCTGAACTTTGCCAGCGTTAATAACAATCACGTTGTCGCCCATGTCCATGTGCGGCGTGAAGCTGGCTTTATGCTTGCCGCGAAGGCGCATAGCGATGATCGACGCGAGACGGCCAAGGACGACGCCTTCAGCGTCGACGATGATCCATTTCTTATCAATATCGCCCGGTTTGGCGGTATAGGTCTTCATGTTGCATCCATTCCTGCAGGCCATTTCTGGCCCGAAACGTAAAAGCCACGCCGCCCGAATGGCGCGTGACTGAAATCTGATGCAGGTTCTAATGATTCCTCGGACCAAGTCAATTGCGAAACGCGGGAAAAATTCTGCAAAATCAGTGGATTAGAAAAGAGGTATTAATACACCCCATTCATTCATGCTAACGCTTGGGCGGAATCGCATAAGTCATAGTCGCATGGGCCACAGGCGCGTCTTGCCCCTCTGACCAGATCGTCGCATCGCCGGTCGCCAGCAGCTTGCCCAACTTCAGAATGCGCGCTTCACAAATCAGATCAACAGGCGCGGGTTTGTTCAGGAAATTGATGGTGGCGTTCGTGGTTACAGTCAACGCTTCTTTGCCAATCATGCCCATGATCGCGACGTAGAATGCACAATCCGCCAGTTCAAACATGGTCGGCCCAGACACAGTACCGCCCGGACGCAATTGGCCGTCGCCGATCTTCATCCGCATGCGCGACCGCATCGACGTAATTTCTTCAATCTCGAACTTGCCCCTGATTTGGTGAAACACGCTTTCAAGGAAGATGAACGCCTCATCCGGTGTCATGACTGGTTGGCGCACAATTGGGGCATTCATGGGTTTTCTCCTCACGCTGAGCGTGGTTACTTACGCTCGCGCCTTGCCACCGCGCCAGTCCCTGCCCGGATCTTGTTGGAGTTCCCATGCGTCATTTCCATGCCTTCGCTATCTGCCTGATCGCCGCCCTGCCCGTTTCAGCCGAAACGCTGCGGACAGATGATGGCCGCGTCACAACTGTTGTTCAGTTAAGCGATGATCTGTCCGCGCATCCCGGGTTTGCGGCGTTCCTGCGTGATGAGGCGCTGGCGATCCGTGAGGATGCGGCGCTGACGGCTGAGGAAGATGACAAGACTGGCTGGACTGTTGAGATTACAGACCAGGCTGGCCTGATCACGCCAGCTTACGCATCTGTCTTGCGAAAGGTCACCACCCGCACGGGCAATTTCGGCTTTCAGACGGTTGAAGCCTTGAACTGAGATGCCGAAGCTGGCGATTTCTTTCGTCTGGATCGATTTTTCGCAGACGGTCAGATGCGTGAAGAGGCTTTGATCGCCATCGCCTTTCGCCTGAAGGTAGGCATCGCCGAAGACATCTGGGGCCGTAAGGTGCCATCGGAATGGAACCCGATGGTGGAACAGGCCACCAGCCCCGATGTTGCGGTTCTATCGAACTTCACGCTTGCGCGCGGCACTGTTCCGGGCAAGGCGGCGGGCCTGACGTTCCACTTCAGCCCCAAGGAAATCGCGCCTCAAGGCAGGGCGCAGGCCCTAACCATCCCGCTTAGCCTGTTCGCCAAATGGCTGAACGCCGATGGCCGCGCCCTGTTTGGCGGGGCGCTTACGCGCTGATCTTCTGTTCAGACGGATACGCCATTTCAAACTTCGCCCGCAGCGCCAGCATCAACAGAAGCAAAGCGCCGAACTGGTGCTTGCTGGACAGTGTCAGCGGGGCGGCATGGATCAGCGTCGCAATGCCCAGAACAGCCTGAGCAGCGACGCCGACCAGCAGCATGGTTGACCAGAACGCAACGGCCTTATGACCAGATCTCCTGCCCTTGATGGCGAAAATGATGGCGGCGACCAGCAACAGATAGGCGGTCATGCGGTGAATGAACTGCGTCAACGCCATGTTTTCAAAGAGGTTCGACCATAGGGGCGTCATCTCAAACGCTGCACTTGGAAAGAACTCTCCATCCATCATTGGCCAGTCTGTAAATCCAAGACCGCCATCGACACCGGCGACAAGCGCGCCCATCAAAATCTGAACAAACAGCAACGTTGTCAGCGCAACAGACCAGGCGAACATACCGCTGATGCGGCGGCGGCGGGCCTGCAGCAATTCCCATTCTTCCTTGCGCAGCTTCATGATGTACCACCAGATGAAGGAGAAGATCAGAAAGGCGACGCCCAGATGCGTCGCCAGTCGATAAGGCGCAACGTCGACGCGGACCGACAGACCAGAATAAACCATCCACCAGCCGATAGCCCCCTGCAGACCACCAAGACAGCCGATCAGGATCAAACGACCGGTCCAGCCCCGCGGGATCATGCCCCGAACAGCAAAGTATATCAGCGGCAACAACCAGACGACGCCCAGGAAACGGCCAAGAAACCGGTGTCCCCATTCCCACCAGAAGATCGGTTTGAAGTCCGACATTTCCATCCAGTAGTTCTGCAACTTGTATTCATCAGTGGTCTTGTAGGCGTTGAATGCGGCGGTCCAGTCAGCCTCTGACAGCGGCGGCACCGATCCGATGATCAGGTTCCATTCGGTGATTGAAAGACCGCTATCTGTCAGGCGCGTCAGACCGCCCACGATGACCATTGCAGCGACCAGCGCTAGCAACACCCACAACCATGTGCGAATGGCGGCGCGGGCGCCTGTGCGGTCAGCCTCAGCTTTGCCGGGCGTTGGTGCCGGCGCTTTGCTGGTTTCGCCGACCTCTTCGAAAATGGAACGTTTGCTCATAGCGATGCCTCATTCGATCTTATCCGTGAAATAGCGGCGCGGGACCTTGTCGGCAACTGCGGCCATTTTCCTTCGCCACCGTCGCTGGTATGCAGAGCCATGGCATACGATGAACGGCATTACGAAATCATGGCTGAAATGCTTGGCGCGACCGAAGGGCTTAGCGAGAAAAAGATGTTCGGCGGCGTCTGCTTCCTATTGCACGGCAACATGCTTTGCGGCGTGTTTCGCATGGGCGGCATGGTTCGGGTTGGCAAACATAACGTGGAAGAGGCGCTGACCCTGGATGGGGCTGAGCCTATGGATATGAACGGCCGTAAGATGGGCGGTTTCGTCAGGATCGAAGACCCGGTCTTTGATGACGAAGATACGATGCAAACGCTGTTTGGCATGGCGTTCAGTTTCGTGGCGCCGATGCCGCCTAAATAGCATCGCGCCTATTTGACCCTCAAAGACGCATCGACCCGGTTGATCAGGCGCTAAAAGCGGCGCTTCTCTGATAGCGCCCGCACCACGCCCCTCAGCGTACGCACGTCCTGATCGGTTAGCGGGGCGCGGCGGAAGATGTTGGCAAGATTGGTCATCATCGAAAATCGTTTATTTTCCGGAAAGAAGAATCCGGTGTCGTTCAGATCTGTTGTGACATGATCAATCAAGCGATCCACTTCGATGGCTTCAGCCATTTCAGTCTTGCCAGTGTGATAGGCTTCCGCCGGAGTGGCATCTCGCTGGCGCCGCCATTCATAGGACATCAGCAACACGCACTGCGCCAGGTTGAGCGATGAAAATTCCGGATTGACGGGAACAGTGATGATCGCATTGGCGCGCACGACGTCATCATTTGACAGGCCTGCGCGTTCCGGCCCGAACAACACGCCGACCTTTTCGCCAGCCACAATGCGCGTCGCCATATCCTGCGCTGCGCCTTCAGGTGTGAAGACGGTCTTGGTCATCTCACGCGGGCGGGCGGTGGTGGCATAAAGGTAATGCAGATCGCCAACCGCATCCGCCGTCGTCGGGACGACCATTGCCTCATCCAGCAGCGAACCTGCGCCAGACGCCATCGCAACCGCCTTGGGATTAGGCCAGCCGTCGCGCGGCGTCGTGATCCGCATGTGGCGCAGGCCAAAATTCCACATGCCCCGCGCCGCAGCGCCGATATTTTCGCCCATCTGGGGTTCAATCAGGATGAAGGCCGGGTCGTTCACGATTTTTCCGCCCAGAAACTGGTTTCAACCGCGCCGCTGTTCAAAGGAAGGCGCGACAGCACACCCGCTTCAGCCGCACCCATGCGCGTGACGGCGTAACGGGATGAAAACAATGGTTTCAGGCCGCCTGCAAGAATCCAGCCGCCGAGACAATTTTGCTCATTATATCCTCGCCATTCCCATACATCCGGGTACGGGTCAGGCAGCAGGATGTCATGGATATGTACAATCACACCGCGTCGGAGCGCTGGCAGGATGCGATTGAAGATCATGTCGACATCAGTGCCCGGCATCATCAGATGGCTGGAATCGAAGAACGCAAAATCGCCGGGCTCAAGCGCTTCAAACATTGGCAAATGAGCCTCGCTTAGAACGCTCCGACGCCAATCGACTGCAAGGTCGCCAAAATCAGCGCGCGGCTCAGGATCGATACACGTGATGCCTGCCCCGCTTGAGGCGGCGGCGGCCATGAATCTGGTCGAATGGCCTGACCCGACCTCAATCACCTTGCGTGGCCGGCGAGATGCAACCATCGCGTAGGCTGCGGCGCCGTCAGCCCGGGGAAACCAGTCCTGATCCCACCGCGGTTTCGGTGGTGGGCCCGCGAACGCTTCCAGAACCGAAGCGCGGGCGTCGATTTCATCAAGCACTGACTGAAACTGGTCGCGGTGTCGGTCAAACACCGCCTCTATCGCCGGATATGACCCCGGCGCTTTCACACCATCAGCATAGCGATAAGGCAGGAAAAACCCCTGCTTTCGCTTGCCTTCAATCGTCTCCAGCGCCATTCGGCGAAGACGATCCTGTTTGCTTTCAGGCATCAGGCTTCGACGACAACCAGATCGCGGGTCGATGAGCGTTTGGCGAAGCCGACAGCCTCTTGATAGCGTGGGCTTTCATAGCAGGCGATGGCGTCATCGAAGGTTGGAAAGACAGCAACGACATTGCGCGCCCGATCATTGCCTTCAAGCTGCTTGTAACGACCTGCACGGGCAAGGAATTCGCCGCCATGTGCTGCAATCGCTTCGGTCGCGATCTTGGCGTATTCGCCGTACAGCGCTTCATCAGTCACTTCGACATGTGCGATCCAGTAAGCAGGCATGATTAACCCTCCAGCAGTTTTTCGATTGCAACAATTGCGTCGTCAGCTTTTGAAGCGTCCGGGCCGCCGCCCTGCGCCATATCTGGTCGCCCGCCACCACCTTTGCCGCCGACAGCTTCAACAGCCGTTTTGACAACATCAACGGCAGAGATTTTACCAACAAGATCTTCAGTGACGCCTGCCGCGACAGCAGCCTTACCGCCTGCGTCCGCGATCAGTGCAACAACGCCTGAACCAAGCCGCGCCTTGTGCTCATCAATCAGCCCGCGCAGATCTTTAGGCGAGACGCCGGTCAGCGCCTGCGCGAACAGCTTTACGCCGTTGATCTCTTTCGCTTCAGGGCCAGAGCCATCCGCCCCACCCATTGCGACCTGCTTGCGCAACTCAGCAACTTCAGCCTGTAGCGCCTTACGCTCATCAAGCAGCGCCTGTACCCGCTCAGCCGCCTCATCGGGCCGCTTTTTCAGAACGTTAGCGACGTTCGCCAATGTTTGATCCTGCGCCGACAGATAATCGAACGCCGCGGCGCCGGTCAGCGCCTCAACCCGGCGCACGCCAGCTGATGACGCGCTTTCGCCCGTAACAACGAAGACGCCGATATCGCCGGTCGCTTCGACATGCGTGCCGCCACACAGTTCCATTGAGTAGATGTCGCCTGCCGGGCCGCTGCCACCGTCGGCGACCTTGCCCATTGCAACAACACGTACTTCGTCGCCGTATTTCTCGCCGAACAACGCCTGGGCGCCCATCTCACGCGCTTCATCGGGCGTCATCAAACGCGTCGTGACGGGAGAGTTCTGGCGGATATAGTCGTTCACCTCACGCTCAACCGACTTGATTTCCTCAAGGCTCATGCCTTTCGAATGCGAGAAGTCGAACCGCAAACGCTCTTCCGCGTTCAACGATCCACGCTGCGCAACGTGATCGCCCAGATGGCCGCGCAAAGCTTCATGCAGCAAGTGCGTGGCCGAGTGGTTCGCGCGGATCCGGCTGCGACGGCCATGGTCGACCGTCAGCTCAGCGCCTGCGCCAAGCGTCAGCTCGCCAGAGATGACCTCAACCTGATGCGCGAATACGCCCTGCATTTTCTTGGTATCGGTCACGCGCGCTTCAGCGCCATCAACTTTGATGGCGCCGCTGTCGCCAACCTGACCACCGCTTTCAGCGTAGAAAGGCGTCTGGTTCAGGATAACGGCGCCGCTATCGCCCACTTTCAAGGAATCGACTGCTGCGCCGTCTTTCACCAACGCCAACACCTGCCCTTCGGCGGTTTCGGTGTCGTACCCTAGGAACTCAGTTGAGCCGTGCTTGTCCGCGATATCAAACCAGATCGCAGCATCCGCAGCCTCGCCAGAACCAGTCCATGCAGCGCGAGCCTTGGCTTTCTGTTCTTCCATCGCAGCGTCGAACCCATCGGTATCGACGGTGCGGCCCTTTTCGCGCAACGCATCCTGCGTCAGATCCAGCGGGAAGCCATAGGTGTCATACAGCTTGAACGCCGTATTACCGGGCAACTCAGCGCCATCAGGCAGGTCGCCAAGCGCTTCGTCCAGCAGACCAAGGCCGCGGTCCAGCGTTTTACGAAAACGCTTTTCTTCCAGCTCAAGTGTTTCTTCAATCAGCGACTGGGCCTGCGATAGCTCAGGAAACGCCTGCCCCATCTGACGGGTCAGCGCTGGCACCAAGCGGTGCATCAGCGCCTGCTCAACACCCAGCAAATGCGCATGACGCATCGCGCGACGCATAATCCGGCGCAGGACGTAACCACGCCCTTCGTTCGAGGGCAGCACGCCATCAGCGATCAGGAAAGAAGTGGAGCGCAGATGATCTGCGATCACACGGTGATGCACGTTTTTGTCGCCATCCGGGTCAACGCCAGACGCAGATGAGCTCGCCTCAATCAGGCTACGCATCAGGTCCGTGTCATAGTTGTCGTGCTTGCCCTGAAGAACGGCGCCAATCCGTTCCAGCCCCATGCCGGTATCGATGGACGGTTTAGGCAGGTCCGTGCGGCTGCCATCTTCATGCTTTTCGTACTGCATGAAGACGAGGTTCCAGATCTCAACAAACCGGTCGCCGTCTTCTTCCGGCGTGCCGGGAGGGCCGCCCCAGATATGGTCGCCGTGATCATAGAAAATCTCAGAGCACGGGCCGCACGGCCCAGTCGCGCCCATCGACCAGAAATTGTCATCGGTTGCGATGCGGATGATCTTGTCGTCGCTTAGGCCAGCATGCTTCTTCCAGATCTCAGCCGCTTCGTCATCATCGTGGTAGATGGTGACGCAAAGTTTGTCTTTCGGCAAGCCGAATTCCTTGGTGATCAGATCCCAGGCAAAGGGAATTGCGTCTGACTTGAAGTAATCGCCAAAGCTGAAATTCCCCAGCATTTCAAAGAAAGTATGATGACGCGCCGTATAGCCGACATTGTCCAGATCATTGTGTTTGCCACCAGCGCGCACGCATTTCTGCGATGTGACCGCGCGCGTGTAATAACGGTGCTCAAGCCCCGTAAAAACGTTCTTGAACTGCACCATGCCCGCGTTAGTGAACATCAACGTAGGATCGTTTCGCGGCACCAGCGGCGAACTTTCGACCTGCGTATGGCCGTTCTTTTCAAAGTAGTCGAAAAAGGTCGACCGGATTTCATTCAGCGTGGCCATGGCGGGTTCCCAAAAGAAGCAATCGCGACGGTTTAACTGCGTCTCTCAGGTCTGTCCACCAGGGGCGCGTGTGCTTTATACAGGCTCTTTGAGCCAAGCTTCCGCCGCAGTTTCATCCGCTGGTGAAAACGACTTGATGGCAAAGCCCGGGATTACCATGCCTTCAAACTCAGCAGCCATTCGGATCCAGCCTACATCAGAGATGACCGCGCACCAGTCAATGCGCCCCAGCATTCGCCGGATCGACGGCAGGTTCATGATTTCAGCGGTCAGGGCCCCAAAACTTGGCATGGTGAAGTTTTGAATACGATATAGCATGACCCCGCCCTCAACGCCGTCGAGGCAAGTGATCAATGCTTCAAGGCCCGCCATCATCTCTGCATCTTCAAGCTCGCCGTCCAGCGTCAGATCTATTCGGTTGGGCGCAGTTTTTCGAACGGTCAGCATGAATCCGTCTCCTTTCATTGATGATGAAGAAAACCTAGCACGTCCGCTGCGCCAGACCTTGACCAAGATCAAATCGCCCGGTGCGACACCGCAGTGGTTTTGCAGCTCAAAACGAAAAAACCCGCCAACGCTGCTACGCATTGGCGGGGTTTTCGTGTCCTTGAAGCGCTGATCAGGCCTCAAGCACCTCATCATCCTGATTCTTGTTGGGGTCGTTGACGGGCATGTCGAAATCAAGCCCATGCGCTGCGCGGATCTTGTCTTCGATGGCGTAGGCGATGTCTTTATGCTCTCGCAGGAAGTTCTTGGCGTTTTCACGCCCCTGCCCAATGCGTTCATCGCCGTATGAGAACCAGGAGCCTGATTTCTCAACAACGCCAGCTTTGACGCCAAGATCAACCAGTTCACCCATTTTCGAGATGCCTTCGCCATACATGATATCGAATTCGATCTGCTTGAATGGCGGCGCTACTTTGTTTTTCACAACTTTCACGCGGGTCTGGTTGCCGACAACTTCGTCCTTGTCCTTGATCGCACCAATGCGGCGGATGTCGAGACGAACTGACGAGTAGAACTTAAGCGCATTGCCGCCAGTCGTTGTTTCGGGCGAGCCGAACATGACGCCAATCTTCATACGGATCTGGTTGATGAAGATGACCATACATTTTGAACGAGAGATGGAGCCTGTCAGCTTACGCATCGCCTGGCTCATCAGACGGGCCTGCACACCGACCGAACTGTCACCCATATCGCCTTCAAGTTCGGACTTGGGCGTGAGGGCGGCGACCGAATCGACCACCACTACTGACACAGCGCCAGACCGAACAAGCGTGTCAGTGATTTCCAGCGCCTGTTCACCCGCATCAGGCTGCGAGATCAGCAATTCATCCACATCAACGCCCAGTTTGCGGGCATAGGATGGATCAAGCGCGTGCTCTGCATCGACAAAGGCGCAGATCCCGCCACTTTTCTGTTCTTCGGCCAGAACGTGCAGCGCCAATGTGGTCTTGCCTGAAGACTCAGGGCCATAAATCTCAATGATCCGGCCCTTTGGAAGGCCGCCAATCCCAAGACCAATATCAAGGCCAAGCGAGCCGGTGGATATCGCCTCAATATCCATCGCCGCTTCGCGTTGGCCCAGCTTCATGATGGAACCTTTGCCAAAGTTCCGCTCAATCTGAGCCAATGCGGATTCGAGAGCTTTCGCCTTATCCATGTCGCGCTTTCCAGCCAGTTCTAATACATTCTGCGTCATCGCGGATTTCCCTTCTCAGTTCAACCAGAGAGGCCTGCTCGACCCCGCGTTCCGGTTATGTTCATACCTCAATGGGTACAAAAAGGGAACAGGAAATTGAGACGCCCAAAGCAATCCGGTCCGAAGTTGAAGCAGAAGTTGATTTTGACGCCCGCAGTAACATTCGCGACAGCGAACGCTATCAGGCTTCAGAAAACTGCAACTTTGGATCAAAACACTCTGAGACTTGCTTAAAAGTGTCTTCTTAAAGTTCAGTTAAGGGTGAGGATAATGCTGGCCGTCTAGTTTGGCTTCTGCGCATCCAGCGCGGCTTTCACTTCGGTCGAAAGCTGGTCCAGCGAAAACGGCTTTGACAGGAATCGGTCTGCACCAACCTCTTCTTTGCTTTTGCGAAACACATCCTCAGCATAGCCAGAGACGAAGACCACAGGCAGGTCTGGCCGTGTTTTTCGGGCCTCTCGCACCCAGGTCGGCCCATCAATACCCGGCATAACCACGTCAGAAACGACGAGATCCACCTGGTAATCACAGTCTTCCAGGCATTGCAGCGCGGCTTCGGCGCAGTCAGCCTCCATGACCTGATAGCCGCGCATCTGCAGCGCCCGACTGCCGAATGCACGGACAGGCGCCTCATCTTCGACCAGAAGAATCACACCTGACCCCGTCAGATCAGCGGCTTTGTTTTCGGTTTCTACCTGCGCCTCTTCGATTTGCTCGCTGGCTGCGCGGGGAAGTAGAAGCGTGAATGTCGTTCCTTTGGCTTCAGTGCTGTCAACAAAAATGAAGCCACCCATCTGCTTGACGATGCCATAGGCGGTAGACAGGCCAAGACCGGTGCCTTCGCCAACTTTCTTGGTCGTGAAGAACGGCTCAAAAATCTTGTCCAGCCGATCGGGGCGAATGCCCATTCCGGTGTCTGAGACCTGGATCTGCACGTAGTCGCCTGGTTCGACCACAGCGCGATCGCGCGACATCTCTTCGGAAAGACTGTTGTTTGCACATGACAGCGTGACAGAGCCGCCTTCAGGCATAGCGTTACGCGCATTAACCACAAGATTTACGATCACCTGCTCAAACTGTTGCTTATCGATCCAGACAGGCCAAAGGCCGTCTTCATGGTTCAGCTTCATGACAATACGTTCGCCAATCAGCCGGTTCAGAAGATGTGATAGCTCAGCCAGCGTATCGCCAATGCCTACCGATTGCGGTTGCAACGTCTGTTTACGCGAAAACGCCAGAAGTTGGCGGACGAGCGCTGCAGCGCGGTTGGTGTTTTGCCTGATTTGCGTCAGATCGGCGTAGTCAGGCGTGCTTGCGTCCAAACGCAGCATCAAGAGGTCGCAATGCCCCAGTATCGCCGTCAGCAGGTTGTTGAAATCATGCGCCACACCGCCGGCAAGCTGACCTACGGCCTGCATTTTCTGGCTTTGAACGAATTGTTGTTCCAGCGTCTTCTGTTCTGTCGCATCGCGGAGCACCGCAAGGACCGAGGCGCCGCCATCAAAGTCCAGTAATCCCAGAGAAATCTGAAGAAATACCTCGCGTTCGCCATTTTCGCAGACGGCGAGCTCGGATCGGGCCGTGGCGCCCCCTTCCATCACCTCGGTAAGTTGTTCCTGAATCCCACGTCCCATGCCTTCGACCAGACTATCAAAGGCGACGCCTGCCCGGGCGCCGGGGCCCAGCAGCGAACGGGCAGCTGCGTTGATAGAGATGACGTCACCCTCAGGCTTCAGTCGCGCCAGCGCGACCGGGATCTGTTCAAAAACAAGTTCCCGACTATGGCTCGCTTCGGCCCATTCTGGAAGGACATACAGCGAAAGATCGCCCAGGTCGACCAGGTGCACAGCGGTGGAAACACTGCGACCCCCGTTGACGCTGACGCCTGTCCAACCTTGCCCAGACGCTTGCGCCCGCAGCGCAGATTCGACGATCTCAGTACGTTCTGTGTTTGAATAGGTCTGAAAGATCTCATTTTCTGACCTGACAGCGCCCTGAGCATTGATCCGCGCAAAGCCGAAAGGCGCATCTTCAACTGACAGAACTGCTTGCGTTGCAGCACTATCCATCGACCATATGATGCGACCGCCCTGAATTTTGCGGGCGGACAGGCGCATTGGCGTGACGCTGTTCATGACTTCTGATGCTGCGCCTTGCTCAATTGCCGATCTAGCCAGTCGGTAGACAACTTCATCGGCGTCATGCGACCACGCAGCGAACAGCTGCCCGGCATAATCAACGGAACCACATTCGGCATTCCGACTTCGTGCGGCTTTGTTGATCGTCAGGATCCGGCAATCGGCGTCTGTGATCGCCGCCGGCTTGTCATCGCCGTCAAAGATCTCACGAAAGCTCGCCTCGATCGCCACTTCAAGCCGATCACTTAAAGCACGCACCCAAAGGGCGAAAACAGAGACGGCGCACAGGCCGATAGACATTGAAAAGAAGACCAGATGAGCCATTTCCAGCGGCGCGATACGTCCTGCAAGAAACAGTGTGGCCGTGGCGGCCAGTAACAACCAAGCCGCACTCATTGAGGGAGTGTTTCGGCCCACTGCAACTGGCGTCTGCGCAGCTTCGCTACCTTCAGTCGAGACAATTGTATCAACCATCGCTCACCTCGTGCACCGAAGTTGCGCCCCATGGCGCGCACTTTCAGTTCAATTGGTGAATAATGGCTTAAGTTGACCGAAGCGGACAACTCTATTTATGAGTGTTCTTTCTGCAAGAAAAACACGCGGAAGTAGAAGCCATCATTGAGCTCAGCTGGGACAAGGTTCAGGCCCGCGCCAGGTTCCAAATCTGGAAACTGAGCCAAGGCCCAATTCGCCAGATCTTCATTTTCTTCGGCAAAGACAGAACAAGTCGCATAAGCCAGTCGCCCACCTGGCGCGACATATCCAAGGGCGCTGGCGAACACTTCGCGCTGCAATGCCTGCATTGAAGCGAACTCATCAGTGGTCAGGCGCCATTTTCCTTCCGGATCACGCCGCCAGCTGCCTGAACCGGTGCAAGGCGCGTCGACGAATACCAGATCACAGGCGCCTTTCAGACCCGCCATATCTTCAGGATCCCTGCATTCGACCTGCACGCCTGCCCGTTCTGCGCGAATGGCGGTTTGCTTCAAACGATCTGGTGAAATGTCATGGGCGATCAGCCGCCCCTTGCCTTCCATATGCGCTGCAAAAGCAAGGGTTTTGCCCCCGCCGCCTGCACAATAATCCAGAACCGTCTCACCCGGTTTGGCGCCGGGCAAACGCGCAGCCGCCTGACTGGCGGGGTCCTGCAATTCCACCATGCCGTTCAGATAGGCCTCAGCCTGTGCAATGCGGACGCCCGGCGGCGCGATCAGGGCGTCTGGGTCAAGCGTTGATGAAATCGTTTCGACGCCATCATTGGAAAGCGCGTCCGCGGCCTCGGCGACCGTCGCCTTCATTCGATTGACCCTCAGACCGATCGGCGCACGGGATTGCAGCGCGCTCATCACATCGGAATATCCCGTGCCGAGTGAGGCTTTCAACGACGCTTCCATCCAGTCAGGATGATCAAATTTCTCTGGATCGCTGGTCGGGCTGGTAGGCTGCGCGCTTTCCGAGGCCGTCAATGGCGCTGGGGCGTATTTAGCGCCTGAGAAGATGTCTGCAGGATCTGCGCCCTCATCCATCACAAGCCCAAGGATCATGCCGCGCCCGCCAGTCGCGCCATGCGTCGTCAGCAAGGAGCGACGACGACGAATGCAGGTAAAAACAAGGTCGCCAATGGCGCGTCGATCACCCGATCCGGCATAGCGGTTCGCCCTGCCCCAGTCGCGCAGGACTTTTTCGGCGCGCTGATCGCCCGCCTCCCAAAGATCAAGAACTTCGATGGCGGCCGCGGCGCGGGCTGCTGGCGTCATCCGCTCATCCGGTAGTTCGGGCTTTCGCGGGTGATCTGGACGTCATGAACGTGGCTTTCGGCCAGACCGGCATTGGTGATCTTCACGAATTTACAGTTATTCCGCATGTGATCAATTGAGGCCGACCCGGTATAGCCCATGGCTGCCCTTAGCCCCCCAATTAGCTGGTGCAGCACGGCTCCTGCCGGACCTTTGTAGGCGACTTGCCCTTCGATGCCTTCAGGGACAAGTTTGTGGGTCTCGGACACCTGTTTCTGGAAATATCTGTCCGCCGAGCCACGCGCCATGGCGCCGACAGATCCCATACCGCGATAGGATTTGTACGAGCGACCCTGATAGAGATAGACCTCGCCGGGCGCCTCATCGGTGCCAGCCAGCATTGACCCGACCATGGCGCAATGCGCGCCAGCCGCGATGGCTTTGGCGAAATCACCTGAGAACTTGATGCCACCATCGGCAATCACAGGCACGCCCTGCTTGGCGGCTTCTTCCACGCAATCAGAGATCGCGGTTAGCTGAGGCACGCCGACCCCTGCCACCATGCGGGTCGTACAGATCGAACCTGGCCCAATGCCAACCTTGATCGCATCAGCGCCAGCGCCAATCAGCGCCTTGGCCGCCTCAGCCGTCGCGACATTGCCCGCAACAACCTGAACGGAGTTTGAAAACTTCTTCACCCGCTCAACCGCTTCGGACACCGCTGAGGAATGCCCATGCGCGGTGTCGATGACCAAAAGGTCGACATGCGCGTCGATCAACGCCGAAGACCGCTCAAATCCCGCGTCGCCGACCGTAGACGCAGCTGCGACGCGCAAACGCCCCAATTCATCCTTGCAGGCATTCGGGTTCAGAACCGCTTTTTCCATGTCCTTGATTGTCAGAAGGCCAACGCAACGATCATCGCGATCCACAACGATCAGCTTTTCGATCCGACGCGCAGCCATGATGCCTTTCGCCTCATCGCGATCTGCAGGTTCGCGAATGATCGCAAGATTTTCTGACGTCATCAGCGTGTGAACCGGGCGACTTTTGTCTGTCTCAAACCGGATATCGCGGTTGGTCAGGATACCGACGACCTTGCCGTCGTTATCGCAAACCGGAAAGCCAGTGATCTTGTAACGCTCCTGCGCCTCATGCGCGTCGGCCAGCGTCTGGTTCGGGTGGAGCGTGATTGGGTTGTAGACGATCCCGCTTTCGAACCGCTTCACGCGGCGCACCTGGCGCTGCTGTTCATCAAGATCCAGATTGCGGTGGATGACACCCATTCCGCCAGCCTGCGCAAGGGCCAGGGCCATGTCAGCCTCGGTCACCGTGTCCATGGCTGAGGACAGAAGAGGGATGTTCAGCGTGATCTCTTTGGTCACGCGGGTCGACACATCAGCGTCCGCAGGCAGAACCTCTGAGGCGCCGGGCACCAATAAGACATCGTCGAAAGTAAGCGCCTCGCGAATCTCCATAGCGGAGTCTCCTGATCAGGGTTCGGTTGGCGGTGTCTTATTTCACCAGAACCCTAAGAAGGAAAGGCGCCTTGGCGCTTGATCGCATGAACTGGCGCAAATGCCGCGTTATGAGGCGAAGAGACGCCCAGCCATGAACAGCACGTCAATGACGCCAAGACCAAACGCCCAGCGCAGCCATCCGAATTTCGAAAGCAGGATACCCGCCAATGTGTGATTGCTGCGCGCAACCGACGCGACAAGCTGACTGACCTGTGACGTGAGCATGAAGGCTGTGAACCCATCAGGCGACGCCCCGCCGCCCGTCAATGCCGGCCAGGAAAACCGATCAAAGTCGTACATGTTCTTTCGTGCATCCAATTTGGCGTAGCGAGGGAACAAGACGATCAGGCAGCAAATCAGCGCGGCGGCGTGTAGGATCAGTTGCAGGATCAGCTCTGGCGAAGCAGTGGACGCTTCGACCTCAGTCACTGCGCCCGGGCCGCGCGTTGCGATCAGGCCAAGAAACGCCAGCATGGCGCCGGCCTTGGCGTCCGCGAACTGGGTCTGCGTAATCATGGTCTGGTTCTGCCCCAGAACAAAGGCCATCCGATCGCGGGTGATGTAGTTGAGCGACAGGCCCTCGTGAGAGCCGATATCGACATCCAACTCCATCTCGTCGATTTTCTTGTCGGACATCTGGGCCTCATGCGGTTCTAAGCGGTTCACCAAGCTGGTATTATCGTCGCCGCGTCAAGCAATTGCTGAATTTCTTTGGCTTACGTGGAAGCATCAGAAGGCGAACATCAGTCAGCCGCATTGGGGCGGGCGACGATCACCTACCGTAATTGGCGGCTAAACCGTCACGGCATTCGTCGCAGGCGCCAGCTTCCCACGCGACCACGCAACCAGCGTGAACAACCAGATAAACACCACGATGAAGGTCGCGGCGATCAACGCCGTCCAGGCAAGCCCAATCCACCACCCGCCCCAATATTCGGCGCCCAGCACAGCCCCGCCGGCAAAGGCTGCAGACGGAAAGGTAAAGGCGCCCCAAAGCGGCGAAATCCCGCCCGCGGTCAGCCACCTGACGCGCAAGATCAGCAAAAGCGCAACCGGTAGCGAGGCCCAGCAAAAGAACATCGACAGCGTGGTCAGATCGAGGGCATGCGCCGATAATGCGCCAACTCCCATCGGTGCTAGAACAATCGCAGCTGCTGGTCGCGCGGGGGGCGGCGTCGGGCCACGGAAAAACGGCGGCATCGCCAGTGAGATGATCACCACGCCTGCCGCTAGCGTGTACATAAAGATCCAAAACGATAGGTCATGATAGCCCAACGCTGGCCCGGCGAACGGGGCGACGATGTAGCCGACAAAGGGCAAAAATAGCACTGGCGTCACTTTGCGTTCAGCCGCAGGAAGCCCCACCAGCACCTTGATAACACAGCACATATAGACAACGTGAAGCATAAGGCCGAGCAACCAAAGACGCTCTGCCAGGGCTGCCTCACCTGTTGCGCGCAAAACGCCGGCCGCAAGTAGCAGCAAGCACATCGACCCGGCGGAAACGGCAGCGCGCCCCGGCACCGGACTAAGATCATCGAACACCGCAAGCGGCCGCACGCACAGCTTTGCAATATAGGCGATCAGGATGAAGCAAAAGACGCCGCCAGACGCGACAAGCAGTGTATCTGCGATGATGATCGGTGCGCCCAGAACCTCTGCCGCTGATCGCCAGCCAAGGCTCAACCCGATTGCCCCCAGCGTTGACGGAAACAACGCGGGCGGCGTTCTGCGCCAAAAGGATGCTCTGCCCACCATTGACCTCATACAGACTTGGCCGTCATCTGGCCTCAATAGTCAGACGTTTATGGGGAGGCGCGCAAGATGTCCAAAGTGCTTTACGAAAAAGATGGCCGCATCGGCAGGATAACGCTGAACCGACCTGAAGCGATGAACGCCATCGACGATGAGGTGCCTGGCCTGCTGCAGGACGCGGTTGAGGCCGCCAATGCCGACCCGTCCGTCCACGTCATCATCCTGTCCGGCGCCGGCAAGGCGTTCTGCGCAGGCTATGACCTGAAATATTACGCCGAAGGCAATGGCGCGGGCGAAGCGACGCAACCGATGCCGTGGGACCCAATGAAGGACTATGCCTTCATGAGCCGGAACACCGAAAAGTTCATGTCCCTTTGGCGCTCACACAAGCCTGTTGTCTGCAAGGTCCATGGCTTCGCCGTCGCGGGCGGGTCAGACATCGCTCTTTGCTGTGATATGGTGGTGATGGCTGAGGACGCAAAGATCGGCTACATGCCCGTCCGCGTCTGGGGCTGCCCGACGACCGCGATGTGGACTTACCGGCTGGGACCGGAAAAGGCCAAGCGGATGTTGTTCACCGGCGACAAAGTTACGGGGGTTGAGGCCGCCGACATGGGCCTCGTCCTGAAAGCCGTCCCGGCGGATGAGCTGGATGCAGAGGTTGAACGTCTGGCCGAGCGCATGGCGACCGTTCCGATCAACCAGCTGATGATGCAGAAGATGGTGATCAATCAGGCGATTGAAGCGATGGGCCTGGCCAACACCCAGCGCCTCGCCACCGTCTTTGACGGCATCACGCGTCATTCTCCCGAGGGCATTAACTTCAAAGAACGTTCAGAACAGGTCGGCTGGAAACAGGCCGTCGATGAGCGGGATCGCGGGGTCTACGATTGGACGCAGGACCGACCGATCAACAAGGGACAGTGAAAAAAACCGGCTCGTTGAGCGCTACAACTCCACCGGCTGCCCGTGCGGAGTGCGTAAATAGGCTTGGGTCCAGGCCTCGCGCCTATTCGATATTTCCGCCTCTGTAAGCGCGCCCTGGCCCGTCACCAATGCCTCCAGCGTGCTCAATGCGACCGTGTAATAGGTTTCCATATCATCTTGACGCCCTGCGGCGTGGGCCTCCGCCAATCCTGCTCCGAAAGCTTCTGACCAGCGTGTCGCTTCAATGGATTTGTTGGCGATCAGGGCATCTGCCATAGCCAGCACCTGCGCTTGCCATTCCTGCTGAAAGACCGGCATGCCTTCGGCGTTCTTCAAAGGCTGGGGCGGCTGAAAACTATCCTTGTTCAAGGTAGCTCTCCCACAAATCGAGAAAAACGACGTCCTTGCTGTCGGCCGCTTCGGGCCAAAGGTCTTTCGCATCGAATGCAACTGTATAGAGGTGTTCGTCTGCTTCGATCCCCTCGGCTACTGCATCAGCAAACAGATGCGATCCATTGAGCTCATGAATTTTCCCAACGCGACCGCGGACATAGCTGGGTAAACGTGTGTGGCCGGTCGAAGCATCCTGATCGGCCACAATGCGGTCTCCGACAGCGAACCTTGGCTCAACTTCGGTAGGCCGATCAAACTTGGTCGCATTGGCGCGGTTTGCGGCAAGTACATCTGCGACGCTGTAGGAAACTGCCTTTCCTATTGGTGGCGTAGCGGACTTTCCGGTCGCAAGCTCTTCGATCGTGCAAACCTTGGAATCGACCAAGGTGGTCATGTCGGTCTCAAGCCAGCTGTCCAGATATGGCCGCGTCAGATAATCTGCGGGAATTGTCGTTTCGCGGACGTGTCGCCACCAGTCGATGGTTATGTCCGGTGCGCCGCCCCCAAAACCTTTTGACAAGGCCCAAGCACGCGCTTCCCAGTCGGAATGGAAGGGTTCGACCGGCTCATGAACATCTATGGGGCCGTACCCTTGTTTGCCGCCGAGGTCATGAACGCCATCCATCAGCTTTCCCCTTCCAAGGACGCAGTCAGAACCCGGTCAGTTCCAATCATCGAATTCCGCGTGACCAGTTTGGCGAGGTCTTCTTCATTCAATTCTTCTGTATTCGCGGGACGCTGAGGGATCACCACATAGCGCAGCTCAGCCGTGCTGTCCCACACACGAACCTGAATGTTAGTTCCCAAGGAAACGCCAAATTCCGCCAATACGCCGCGTGGATCACGCACGGCGCGGGATCTGTAGGCCGCGATTTTGTACCAGTTCGGCGCAATACCGAGAATTGAAAACGGATAGCAGGAACATAAGGTGCAAACGACCAGGTTATGGACGTCTGCGGTGTTCTCGACCGCCTTCAGGTGTCCGGTTGCATTCCCTTCGAAACCAAATTCCTTGATTGCTTCTGCCGCATCGCCAAGCAGGCGCGCCTTGAACTCAGGATCGATCCAGGATCTTGCCACGACAAGAGCGCCCCGCTTCGGTCCGATTTCTTCAGAATAGGCTTCCACCCAGGAATTGATCGTCTCAGACGTGGTCAATCCCTTCTCAACCATCAAACTTTCCAGCGCTTTGACCCTCAATGCCGGTTCAGACGGCAGATGGCTGTGAAGCTCGCGGTGGATTTCAGCTGCTTTCTCGGTATCAAAGGTCGCCATTTGCTTTCCCCCTATTGGCGCAGACTATCAGACGGTGAAGCTGATGTTTAGCATCATTCAGTTTGGCCTTGGGCGTGCAATAAGCTGGCAGAAGAGCGCAAGTGCTGTAACCGGCGACACGCGGTTTAAGGCCGCGACGCGATCACTACTGAGGTTGTTGAGACGAGCTTTGCAAGCCTTTGGAATACGGTCCAACCAGATCGCCAACTTCAAGATCCTGAACTGCGCGCTCTCCATCATCAGTCTGAATACGGGTTCCCCGGGCAAAACAAAAATACAGCTCATAGTTTGAAGGGTTGGGCTGAAGGTCGATTGCATCAATGATAGTCAGCGGCACACCAGGGGGCGGATACTTCGTGCCCCCTGCGGTCACAGCATCATAGACCGGGGCGAAGGCCTGTATGGTCTGAAAGTCACCGGATGCGCCGCCAGGGCCGCCGATATTTAGTGCTGATATCGTATACTGAACGCCATCTGGCGTTACCACGATCAGATGAAATTCAACTTCAATCTGCCCGGTGCTGGAATAGGTCGTGCCGCCGATTGTCGTATTGGTCGTGAAATTCTGACGCTGCCCGTCAGTGCCGCTGTCGTCATCGGCAAAGACGTTTTCATTGTCATCGATCATCGTGGTGGTGAGAGGGGCGTCAAACGTGATCGTTCCGTTGATCCACGCATCGCCGCCTTGCTGACCGGTCCCGGGGGAAAATAATTCCCCGCTTCCGTTTATCGGCACACCCGTTGTTGTCACCTGGGTCGCATCGATAATGTTTACTGGTCTGACCGTCATACTCATACCCCACAAAAATTCTACGCAAGAGCAACAACTAAAAGTTGTTGTGACATACCAAAGAGATCGGTGAAAAGGCTAGAATAATCGAGTTTCGGCATATTTTGGGGCAGAATGGATAGTTTGACGCCGCTCTAAACTCCAAGCGCCGCACGTATTTGGGGCGATGGCGCTGTGACTCGGGGCGACATCACAATTCACATCGGCACCGTTCCATTGCTTTGCCCACAGCCTCGGCGCAGATTTAGCGGCGGAAACCGCGCAGATGACGGAATGCGACCGCGCTCACCGCCAATACATCCGCAACCAGCTATGCATGACGTGCTGCATTCTTTGGTGTATTGACGGGACAAACCCGTCGGCTTGCGCCGCTCATTTCCAATCTTCAACAACCGTACTCAAAACTAGCAGGGCCTAAAAATGTCTAAAAAAATCATCGCCACGACCAATGCGCCCGAAGCTGCCGGTCCCTATTCCCAGGCAACCCGCGCTGGCGGCCTCGTATTCGTCTCAGGCCAGTTGCCGCTGCACCCTGAAACCGGCGAAATGCCCGAAAGTGTTGCCGACCAGACCGCCCTGTCTTTGGCGAATATTGAAGCCATTTTGGCGTCTGAATGCCTGAACATGGGCCACATCGTCAAGTGCATGGTCTTCATAACCGACATGGACCAGTTCGGAGAAATGAACGCTGTCTACGCCGGCGCATTTGAAACCAACCCGCCAGCCCGCTCAGCCTATCAGGTCGTGCGTTTGCCTAAAGACGCGAAGGTAGAAATTGAGGCGATTGCGGTCGCCGACTAACCGTATTCTGTTCCGGGGGGCGGAGTGACGTTGAAGTAGACCAGCGGACAGACCAAAAACGAAATAAGACACTCACACCGTCACCCTATATATATTAATGACTTAAGCATGGTTTCACGCGTGAAACCATGCGAAACACTTATCGCACTAGACGCTTGGTTCGGGTCAAATTTTCCAAGACATGCCCGCCCTAGGGGTAATTCCTGAGGCGAAATTTGCGCCAAGTGCTCTTTCCCAGCCTTTGACGCCGCCGTCCCCTCACGCTAGCAGAGACAAAACAGCTTTTCTGAGGAATGCCCGATGTCTCACGGTTACGAAGCCGGCCGCCTGAACCTGCCTTTCGTCGGCATCTCAACCTTCGCCAAGAAGCCGTATGTTGAAGATTGGGACAGCATCGAGGCCGACGTCGCCATCCTCGGCGCCCCTTTCGACTTTGGCACCCAATGGCGATCAGGCGCCCGGTTCGGGCCACGTGGTGTGCGAGAGGCGTCAACCTTGTTCAGCTTCGGCCATGCAGGCGCCTACGACCATGAGGATGATGCGACTTACCTTGGCGAAGACGTCCGCATGATTGACATGGGCGACGCCGACATCATCCATACAGACACCGAAGGCTCTCATGCCAATATAGAATACGGCGTCCGCAAAGCGCTTGATGCAAGCGCCCTGCCCGTCACCATCGGCGGCGACCATTCCATCAACATCCCGTGCGTTCGCGCCTTCGAGGATCACTGTGAAACCAACGGCCCGATCCACATCCTGCAAATCGACGCCCACCTTGATTTCGTCGATGAGCGTCACGGCGTCAGGCACGGCCACGGCAACCCGATGCGCCGGGCGGCCGAGAAGGACTATGTCACCGGGCTGACGCAGCTTGGCATCCGCAACGTCTCATCCACTGCGAAAGAAGGCTACGAAGCGGCCCGCGAGATGGGGTCGGACATCCTGTCTGTCCGGCAAGTTCGTAAATTAGGGGTAGAGGCTGTCCTGGCCCGTCTGCCCAAGGACGCACGCCTCTACGTGACCATCGACATCGACGCCTTCTGTCCCTCTATCGCCCCGGGCACCGGCACACCAAGCCACGGTGGATTTCTGTACTACGAGGTATTGGAGGTGTTGCAGGGCGCAGCGCAGAACCATCAGATCGTCGGGATCGATCTGGTAGAGGTCGCACCGGATTACGATCCGACGGCTTCAACCCAGATTCTGGCGGCGCAGTTATTGATGAACTTCATCGGGTTCATCTTTCATGCCAAAGCTGAGCGGTCTTGAGCGATTGCGGACCAACAAGATACTCTGATCGGAAATAGCCTGAGAGTGCACGGCACTATACGGCATCGCCAATTTAGTTAGCGCTGAAACCGGCCTAGTCGACCTTACGAAAGCCCGTCGCAACGACAAACTTCTCAGAACTGTCCTTGCGGCTTGAGGGCGGTTTCATGTGTGAAACCTTGGTGAACCGACGCTTCAGTTCTTTCTGCAGATCACCTTCAGCACCGCCCGCGAGGACCTTGGCCACGAAGGTCCCGCCTTCCTCCAACACATCAAAGGCCAGATAGGCGGCGGCCTCACAGAGCGCCATGATGCGAAGGTGATCGGTCTGCTTGTGGCCTGACGATGAGGCCGCCATGTCGGACATCACGACATCCGCCTTACCGCCCAGCCATTCCTTTACCCGCGCATCCGCATCATCTTCCATGAAATCCATGACACGCAGTTCGGTGCCTGGCACAGGTTCCACTTCCTGAATATCAAGCCCGATGATCCGTCCGACTTTCTTGCCCTTCTTTTCACCCAGCGCGTTGATGCGGGGAACCGCAACCTGCAACCAGCCACCCGGCGCGCAGCCAAGGTCAACTACCCGGGCGCCGGGGACAAGAAAACGGTGCTTGTCGTCGATCTCCATGATCTTGTAGGCGGCCCGGCCACGCATCCCCTCACGCTGGGCGCGCTGGACATAAGGGTCGTTCAGCTGACGTTCCAGCCAAAGAGTTGACGAAAGCTTCCGCCCTTTGGCGGATTTCACCCGCGTTCTAAGTTCGCGCTCACCGCGCCCTGAAGTTTTACTCATGACGCTTGGGCCTTTGGTTTTGCGATCTGGGCGTAGATGAGACCTTCGCGAAGGCCTCTGTCAGCAACCCGCAGCTCGGACGCGGGCCAGTAGTTCAGGATCGCCGTGAGGATGGCGCAGCTGGCCACGATCAGCTTGGCCCGTTCGGCCCCCACACTCGGGTGCTGAGCGCGTGCGAGGTCGTTCAGGCTGGCCAGCTCACGTGCGATGCGACGCACAGACCGGACCGGCACCCACAAGCCATCGACTTTGGCCCGGTCATAGCGTTTCAGACCCAAATGGGCTGAGCCGATCGTCGTCACGGAGCCTGAAGCGCCAATAAGCTGAAGGCGTTTTGGCCGTTCAGTCGTCGGCATGTCTTGTGCAAAGCCGGCAATGAGTTCTTCGAAGTACCAGGTCATCAAGCCATATCGGCGGCCCGGATCTGCGATCTCGGCGAACTTGTCCTGCAGTGTCGCAACGCCAACGGGAACAGACGTCCATTCGATGATCCGCACCGGGTTATTCGCCGCGCCTGCCGCTTGAACAAGTCTGACCCGTTCTGCAGGGGCGGCTTCAGAGACGTCCAGCAACACCAACTCGGTTGAGCCGCCACCGATGTCGAAGACCAGCACCTGTTCAGCCTCGGCGTCGACCAACGGCCCACAGCCAGATACGGCGAGGCGGGCTTCTTCTTCAGCCGATATGATTTCAAGATCTACGCCGGTCGCTTCGCGGGCGCGGGCGGCAAACTCTTCGCCATTTTGCGCCTGGCGGCAGGCCGCTGTTGCGACAGCGCGAAACCCCGACACCCCTGCGCGGCTGACCTTGTCCGCACAGATTTTCAGCGCCTCAATGGTCCGGTCCATTGCGTCAGCTGAAAGAACACCTGTCTTTTCGATTGAATCGCCGAGACGGACAGATCGCGAGAAACTGTCGACGACATGGAACTCAACCCCGCGCGGCTCAGCCACCAGCAGGCGGCAATTATTCGTGCCGAGGTCAAGGCCCGCCACCGGGCCTTGGTCATTCTTGCGGTTCTGGTTCGCCGCATTGGCCAAATTGTCGTCTTGCGCTTGCATAGAACAGGATTAGGCCGGGGCGAGAATGCGGGCAAGCGAATTGCGGCTGGTCTTTCGTGACGGCATGGATGATCACTGTGAAACTTGCTGACAAGCTGGATCTGGGAACGGGGACCTCATGGCGTTCAATTTTATCTTTATGCTGACATCGAATGACCGGACCATCCCAGACGCCCGCGCCCGGTTGGATCAGGCGCTGGAAGGCGGGGCGCGGCATATCGGGTTCAAGGATGTTGGCCTGCCGTTCGAAGACCTGAAAGCGCTGGCCGATGAGATCCGCGCCGCTGGGGGCCGGTCGTACCTGGAAGTCGTCAGCCTTGATCAGGACAGTGAGCTTGCATCCGCCCGCGCCGCTGTTGGCCTCGATGTTGACTGCCTGCTGGGCGGTACGCGGCCTGATCTGGTCACGACGATCACTCGGGACCACCCTGTGCGCTATTTTCCATTTCCGGGAGAAATCGTAGGCCACCCCAGTGTGCTGGCAGGATCAATTGATGAAATTACGGCCTCAGCGAAACGACTGGCGGATCTGGAACATGTCCACGGCCTCGACCTTCTTGCCTATCGCCATGACGGGGACGTCGCGACCCTGATGCGGCAGGTCTGCGGGGCAGTCGCAAAACCTGTTGTCATGGCAGGCAGCATTGACCGCGAAGATCGAATCGTGACGGCGGCAGAGGCTGGCGCGGCTGGTTTCACAGTGGGCACAGCCGCTTTGGACGGCGTATTCCCGGCTGAGGATGAAGGCTTCACCGGGCAGATCAGGTCCATTCTGGCGATGACGGCGCGGGCGCAGGCGCGATCCACTGCGCCGCGCCGGATCGCGCTGGTCGCCCACAATGGGCGGAAATCACATCTTAGGGCCTGGGCGCTGCGGCATGAAAAGGTGCTGGCGAAACAGCGGCTGATCTGCACCGGCGGGACCGGCGCAATGCTGGCTGAGGCGGCGCCGTCACTGTCCCTGCGCCGTCTATCACGCGGCGCGCGAGGCGGTGATCAGCAGTTAGGGGCGCTAGTCGCTACGGGAGAGTTGGATGCGCTGATATTCTTCGCCGATCCAGCGGCGGCGCATGGTGCGGATGTGGACCTGCAAGCCCTGACGCGGCTGGCGATCATGCATGATACGCCGATCGCGCTAAGCCCGTCAGCGGCCGATCAGGTGATCGCGGCAAGCCTTGGGCGCACGGAATAGAGTGTGAAACCGGCAAGGTTTCACGCGTGAAACCCTCACTAAACCTTTGATATTAATAAATTATAAAAATCTGTTAACTATTTCGAAGGCAGACAGGCGCCCGCAGAGAAATCTTAGGGTGGGTTTGAAAGCCCGCCTTGCGCATCACGCTATCGCGGATTTCCACAAAGCCAACCGTCAGGCACAGTTAAGGCTCACCTCAGCTTCAATCACGCCACTATACTTTGCCGACCACGCTTCACCCGGATGCAAGGGCCATGCATCGGTCAGCGTCCCTGTGGTCACCACCTCACCAGCAGCCAGTGGTGGATTGTGAGGATCCATCGCCAGAACCTCAATCAAATGCCGAAGCGCTGAAACTGGACCGTCAAGCGCGTTGGCGCCAACGCCGGTTTCAACCTCTTCACCATTCCGCGACAGGGAAACCTTCACCTTGTCCAGACCTGCAAGAACCTCAGGCGTCGCTGTAGACCGCTCTCCAATCAACAATCCACCGTGCAGCCCGCCTGCCATGATGGTATCTGCTGTCTCAAACTTCCAACCGGGATAGATCGACTGGACGACCTCAAACCCCGGTGCCACCCATTCGATACATGCGGCCATCGCGGCTTCGTCCATGTCCGGCGTGGGCGATTTCCCCAGACCCAGCACGATCTCGGGTTCCAGCCGCGGCTCTACATACCGGGACAGGGAAACAGGGCGGCCATCCAAAAGGCTGTCTTTGGTGACATCACCCCAAATCGGTTGGGCGATATTGTACAGCGGCCAGATGTTGCGATTGGTAAAGCCGATCTTGCGCCCGACGACCCTTGCCCCCCTCAACGATCGGAGGGCGGCAGTGACTTCATAGGCTTCAGCCTGAGACGGGCGCTGGCCCCGCGCCGAAAACGGTTCGACGGCATGCGCATTTCCAAGCGCGCTGTGAACCTCGCGGGCAATGTCTGTGAGTTCCAAAAGAAAAATCCCCCTCGCTGATCAGCGAAAGGGACTTAGCATGTCGCAATCAATTCGCGAAAGATCAGGCGCAGCCTGCCGTTGCAGCAATCCGCATTGGAATCTGTTCAACGCCCAGCGCCTGACAGACCTGATACGGCAGATCAGGATTATTCAGCGTGTAGATATGGAAATGATCTACGCCTTCGGATGCGAGCGTATCGCACATTTCCGTGGCGATTGAGATCGACAGCAATTCTTCCGCGCCGCTTTCGCTGGCCCGCTGATAGGCCGTCACCATCCAATCTGGCACGGTCGCGCCGCAGCGTTTTGCAAAACCCTGCATCTTGGCAAAATCCTCAATCGGCAGAATGCCGGGAACAACTGGCTTATCAATGCCCGCTTTATCGCACCGATCCCGGAACCGCAGGAATGTGTCGGTATCAAAGAAAAACTGCGTGATCGCATCATCCGCACCCGCATCAAACTTACGCTTCAGATGCAGCACGTCGGCATTGTCGCCAGACGCCTCTGGGTGCGGTTCAGGATAGGCGCCCACAGTGACATGAAAGTTGCCAGTTTCTTTCAGCGCTTCAACCAATTCGACGGATCCTTCGAACCCGTCTGGGTGCGCTTCAAAACCAACTTCGGCGTTCTGCGGATCGCCACGCAGGGCGACAATACGGTGGCACCCCATCTTTGCGTACATCTGCGCAATCGCCATCGTTTCCAGCTTGCTGGCGCCAACGCAGGTCAGGTGACCTGCCACATCCAGCCGCGCACGGTCGCGAATTGTGTGGATTGCGGCGACCGTACGTTCGCGGGTCGAACCGCCAGCGCCGTATGTGACAGATACGAATTGTGGGCCCATTGGGGCCAAACGCTCCACCGATCGCCAAAGACGCATCGCACCATTTGGTCCCTTCGGAGGAAAGAACTCAAACGATATGGTTGGGGCGTTATCAGATTCGAACATATTTGGATCGCTGTGAAAGATGCTTACCGCGAAGGGGAGTTCCACCATGGCATACCCCATTGAAATGCGACACTTCAATGGACAAATACGACGCACGCTGGAAATTCGCGACCAATTGGGCAATTGTCGTTTTTGCGATGTCGCAAACACATCTTGCGAAGTCGAAAAACTGCGCGACCTGCGCCGTTGGGCGAAGCACACGGGAAATAGAATAGATGGAAAAAACCTGAATGCCAAACGTCATCACAGTCTACTGGCGGGACATTCCCGCCCAGGTCATCGTCGGCAAAGGCCGCCGTGCAGCAAAGATTCAGCTGCCGGAACGGTTTGAGCAGGCAATTGACAGATGCGCGATGAAGGTTGGCGCGAAGGAAGACGATGCTTATCTTGCGGAGTGGCGCAAGGCAGGACCGACAAGTGTGGACGGTGAGAGTGATCAAGCCGTCGCAGAAGCAGAGGCGACCCGTCTGGAGACGGAATTCGATCTCGACCGCATAAAGACGTTGATCGCAAACGACGGCTGGAATGAGCCGCGCTGATACGGGAAGATGCCAATCATGGCGAAAATTCTAAGCTTCTTTGACCGCAAGAAACCGGCGCCCGCCGCCGCGTCCAGCGCCATTGCGTCGTTTATCGACGGCTTTTCGATTGAGGTGATGCCCCGCACTGCCGAGAAAATCGAAGATTTCCGCGCAATTCTGCCTCAAGGCACACGCGTCTACGTCGCCCATATTGAAGACACGCCAATCGAAGACATGGTCGCGACCGCCAAGCGGATCAGCGGCGAAGGCTTTGATGTGATGCCGCATTTCCCGGCGCGCATCATCAAAGACAAAACAATGCTCGGCGACTGGATCGCCCGCTATCAGGGCGAGGCTGATGTTGATCAGGCCCTTCTGCTGGCTGGCGGCGTCACCAACCCGCACGGTGATTTCAGCGATTCAATGCAGCTGCTGGAAAGCGGTGAATTCGACAAGGCTGGCTTCATGCGCCTGCATGTCGGCGGCCATCCAGAAGGCAACAAGGACATTGATCCAAACGGGTCTGACCAGAACGTCATGGACGCGATCCGTTGGAAGAACATGTTCCAGGACCGCACCGACGCCGACATGGCGATTGCGACTCAGTTCTGCTTTGAGGCCGCCCCAGTCATCGAATGGGCTGACCGCTTGAAAGCTGAGGGCGTAACCCTGCAGATCCACATCGGCATCGCTGGCCCAGCAAAACTGCAGACGCTGATCAAGTTTTCCATGGTGTGCGGCGTCGGGCCGTCATTGCGCGTACTGCAGCGCCGCGCGGCTGATCTGACCAAACTGGTTCTGCCCTTCACGCCAGAAGAGATCCTGACTGACCTGGCGAACCACAAAGCGGCGAACCCGGACTTCAACGTTACGAACGTTCATTTCTTCCCGCTGGGCGGCATCAAGAAAACCGCTGAGTTCACTGATGAGTTCGGCGCCAGCCATCGCGTCGCCGTCAACGCCTGATATTAACTGCGGGGGCCTGACACAGGCTTTCACCCCGTACCCCTCTGATATATCCCCGCACACCGGTTCTAATCCGGCGACGCCAGTGTTAATGGTCCGCTCAAAGCGCCCGCCTGCCCGATACACAAACTCATGAAAGCCAAGCCCATGACCCGCACCGTCGTTGAAAGTAAATCCAAAACTGTCGTGATCGGCTTTGATGAGCCATTCTGCGTCATTGGCGAACGCATCAATCCCACAGGCCGCAAAAAGCTGGCGGCTGAGCTTGAGATGGACGACTTCACAACAGTCGAAAAGGACGCGTTGGAGCAAGTCGCCTGTGGCGCCCATATCCTCGACATCAATTCTGGCGCCGTGTTTTCGAACAAAATGGCCGAAGACCCGCGTTATGCTGACAACAACTTTGTTGAGCCAACGCTGATGAAGCAGTTGGTTGAGCGTGTGCAGGGTCTGGTCGATGTGCCGCTTTGCATCGATTCATCTGTCCCCGGCGCGCTTGAGAACGGACTTGAGATGGCTGAGGGCCGTCCCCTGCTGAACTCAGTCACCGGCGAAGAAGAACGGCTTGAGCTGGTTCTGCCACTGGTGAAGAAATACAATGTGCCGGTCGTGGCGATTTCAAACGACGACACCGGGATTTCCGAAGATCCTGAAGTTCGCTTTGCAGTCGCCAAGAAGATCGTTGAGCGCGCCGCCGATTTCGGCATCCCCGCACATGACATCGTCGTCGACCCGCTGGTCATGCCGATCGGCGCCATGGCGACGGCTGGTAATCAGGTGTTTACGCTGGTCCGTCGTTTGCGCGAAGAGCTGGGCGTGAACACGACTTGCGGCGCTTCCAACATCTCGTTCGGCCTTCCAAACCGTCACGGCATCAACAACGCCTTCCTGCCCATGGCGGCTGCGGCTGGCATGACATCCGCCATCATGAACCCCGTGAAACTTGGCGCATCAGCGAAGAAAATCGCTGAACAGACAGCAAAGCTGGAAGCGCTGGGCATTGTTATTCCTGAAGGCGTTGATCCGGCAGCCCTCGCCCCGCTGATTGGCCTGGGTGAGACCAAAGGAACGCCATCCAAAGAAATCGAAGCGATCAAGGCGGCTGATTTTCTGCTGAACGTAGACCCATCAGGCGGCGCCTGGATCAAGTTCAACAGGGCGCCCGTCGAAGCAGGCGGAGAAAGCGCGGGACGTGGCGGACGTCGTCGTCGCCGGTCAGCCTAAAGCGGCGATTGCATCATTCAGCCACGGCCAGTTTTCGGCTGCGTCTGAATTGACTGACAGATAAACGGGGCGCTCAAATTCGGGCGCCTCTTTTATGTTGTGCAGCCGTCCTTTACGAACCAGTGGCCCTGCGATCCGATCAGGCAGATAGGCTGACCCGCCGACGGCCAGCAAATGTTCCAACCCCAGATCAGATGACCCGAAACTGATCCGTGCGATGTCAGCATCGGCGTACTCTGCTGCATGCCAGCGGCCAAATTCCTCACCCGCTTCGACGTAAACATACCCCGGGTCAAACCGCATCGGCGCTTCAGGGTCGGTTGAAACCAGGACAATGCGATCAGGCGGCAAGGGCGTCGCGACCTGCCCTGCCTTGTAGCCCGGGGCGTAGTTCAGCAAGACGTCGGTGCGGCCATCGTCAAGCCAATGCGAAGCTTCAGCCACACTGCCTTTCCAGACAGAGATCGCCACATCGGGCGCATGGACCCGCACATGGGAAAAGAACTGCCTTCCCAGATGGCTCCAAAGATCAACATGACAGCCGATATTGCAGATATCATTCATCGACTTGGACAAAGCTGTTTCCTGCCGCGCTTGCTGCCACAGGCCAGTCATCGTCTCTGCATACCGCCTCAACCTCAGTCCAGCCGCCGTCGGTGAGACGCCGGATTTATCGCGTTTGATAAGGGTTTGGCCGAGTTCCCGCTCCAACGATTGCAAGCGCGCGGTCACTGTTGACTGCGTCACGTTCAGCTGGGCTGAGGCGCGGATCAGGCTGCCAGCGTCAAGGATCGTCAGAAAGGTCTGCAGGACCGTGATGTTCATGGTACAATCTCAATTCGGTTTTTCCGAATATTATATCCGGAATTATTCGTTATCCAATAGCTACCAGAATCAGTAATCTGATCTGGAGGGAGAAAGCATGAACGCCCAGATCGACATGACAGCCGCGCACCGACAGGACTTCATCAATGCGATGCGCACGGTCGCCAGCAGCGTATCGGTCGTAACGACCGATGGTCCGGTTGGCAGACATGGCGCGACGGTCAGCGCGTTCTGCTCTGTCTCAGCTGATCCGCCGACGTTGCTGGTTTGCCTCAATTCGGGCTCTCGCATTGCCCGGACCGTAGCTGAAAATGGCCAGTTCGCTGTGAACGTGCTGCCCGAAACTGAACGCGCAATGGCCGAACGGTTCGCTGGCTGGAAAGGCGACGATGATCGGTTTCAGGGCGCGGAATGGGATGACAGCGCCAGCCCCGGCCTGAACGGCGCGACGGTTTTCTTCTGCACGGTCGAAGAAACGTCGCTGGCAGGATCGCACCACGTCTTTTTTGGCAAGGTTGAAACGATGCAGGAAGGCCGCGCGCGGCCGCTCACCTATTTTGACGGCGCATTCCACCGGGTTGAACTGCTTAGGATTGAAGAAGGCGAATAATGTCCATCCAGACGTACGATATGCTGATTGACGGCGCTTGGGTTCAGGCGTCAGACGGCGCCACCTTCGACAGCACCGACCCGTCAACCAGCAAGGTTTGGGCGCAGATCCCCGAAGCGACGGCGGCGGACGTCGACCGCGCTGTGCGCGCTGCTGAGCATGCTATGCGCGAAGGCCCGTGGTCTGAGATGACGCCAACAGCGCGCGGTAAGACGCTGCGCAAGCTGAGTGATCTGATGGCGGAACATTCCGAGGCGCTTAGCCGGATTGAGACCCGAGACACCGGCAAGATGTTCAATGAAACCCGCTGGCAGTCGACCTATATCGCTGAATACTATCACTTTTTCGCAGGCGCCGCCGACAAGATCGCGGGCGAGACACTGCCAATCGATAAGCCCGACATGTTCGTCTTCACGGATCGGGAACCTTTGGGCGTGGTCGCCGCCGTCATCCCGTGGAACAGCCAGATGTTCCTGAGCGCGGTCAAGATCGCGCCAGCGCTGGCCGCTGGAAACGCCATCGTACTGAAGGCGTCGGAACATGCATCCGTCCCACTTTTAGAGTTTGGCAAACTGGTCGCTGAGGCGGGCATCCCTGATGGCGTCGTCAACATTGTTACCGGTCATGCAGACCCATGTGGCAAGGCGCTGACCTCGCACCCCCTCGTGGCCCGCGTCGCCTTTACCGGCGGTCCGGTTGCGGCGGCGCATGTCATCCGCAACTCTGCTGAAAACTTCGCGGAAGTGTCGTTGGAGCTTGGCGGCAAGTCGCCGTTCATCGTGTTCGAGGACGCTGATCTTGAAAGCGCTGTAAAGGGCTCAGTCGCCGGCATATTCGGCGCCTCTGGTCAAAGCTGCGTCGCGGGATCTCGGCTGATCGTGCAGGACACGATTGCGGATGAGTTCCTGGCCCGCATGACCGCTATCGCCGAAAAGATCCGCATCGGCGATCCGCAGGCTGACAAGACCGAAATGGGGCCGCTTTGCACCGCAGGGCAGATGACTCATATCGAGGCGCAGATCGCAAAAGCCCGCGATGAAGGCGCAACAGTGTTAACCGGCGGCGCACGGCCAGACGGCCTCGATGGCCTCTACTTCCAACCGACCATCATCGACTGCCCGCGCCCCGATCTGACCATCGTGGATACGGAGCTTTTCGGCCCCGTCTTATCCGTCCTCCGCTTCAAGGACGAAGCCGAAGCGCTGGCCCTCACCAACGACACAAAACACGGCCTCGCCGCTGGCATCTTCACCAAAGACAGTGCCCGCGCCCTGCGCATGTCGCGCCGGGTTCGCGCGGGCATCATCTGGGTGAACACATATCGCGCCATTTCCCCCGTCGCCGCGTTCGGCGGCGAAAAAACCAGCGGCCATGGGCGCGAGGCGGGCTTTCAGGCCGTCTACGATTACACCCGCCCAAAAACTGTCTGGATGAACATGTCCGACGACCCTATCGCCAACCCGTTCCAGCCGAGGTGACCCCCATGAAGTTCCACATCGCCATCAACCTTGAGCGCATGAATGCAGGCCAGGAAATGGCTGAAATTCGCGACCACACGCTTGAGATGGTCAAAATGGCGGACGAAGCGGGCTTTGAGATCGCCTGGGCCGCCGAGCATCACGCGCTGGAAATGACCATCGCACCAAACCCGTTTCAGATCATGACCTGGTGGGCTGGCGAGACGCAGAACATCCGCCTTGGTTGCGGCGTCGCCAACGCCGCCTACTGGCACCCGATCAACATCGCGGGCGAAGCGGCGATGCTGGATCTGCTGTCTGGCGGACGGCTGGAAATGGGCCTTGGGTCCGGCGCCTATCAGCGCGAATTCGACCGGATGAAGCCGGGCCTGCCGCAGCCCGAAAGCTATAAATACATGCAGGAAATGCTGCCACTGGTTCGCCAGCTATGGAAAGGCGATGTGGAACATGACGGCGAATATTGGTCATTCCCCACCTCAACCTCCTGCCCCAAACCGCTGCAGGCCGACCCGCGCATCTGGGTCGCCGCCCGCGCGCCCGTGACCTTCGACTACGCCGTCGCGAATGATTGCGACATCATGAGCTGGCCGCTGACCATGCCGTTCAGCGAAGCCGAAAGCTATCGCGAGCGGCTCGACGACGCCAAGGCGAAAACGGCCAATGATTGGAACGGCCGCTGGTCAATGATGCGCCATTCCGCCGTCTACGCGAATGAGGCCGATCGCGAGGCCGCGATGACCGCCATTCGCGGCGTCCTTGGGCAGTTCGGCAACCTGATGATGAAAAAGGGTGAGGTGCATAACGGCTTTCCCGATGCCGTGCCGTTTGAGGAGCTTGAAGGCAATGTTCGGGTAGAACCGAAAATGCTGGAAAAAAACCTGATGTTCGGCTCGCCCGAGACCGTGATTGAGAAACTCAGAGGCTATGAGCGGATCGGCGTCGACGCCTTCATTTACTACGCCTCGATGGGGTTGGGGCTGGAGGCGCAGAAGCGCTCGCTCCGCCTGTTCATCGACGAAGTTATGCCTGAATTTGCCTGAAGGGCCTGAATAATGACCATCAATATCCGCCGCACAATCCTGAACATTCAGACCACACAAGAAGAAGGTGGGAAGCCGCTTGAGACGCCGACCAAGCTGATCTCAGCCCTCGCGATCATCCGCAACCCGTGGTTCGGGCGAGGGTTCGTTGAGGACCTGAGCCCTGAGGTCCGCGAAACTGGCCCCGTCATCGGCAAACTGCTGACCGAAATGATCCTCGATGTGACTGGTGTTAAACTGGAAGGCTATGGCAAAGCCTCAGTCGTTGGCATGGGCGGCGAGTTGGAACATGGGCAAGCCCTGACCCACACGCTGTGGTTCGGCAATCAGTACCGTGAGGCGGTGAACGCGAAATCCTACCTGGTGTTCTCAAACACGCGCGGCGGGGCGGGAACTTCGCTGGTGATCCCCCTGATGGACAAGGACGATGGCGGGCGGCGGTCGCACTACCAGACCATCCATCTCAGCATTCCTGATGCACCGGCCGAAGATGAGATTGTCATCGCATTGGGCGCCTCCATCGGCGGGCATCCGCATCACCGGATTGGCGATCGCTACACCGATCTCAAAGAAATGGGCCACGATCTGGACAATCCCGCTGGTGTTTAAGGCGGCCGAATTTTCAAGCGATGGCACGGCGCATGACCTGACGGGGCCAGAGGGAGCCCCGGTCATCGCGCTAATCCACGGCCTCGGCCTGCACCGAGGCATGTGGGCGCCGTATGTAGAGCGGCTGGCGCAGACGTATCGCGTGCTCAGCTATGATTTCTACGGGCACGGGCAAAGCGGCAAACCGCCCGCGACGCCTTCACTGACCGTGTATTCCGAGCAGTTGCGGATGTTGATGGACGAGGTCGCGGTGAAGCGCGCCCACATCATCGGCTTCTCGCTCGGCGGGATGATCAATCGCAGGTTCGCGATGGATCATCCCGACAGGGCGCTTAGCCTGACCATCATCGCCTCCCCCCACGAACGGGGGGCAGAAGCACAGGCGCTGGTCGAAGAACGCGCTAAGAACAGCGCCGCAGGGCCAGGCGCCACGCTGGATGCCGCCATTGAGCGCTGGTTCACGCCAGAGTTTCGCGCAGCGCGGCCTGATTACATCGATTGGACGCGCAACGGCGTTCTGGCGAATGACCATCAGACCTATGCCGAGTGCCGCTGGGTCCTGGCCAATGGCGTGGTTGAGCTGATCCGACCGGAACCGCCGATCACGCATCCGACGCTGGTAATGACGGCAGAGCATGACAGCGGATCGACCCCAGCAATGTCCCACGCCATCGCCTCTGAAATAGCAGGCGCTGAGACAATCATCATACCCGGCCTGCAGCATATGGGGCTGGTCGAAGATGTGGACGCCTTCGCGGCGCTGATAGAGAAATTCCTGAAGGAGCAGACGCCATGAGCACGCAAATGTCCGGGGGGCAGGCCGCCATTGAATCGCTGAAGGCCGAGGACGTGAATCACGTTTTCGGCCTTATTGGTTCGGCGACGATGGAGATGTTTGACGCCCTTTACGACGCTGAAGATATCAACTTCATCAGCGTGCATGACGAACGCACTGGCACCCACATGGCCGATGGCTATGCGCGGGCGTCTGGCAAGGCCGGTGTGATCCTCGCGGGCCAAAACGGGCCGGGCGCGACGAACCTTGTGACGGGCCTCGGTCAGGCGAAGGCGGCGTTTTCACCGGTCGTCTCAATCGCTGGAGCGCTCAGCCAGGGCCACACATACCGCGATGCGTTTCAGGAGGTTGATCAGCAGGCGATCTTCACGCCTGTCACTAAGAAAACCTGGACCGCGCCATCAGCCGACCGGGTGCCGGAACTGTTTCGCGAGGCGTTCCGCACCGCCCTCACCCCCCGCAAAGGCCCAGTGCAGCTAAACCTTCCGCGCGACGTGCTGTCTGGTCAGGCAGAGTTTGACGAGTGGCAAAAGCCCGAAGCGTATCGCTGCCAGACCGTCCCCTACGCCAGCCCAGACGCGATCAAGGCCGCCGCAGCCATGTTGACAGGCGCCGCGCAGCCGGTGATCGTCGCTGGTGGCGGGATCAAGAACACCGACGGCCATCTTGCTGCGACTGGTCTGGCCGAGGAGCTGAACTGCCCCATCGTGACCGCCCCCGGCCATGGCGACGCGATCCCGTTCGGCCACCCCCTGAACGCGGGTCAGATGGGACCGCGCGGGAATGCTGTCGCCTCTCGTCTGGTAAAAGAGGCGGATGTCATTCTGGCGCTGGGAACACGCCTCGGCTTCAACTCCACCTTCTACAGCTATGACAACATCAACCGCGATGCGAAGATCATTCAGGTAGAGCTTGAGCCGACTGCCATTGGTCGTTTTTTCCCGGTTGAGCTGGGCATCTGGGCCGATGCACCCGCCGCCGCCAAACAGCTGACTGAGGCCGTGGCAAACGCCGTTGCAAAGGCAGAAGTTGAGGCGTGGACGCAGACCTTCCAGTCTGAACGCTCAGCTCTTTTGGCTCAACGCGATGCAGATGCGATTGAGACCCATCCAACCCAGCCATCCGGCCTGTTCAAGGCCTTGCGCGGGGTGCTGCCTAAGGATGCCGCGATCACGATGGATGCGGGCACGTTGTGCCTGCAGGCGACTGATGCGCTGAACTATTGGACGCCGAAAACCCTGTTCACTCCGCTGGACTTTGGCCTCGTCGGGTTTTCCTTCGCTTGCGGCCTTGGCATCAAATGCGCGCGACCAGATGCGCCAGTTGTCAGCTTGATGGGCGATGGCGGGTTCGGGATGACAATTTCGGAACTTTCGACCGCCGTCGACCACAACATCAACACGGTCACCGTCGTGATGAACAACCAGTGCTGGGGCGCCGAGAAAGCCTATCAACGCGACTTTTTCAATGGACGGTATATTGGGGCCGATGTCTCTTCCCCTGCCTTTGACAAAGCGGCTGAGCTTTATGGCGCCGCAGGGTTCCGGGCGGATCGGTTGTCGGATGTGCAGGGCGCTGTTGATGCGGCGCTGGCTTGCGGCAAGCCTGCCGTGGTGGATGTCGCGGTTGATCCTGCCGCGCTGTACAGCTTCCGGCGCGACAGCTTCAAACACCGGGGCGGCTGATGCTGACCCGGCTGACGATCTTCGAGGGGCGGGTGAAGCCGGGGCAAGAAGCTGCAATGCGAGCATATGTTGAGGCTGAATTGGCGCCGTTGTGGCGGCAATTTCAACCGTCTGAGGAAGTGCGCATTTTGTATGCCGCTGAAGCCGGGGACATCCCCTTGGTCTTACACCAACGCTCACTGATCAGAACTCATGAGCCCACTTTCGGCGTCCGATTGAGGTGATACGCCACGGCTGATCCATGAGTTTGTTCCAGCTTTCGCAGCAAAGGGCGACGATATCGTCGTAGTTCTTGAACACTCGATTTGA
>CALKOT010000003.1 GCA_938092015.1 uncultured Paracoccaceae bacterium
GATGTTCTTAACAAGCTTGTCAGCTGAGGCTTTGCTGGTTCCGGGTTTCTTGTTCATCTTTACTCCATGAAGGTTGCGATGAACCAGAAATCCTCCGTTACGAAAACCTCAAATCTGTCCCAAAGGTGCTGACGTCAGACAAGGTCTCCCTTAAGTATAGTGAATATAAGGGTATATCTAGGATCATCATCCCTCAGTAAGGGACTAGAGAAGTGCCCATATGGGTAACTAGGTCACTTTTGAATTAACTGAAAACAATCAGTGACTTAACAAATCCCGGTCACTTTTGAAGTGCCCCCACAAAATCAAAGGAAAATGCAACATGCAACTGCGTGACCGGATGACTATTGGGAAGACTCAGGTAGGAAAAGATCTCTTTCTTTGGGAGGTTGTATCTCTCTCGGAAACTGTCGACCCCACTTACGTGGGCAAACTTCCTGAGGGGTATTTTTCTGAGTTCGTTGTTGTCGGAAACGACGGGTCAGCCTCTGTGGGAGATATCATCTGATGTTTGACCAACAGGTAACTGAAGCGGATCGCACTTCATTTTTCCGCATTCTCGTAAACGCAAATCCTGACCACTTGCCTACGTGTGCCGCTTTTGAAGATCTGCTGAGAGGGCTGGTTGCGAAAGGTGGGCTAAGACTCTCACAAAACTCAAGCTCTCGCCCGAACCTCATGAAATACTGTGTGGCTGCTAATTTCCTCTTTCTACTCAAATCCATGACTGCCTCAGGCAAGGACATTGTGGGTTTTTGGGGTGCGAAGGAGCACTGGCAGAATAGAACGAAGATCGGTGCCAAGATCATCTTAGGCTTTCGCGATGCACTGATAGCGTCTGGAGACCTCAAACTCTACCGACAAGGGTACCACGACAAAGGTCAAATGGGCGGTGGGCTTGTGGCCCTCTACGAAGTCTCAGAGGCTCTTCTCGATCAGGTTCCCTTCCCTTTCACTTGAAACTGGTATCGCGCCTATGGCGCGTCTATTGCGCAGAGACATCTGCGCTGAGCGAGGATCGTTACGCGAATGCGCGAAGACCTGGCTGGGATTGTCGATTGCTGCGACCCGCGCCGGGTAGGCTCGGAACGAGACGGCCCGCCGCGATGGCACCAGCTCGTCAATGCCGGTCAGGGCTTCGTGAGCCGCAGGTCTTTGGCGCCTCGACATCTGACGGAACGGCCAATTCTTGTGTCAGCGACAAATACACACCTTCGTCCATCTTTGAATGTTACAGGAGACAGCGATCTGAGCCATCCCCGTTGCGGTGACAAACTGATCGCATGCTTGATTGCAATCCGAACCTTGATCGGTGGACATGGATACCACTGAGCGGCGAATGTGAGGAAGGTTCGCTGCAGGCAGAAAACCTAAGACATGCCCGTGCGGACGTCGCGCTGTAGTCACAAGTACTATTTGGTCGATCTCCGGCAACCACGCAACGAATGGCACCTTGCACACGAAACTGACAAAGCGCGTTCCGTTGGTTAATGTCCTTTAAAACACAAGCTAGTATAGGTAATTCCAATGACGCAGCAGTACCCACAGATTCCACTTCTCGTATACTCAGACCGGTTATCTGCACGTCCTGGCGAAAGTGTCGCCTTCAAAGTGTCGTCGGATGGACCACAGCCCTTCTCGGTCAAGCTGACGCGTTCAATCTCTGCCGACCCCAATCCTATGGGTCAGGGGATCGTCGAAGAGCCTGTGGCCGGGGATTTTGCCCCTGAATATCCCTCCCGTCGGCAGGCCTTCAACCCTGGTTCCTATGCGATCGTTCCGCGTGGCCCAGTGGTCGATGGTGCCTTTACGTTGAAGGTTACGATCTGGCCAACGCAGCCTGGATCAGGGGCGCAGGTTGTCTTTTTTGCTGGCGGTGTTGAACTGAAGCTTGACGAAACCGGCGCTCTGGCCGCCCGCTTTGGAACCGAGACCATTTCCACGCATGCACCTCTTGAAGCCCGCAAATGGCACACGATCAAGCTAATGCATGACCCAGCCACTGGCCAATCGGAACTGATCTGTCTCCCGCATGATATCTGGGCAGAGAATGTGCACGCAACCCAGCAGCTCACACCATGGTCATTTGACGCCGAGCAGCCTGTCACGATTGCTGCGGGCTTGCGGGATGGCGAAGCGGATCTGCACTTCAACGGCAAGATCGAAGCACCTGAGATCCTATCAGGCGATCGAGCTGCCGCACACTGGAACTTTGCGCGAGATACGCCTACGACGGCGATCCGGGATACGGGCCCGCAAGGTTTGGACGGAAAGCTGATCAACCATCCGGCGCGAGCGATGACAGGCTCGAACTGGGATGGTTCCGAGATGTGTTGGCGCCACAAGCCCGAACACTACGGCGCGATTCATTTCCACGAGGATGATATCTACGATTTCGGGTGGGAGACCGACTTTATCTGGACTGTGCCTAACGAACTGCCTTCGGGCATCTACGTCGTGCGGCTGAGCTGCGGTGAATACGAAGATTCAGTGCCATTATTCGTATGCCCACCCAAGGGTACACGCACCTCAGATCTTGCCATATTGGTTTCTACATTCACCTACACGGTCTATGGCAACAACGCGCGGGTCGATTATCACCCGTCGTGGTTGGAACGGAACGCTGAATGGAACGCTTATCCATGGAACCCGGCCGAGTATCGCGAGCTGGGCTGTTCAACGTACAACTTCCACACTGATGGTTCCGGCATCTGCCATGCCTCCCATTTGCGTCCGCTGTTGAACTTGCGACCTGGCTATCTGACATACGGTAATAGTGAAACTTCAGGCCTGCGGCACTTTCAGGCGGACAGCCATTTAATTGCATGGCTGCACGAGCACGCCATCAATTACGACATTATCACCGACAGAGAACTGCATGATGAAGGCGCTAGCCTGCTTGATGGGTACAAGGCAGTGACGACTGGAAGCCATCCAGAATACCACACTCCGAGCATGCTGGATGCGCTGACGACATATCGCGATAGCGGTGGGCGGCTGATGTATCTGGGCGGGAACGGTTTCTACTGGCGCGTCGCGATACATACCGAAGAACCCGGCATGATCGAGATCCGTCGCGCAGAAGGTGGCATTCGGGCGTGGGCGGCTGAACCTGGCGAATACTTCAATGCATTTGACGGTGGCTATGGCGGCCTGTGGCGGCGCAACGGTCGCCCGCCGCAAATGCTTGCGGGCGTTGGTTTTACCGCTCAGGGACAGTTTGAAGGCTCATATTACCGGCGCAGCGAAGCCAGTCACGATCCAAAAGTAGCATGGATCTTCGACGGTATTGATGACGCACTGCTTGGTGATTTTGGCTTTAGTGGCGGCGGCGCTGCCGGGTTCGAGCTGGATCGGGCGGATATACGCCTAGGGTCGCCAGGCAATGTAAACATACTTGCGAGTTCTGAAGGCCATGGCGACAGCTTTGTTCTTGTCCACGAAGAACAACTGACCCACCTCACGACTTGGGCGCGGGAACCTCAGGCCGATCTGATGCGCGCTGACATGGTCTATTACGATGTGCCAGGCGGCGGAGCCGTGTTTTCGACTGGCTCGATCACATTCTGTGGGTCGCTGCCCTGGAACAATTTCCGCAACAACATCTCGCATTTGTTAGGGAACGTCATGCAGCGCTTCCTGACAGCCTGATCAAAAAGGGCTTTGACTGATTTGCCACTGCATCACCTGTTTTTAGTGAGGCGTCGACAAGCTGGACGGCCCCAGATCGCCAAAAATGTCGAGACGCCGGTGGAGGTTGAAGCCGCCGCTCGGCACCATATCAGACGCGGATGCGATCGGGTCGAAGCTTTAGCTGTGCTCAGCCAAGAAAGCCAAGGCATCCCTCTCAACACGTGGCCACTCCGGGTCGTTGTCCGGGATGATATGGTTAGAACTTTCGTAAGCGATGAACTTCGCGCGGGGCAATCCTTTTGCAAACAGTCGACCCTGTTCGACCGGTTGCATCCTGTCACCGGTTGCATGACAAACAAGGCACGGTGCCTTGACCTCTGACAGCATTTGCCGGATGTCAATTTGATCGATCGCGTCGCGATATCGACCCGCGTTTTCAGGCGAGATCATCTTGCGCATGTCTTCCGCATATTGTTGTCGGGCTTCTTGGCTCGCGCTTGGTACAATGATCTGCGCCATCAAATCGCGTAACGATGGATAATCGTCGTCCCACCCTGCCGCCATCATCTGTTTCATAGCCAGAGCGAGCTCCACATCCTTCTGAGAGGTTCGTTTTGCTCGGCCCAATGGAAAGCCGCCGATCATGACAATGGCCGAGACACGGTCAGGGTGACGAGCCGCAAACGCAGCCGCCACCGCAGACCCTTGCGAAATCGCGAGGATTGGCGCACGCTTTATACTGGCCGCGTCGAAAACAGCTTCCAAGTCATCGACGAACCGCTCGAACGTACAGGTTTCGGCATCCCAGTCGGAGAGACCGTTGAGCCGGGCGTCAAATCGGATCAACCGGTGATGTTGTGCAACCGACGTGCAGATTGGGGCCACGGCCGGATTGCGCCAGTCCAGCTCTAGATGTCCAATCCAATTTGGGGCCTTTACGACCGGAGAACCGTCGCCAACGGAACTCCAAGCCAGACTGATGCTGTCATCTGTTTGGCAATATTGGATTTCTTGTGTCTTTGCGAAGTCTGTACGTGACTTTGATGTACCTTCATCGGCGAAGTTGATCGACAACACCTCTATCGGCTGCGCAATACCCTTGAATGCCCTAAGCCCCTCTCGATACAATCGATTGGCATAATCCGCACCGGCAAGATCACAGAGTACTTTTGACACCAAAACGCCACCGGGTTCAGCAGCAGCTTGGAGGCGTGCAGCAATGTTTACTCCATCTCCAAAGATATCGTCGCCATCCACAGTGACGTCCCCGACATGCAGACCGGCGCGAAGCTGAATGCGTTCCGGAACCATATAGGGATGATCTGGCAGCCTTAAGTGGGTTTGAATTGCGACTGCCACTTCGAGAGCTTGTCCCGCTGACGGGAATTCGATCAACGCTCCGTCGCCTAGCAGTTTAACCACCCGGCCAGAGTTCTGCTTAACGATCGGCGTTACCAAATCGCGGTACAAGGTGTTCAATGTTTTCAGCAGGGGCTTGGTGCCGCCCTGCATCATCCGACTGAAACCGACGACGTCGAGAGAAAGGATTGCAGCAAGGCGACGTTGGTTCATTGTTACTTCCCTCATTACAGCTAGGGGACAATACCACGGTCATACGTTGTTAGAACCGGGAACTTGACTAATATCTTGGTTTATGGACGCAAACGGCGGCTCCGTCCGCAACTCAGCAGCTCGTCTCGCATTCGACCGTTGAAGCTTTCGCAGTATCCGTCTTCCCAGGGCGATCCAAGCTCGATGTGCTTCACGCTGACACCTGCCTAAATGATGCTGCACACACATTTTGCACACACATTAGGGACAAAGGCAATGCAAATCTAAGTATATCTGGTTATATTGGGTGTATGGCGGAGAGACAGCCCGCCTAACTCCCGTTTCATACTGTGCCATATAATAGCAAAACCCATTGATATTGATGGATAATATCTGAAACCCTGTTGCAAGCTGTTCTATCCTAACCCATGTAATGACAGAAGCTATTGGTGGGTAGGGAAGTCATGCCGAAGATCATCAGAGAGAAGACAGCGCTGGAAGTGGGACGCCTGAAAGAACCGGGATTGCACGCCGTCGGCGGGGTTCAAAGCCTCTGCCTGCAGGTAACGAAAACCGGCGCTCGAAGCTGGGTGTATAGAACCCTTGTGGATGGGCGGCGGCGTCATCTTGGGCTTGGCTCTTATCCCACCGTCACGCTGAAGATGGCGCGCGAATTAGCGCGCGATATGTACATGAAAATCCGGCGCGGCGAAGACCCGGCGCCAGCCAAGGCGATGACGTTCGCCGAGGGCATGGAAAAGTTTCTGGCCATCAAGCTTCAGGAATTCGACAACGCGAAGCACCGTTACCAGTGGCGCGCCACGCTCGACACCTACGCCGCGCCTGTTATCGGCAATCGCCCGATTGACGAGATCACGATGCGCGACGTGCTGAAGGTGCTGGAGCCGATCTGGCATGAGAAGACCGAAACCGCCTCGCGCCTGCGCGGACGGGTCGAAGCCGTCCTGTCATGGGCGACGGTGGCGGGCCATCGCGAAGGTGAAAACCCTGCGCGCTGGAAGGGCAATCTGGATCAGGTGCTTCCCAAGCCATCGAAGATCGCCAAGGTGGAGCATCACAAGGCGTTGGCGCTTGCGGACGTGGCGCCATGGTGGGAAGACCTGCAGCCACGTGGTGGCGTTGGCGCCAAGGCGCTGGCCTTCCTGACATTGACCGCTGCGCGCTCTGGCGAGGTGAGGGGCGCCACATGGGCTGAGATCGATCTGGAAGCCCGTGTGTGGGCGATACCGGCTGAGCGCATGAAGATGGGCAAGGAGCATCGTGTGCCGCTCTCTGACGCCGCTCTGGCGCTCCTGCAGGACATGCCGCGCGACGGCGATCTGGTCTTTACGAACGCCAGCGGCAAGGCGCTGTCTGAGAACGGCATGAGCGCCCTGCTGAAGCGTCAGGGGGCGAGCCACACCGCGCACGGGATGCGCTCCACATTCCGCGATTGGGCGGCTGAACGGGGCGTTGATCGCGACCTGGCTGAAATTGCTCTGGCGCATCAGGTCGGCAGTGATGTTGAGCGCGCCTATCGCCGATCCGACATGCTGGAGCGACGCCGCGCTGTCATGGACGATTGGGCCGCTTTCCTGCAGGGGCGCGAGACGGTTGGGAATGTGGTGGGGATGAAGTAAATATTTTTTGCATTACTTACGTTTATGCAATTATATTTTGCAGTAAAACACTTAATACGGTAAAATACAGAATTTTGCTCGCGATTTTATTTACAAGATGTTGTGCGCTGAAATTTTCTAGCCATAATACGAGACCTTCTTAACTGCAGGAGGTTTCCACATGTTGGACCTGAAACCGCACATCCAATTCTTGCGCGTCGGCGAAGTCGCTGAGCGCTATGGCGTATCCCGCACCACAATCTGGAGATGGGTCAAGGATACCGATTTTCCTGAGCCGGTGAAGCTGGCCAATCATTCAACCCGCTGGAAAGTGTCTGCCCTGCAGGCTTGGGAGGCGTCACAATGATTGATCAGCCATTCGTTTACGAACCTGCCGACGTTCATGCAGCCCGCGAAAATCTTTTTAAATGGCTGTCCA
>CALKOT010000004.1 GCA_938092015.1 uncultured Paracoccaceae bacterium
GAGTCCCTCGCGTGCACGTGCGTAAGAAATCGCAAGCTTTTGAGCTGACCCCCGGCCAAACCTTGCTAATCTCTATACTTGAAAAATTGAATTATCTGCGCGGTTCCATAGGCTTATGCGAAAATCACAGGCGACTAGATATAGAGTTCATTGTACTTATCGGTATCGATGCCTGCAGGAACCTCAAAGGATGCTGCGCCCTTCTTAATCGTCAGTTTATCGTGGATCTTTGAGCCCTTGACGTAGTTTTCGCCATTGCCGAAGCCAATCTTGATGTCTGGCGGGTTCTTGTTCGGATCAAATTGGTAGTTGTCCTCAAACACGACAGTCGTTTTACCACCTGCCTTCCTCACTTTGACGGTTCCGGCGACGTTGTAGCCTTTGCGGCCAGACAGGCTGCCCGTCCGCGCCTTCGAACCGGCAAGCGTCGGTGTTGCAACCAGCGCTATGGCGGTTGTGGTCAAGGCGAGGCCAGCGAATTGGCGACGTGAAAGCATCATGGCGGTTTCCTCCGGTTTCTATTGGGTGAGGGACATTTGGCCCGTGCCTTTTGAAAGACATGAGCAGCGGTACATGCGCAATGCCAGATGCGCGAATGTGTGCGAGTTTCACGGCCATGTGTCAGTGGTTGATTGTAGACCAGTTATGATCGCGGCGGATTCGCGGAATCGAAGATCACAACTTCGTCCATTTCGGCGCACATCCACAAACGATATCGGCTGATCAGGCCGTCATTCAGAGCGAAGAAGCTGAAAACATTAGCCGAAATCATCTTGCCGGTTGGTGCACGGCCCAGCCAGGGGCCGGTATGTCTGCCGGTAAAGGACCAGTGCGCCATCACCTTGTCTTCGTCGCCGATAATTTGGTGAACTTGGGCGTCTCTGTCGGCGATGTTCTTGTGAAAGCCTTTGACATGCGCCACCAGACCGGCACGGCCCTGCGGGCCGCCGAACGCCTGATTAGCTTCGTCGACCATGTCTTCATGGGCGATCTCATCGATCAGGTGATAGCGCATCTTTGCGCCGACCTCATCGAGATAGGTGATCATAATCTCGGTCGGGGTGCGTGTGGATGCGATGCTCATGCCCACACGCTATCACCGGCCCAGAGCGGGGGGCAAACTTTCCCTAAGCCATGCCCGCCAATGAAAGCGTCTGCGCCCAGACTGCGTCTTCCAGCGGAACAGGGTCCATCCGGGATTTGCCCTGACCTGGCATTCGCGCGCCTTCGTCCAGCGCAACGCCTTCGGCAACCTGCGCCAGCCGGTCGAAAAAGGCAGGAGAGGCGCCGGGATCCATCAACATGTAATACTGCCCCAGATCGTGCGGTGGCTCTTCAGGCGCCTTCAACGGCTTCACGTCGCGGCTGACAACGCCGCCAGTCATGCCTGCGGCCAGCAGTTCTGCCATCAGACCAAAGCCCCAACCCTTGTAGCCGCCCATCGACACGAGAGAGCCGGTTAGCGCCGCGGCAGGATCGGTTGTGGGTTCGCCATCAGCGTCAACCGCCCAGCCCTCGGGAATGCTTTCACCCGCAGCTTTCGCCATGGTGATCTTGCCCAGTGCAACCGTGGTGGTGGATTGGTCAAATTGCATCGCGATGCCGCCTTCGCTATCCGGAACGGAAAAGGCGATTGGATTTGTGCCGATCACGCGTGTCTTTCCGCCCGGTGGCGCGACGATGGGCGATGCGTTGGTCAGGCCGAATGCGATAAGGCCCTCGCGCGCAATTTGTTCTGTAAAGTAACCGAGCGAGGTGCAGGTATGCGCGTGCCCAACGGCAAGACTTGCGACACCGCAATCTTTCGCCGCTTTGACCGCCGCTGGCAGGCCGCGCGCGAATGCTGGTTGGGCGAAGCCAAACTTGGCGTCGACCATAACGGTTCCCGGACGAGGGGTCGTCACCACCGGTTCAACCACGCCATTCACCCGGCCTGATTTTAGCTGAACGCAGTAGCTTTCCAGATAATAGAGGCCACAGATTTTGTTGCCGACAGCTTCAGCCTTGCGCACGGCTTTGGCGACTTCCGCCGCAATCCAGCCATCCGCGCCGTGCCGTTCCAAAGCGGCTCTTGCAGCGGTTTCGATCTCATCAAGCGAAATATCAGGCATGTGTCCCCTCAGGTGTTTTGGGCGGAGTTTGGCGCGCTCTTCCCCCAAAAGAAGCGCAAAAGCCAGAATATTTTGTGTTTTCGGTGGTTGGTTAAGATTGCTGATGGTTGGTTGAGCAGAGTGTATCGGCCCGATTTACTACCGCTAGTTTCAATTTTTCCTGAAATGTCCCATGCTAGAAGCACAAAGGTCGCCCGACTGAAGTCTTAGTTGGCTGCTCTAGTTGGGTGTGGGCAGTAAGAAACGTGGCGACACAAGCAGAGATTGATACTCATGCGCAGGTCTTGCCAGCGTCAGGTCGGCGCGCGATAATCTGTCGGAAAGTTTCGGAGTAACCGCAGCGACGGTGACGGAATTCAGCTTCGGCGAAAACAGCTTAGGGTTCGAAACCGACCCAGCTGGCGAAAAAATTCTCATCAAAGCAGATGTCGCGCTAGCCCAACTGGGGTTCTATCTTCTACCGACGGTGAGCGTTTTTGAGGACGAAGGCTTCACATTGCGTGTGCCCAACGCCGATCTGTTCATGATCGAGTATCGTTTCCTGTTCGAAGGGGAACCAGGAGGAACGCTGCCGTTCTTTTCAGGCGTCAATAACCTTCCCAACCGCACTGAAAAGGTTGAAATAGGCACCTCACCATCAGGGTTCTTTGCTGATTACACGTACGACTATGAAGGCGTGGTCATGGGTGATGACCTGATCCCTTCTTTCAGAGAAGACTTTCTCGCCAACTGGCGAAATGCAACTGAAGTTTACGCGATATTGAACGTGCGCGAAATTGGATCTGGTCTGCCAACGTCGAATGAGGGAAATGACTTCATCGTCTATTCCGGCCCAAGGCCTGGCACTGCGGCCGATGCAATCGCCTCGCAAGTCTATTTTGGGGATGATGTTACGGGTCCGGTGAACCCTGGTCCAACTACGCCAGATCCTGACCCGACCGCGCTGACCGAAGGCGCTGATGCAGCAACTGGCGCAGCAGGGAATGATACAATTAACGGCCTTGGCGGTAATAACTCGCTAAAGGGTCTTGGTGGCGACGATCTTCTTTTTGGCGGGGCTGGCGATGACAACATCAAAGGCAACGGCGGCGACGACCGGATACGCGGCAACGGCGGCGCTGATACGCTGAAAGGCAATGGCGGCGACGACAATATCAAGGGCAATGGCGGTGATGACGTCATCAAGGCGGGCGGCGGCGCTGACACCGTGAAGGGCGGCGGCGGCGCAGATCTGATCAATGGCGGCGGCGGTGCTGACGTGCTGAATGGCGGCGGTGGCAATGATGTGATCACAGGCAAAGGCGGCGACGATACGCTGAAAGGCAATGGTGGTGCGGATGTGTTCCGGTTCCGTGCGTCAGACCGCAATGACACGATCGCTGATTTCCGCCAGGGTCAGGACCAGATTGAAATCATCTCTGGCGCTAGATCCTTCGCTGGTCTCACAATCGAACAAGACGGCGTGGATGTCCTGATCAGCTTTGGAAGCGTGGGCGTCAGGGTGGTCACAGATAACGCCGGCGCGTTCGATGAAAGTGATTTCATCTTCTGATCTGGATGGCAGTTTCTAGTTTGCAAACAGGCTAAGCAGTTCTTCTGCCGCGGCTTCGGGCGCCAAATCGCCGTTCGCGACCTTGGCTTGCAACGCTTCCATCCGCGCATTTACGTCGGCATTGGCGCGGAACCGCGCTTTCAAGCCTTCATCAATCTCAAAGCTGAGCCATTTTTGTGATTGCTCGGCGCGTCGCCGTTCTCGCCAGCCTTGCGCCCGGCGCCACTGATCAAGCGATGACAGGCGATCCCATGTGTCTTCCAGCCCGTCGCCTGTGACGGCTGAAACAGTGATCGCATCAGGAACATCATCGGGGTCTTGTGGGCGGGATCGCATCAGGCGCAATGCCCCGCGATAGTCCGCCGCTGTGCGGATAGCAGTGGATTTCAATTCTCCATCCGCCTTGTTCACCACGATCAGATCGGCGATTTCCATAATCCCGCGCTTGACGCCCTGCAGTTCGTCTCCGCCCGCTGGCGCGAGAAGAAGAAGGAAAAGGTCCGTCATGTCTGCGACCATTGTCTCAGACTGGCCGACACCGACGGTTTCGACCATGACGAGGTCATAGCCCGCCGCCTCACATAAGATGATCGCCTCACGCGTACGCCTTGCAACGCCGCCCAATGCAGCGCGACTGGGTGAGGGGCGGATAAAGGCGTTTGGGTGGCGGCTAAGATGTTCCATCCTGGTTTTGTCGCCCAGAATTGAACCGCCTGTCCGGGCTGAGGATGGATCAACAGCAAGAACTGCGACTTTCAGGCCGCGTTCGGCCAGCATCATGCCAAAGGCCTCGATGAAGGTGGACTTGCCGACGCCGGGTGTGCCGCTGAGGCCAAGGCGAATTGCGTTCCCTTGGCCGTAAAGCCCGCCAATCAGATTGCGGGCGGCGGCGCGGTGGTCCTCTCGCGTCGATTCGATCAGCGTGATCGCACGCGCCAGTGCGCGACGTTCACCTTTCAGAAGCCGGGCTTTCAGGTCTTCGATATCCATGCCGCCTCATGCAATGATCTCAAGGCGGTTTTGTCTGAAACTTTGGGGCGTCGCAAGTCGTTCACTAACCATCGCGATTGCGGGGGTGTAGCGTTGTTTCAGGAAACACGAGAAGCCAGCTTTCACGGCGGTCGGTCCAAAGCTCATAAGAAGGTTGAAACTGATCCGGGGCGTCGAGCGCGCCAAGGTGAAGTTCAACCTCGCCATCTGAGCGGGCGAAGACCGACGAACCACAGCGTTGGCAAAAAGCAGCGGCCTTTGTAGTCGCCTACGGTTCCCTCGATCGCCACTGCGGTTTCGGGAAAAACCGCGGCTGCGAAGAACGCTGCGCCATGGTGTTTGCGGCAGTCCATACAATGGCAGACGCCGACCCTGACAGGTTCACCTGTTGCGATAAAACGGACATCGCCGCAAAGACAGCCGCCCTTGATCTGTTCCATCCGATGATCCCTTTTCCTTCGGCACTTTGACCTTAGCGATCCGTCTGGCGCCGCGTCCACGACTTCATGGAATTGCCTTGGCGCGTGCGCAAGCCTAAGCCATGACTATGAACAAGCCCCTTGGACTGCCGGTTGAAGATGCGCTGCCAGCGCTGCTGTCTGCGTTGGCGGATAATGGCGCCGCTGTCCTGACCGCGCCGCCGGGGGCAGGGAAGACGACGCTGGTTCCTTTGGCGCTGCTCGATGCGCCCTGGGCCAAAGGCCGCCTACTGATGTTGGAGCCTCGACGACTGGTGGCGCGCGCGGCGGCAGAACGGATGGCGGCTCTACTAGGTGAAAAAGTTGGCGCGCAGGTCGGCTATCGCATTCGGGGTGAGGCGGTAACATCGGCCCAGACCCGGATTGAAGTGGTGACCGAGGGCATCCTGACGCGGATGTTGCAGTCCGACCCGGAACTTTCGGGCGTGTCGGCCGTCATGTTCGACGAATTTCACGAACGATCATTACACGCTGATCTGGGCCTCGCGTTGACGTTGGAGGCGCGCGAAGCGCTTCGCGAAGACCTTCGCGTAATCGTGATGTCAGCGACGCTGGATGCAGGCCCGGTCGCTGCGCTGATTGGCGATGCGCCGGTCGTGAATTCTGAGGGCCGGATGCATCCGGTTGAGACGCGCTGGCTGGACCGTCCGCGCGGTTCGACCCGGCTTGAGCAGGCTGTGGCGGCTCTGATTACTGACGCCCATACCGTTGAGGCAGGCGATATCCTCGTCTTCCTGCCGGGTGTGGGCGAGATTGAGCGTACGCGTCAGGCCCTCAGGTTGGGGGACAGCACAGATGTACGCATTCTTCACGGTGGGTTGGCGTTCAAGGATCAGCGGGCGGCTTTGGCGGCGGCGGCGAATGGTCGACGCAAAGTCGTGCTGGCGACGTCTATCGCCGAAACCTCCCTAACTGTTGAGGGTGTCCGCGTTGTCGTCGATGCCGGGCTGTCGCGGCGCGCGCGATATGATCCGGGTGGCGCGATGTCCCGACTGGTGACTGAAAAGGCATCTCGGGCTGAGGCTGACCAGCGCAGGGGGCGGGCGGGGCGGTTGGCGCCTGGCGTTTGCTATCGGTTGTGGACAAAGGGCGAAGAGGCTGGAATGCCGCCATTCGCTCCGCCAGAAATCGCGGTGGCTGATCTGGCGCCTCTGGTGCTTGAGTTGGCGAATTGGGGTGCGGATGCCGCCGACCTGTCATTCCTTGACCCGCCTCCCGCTGCAGGAATGGCTGAGGCGACATCCTTGCTATCTGCGTTGGGCGCATTTGACGGCGTTGGACGGATCACTGGCCATGGGCGCAAACTGGCGGCGGCGCCGACGCATCCACGTCTCGCGCACATGATCCTGTCAGCGCCTGAGGCGCAGCGCCGGGCCGCTTGCGATCTTGCAGCGCTGTTAGAGGCGCGCGATCCGATGCGTTCAGCGGGTTCAGACATCGCCAGACGGATGAACGCCTTGCGAGACCGGTCCGGCCCGCCTGCGATGCGACGTGTGGCCGAGGAAAGTGCGCGGCTGGCCAAACGGATGCGCATTGAGGGCGGCGGCCAAGCTGACTTTGGCGAGTTGATCGCCCGCGCCTATCCAGATCGGATCGCACTGCGACGCAAGGGGGGTGAAGCAAGGTTTCTACTGTCAGGCGGACGGGGCGCGAAACTTGCCAATGATGACGCACTTGCCGGGCATTCGTTGCTGGCTGTCGCCGATGTGGAAGGCGAAGCGAATGAGGCGGCGATCCGTTTGGCAGCGCCGTTAAGCCGGGGACAATTGGACGACCTTTACGGCGATCAAATGCAGTGGGTTGAAACCTGCGAATGGTCGCGACGCGACCGTCGCGTCGATGCCCGGCGGCGTCTGATGCTCGGCGCACTGGCATTGGAAGATAAGCCCTGGAAGGAAGCGACAGTAGAGGCGCTGGCGGCGGCCATGACAGACGGCGTGCGCGATCTGGGATTGGAACGTCTGCCATGGTCCAAAGCTGCGCGTCTGCTGGCGGCGCGGTCTGAATGGGCGCGGACGCGCGGCGCCGATTTGACGGACTTGTCAGCGGAGGGTTTGGCGGGGCGGCTGGATGATTGGCTGACACCGCATCTGCTGGGGTGCCGGACGCTGGATGATTTGGCGGGTGTCAATTTGGTTGAGGTTCTGAAGGCGGAATTGGGGTGGGATGGGACACAAACCCTGGACCGCCTCGCGCCCTCAGCAATTACCGCGCCGACTGGCACTAAACTGGCGGTGGATTACGATGGCGCGCAGCCGTCGGTCGCAGTGCGATTGCAGGAACTGTTCGGTTTGTATCAGCACCCCGTCGTAGGCCCGGATCGGACGCCGCTGCTGATTGAACTTCTCTCCCCCGCTGGTCGCCCGGTGCAGACCACGGCGGATCTGCCGGGGTTCTGGCGCACGTCTTACGCCGATGTGCGCAAGGACATGCGGGGCCGTTATCCGCGCCACCCCTGGCCGGAAAATCCGTTGGAGGCTGAGGCGACCCGGCGGGTGAAACCGCGCGGGACCTGACCAGACCGAGTTAGACGATTGCTTCCGAACTGCCTTGCTGCATAGTGACTGGATTGAATTATCCCGAAAGTGATCCATGGACCGTCGACTGACCACGATTGTAGCAGCCGACATGGTTGGTTACTCGTGACTGATGGCGGCGGACGAAGAAGGCACGCTTACTCGATTTCGGGTGATACGCTCTGACGTGATCGACCCTGAACTTGAGGCGGCGAAGGCTCGGCTGAGCAAGACGATGGGCGATGGCCTGCTGGTTGAGTTTCCTTCGCCTGTCGCGGCGGCCCGCGCCTCACTGGCGATCCAGAAAGCGATGGTGGCGCGAGAGCGTGAACAGGCGGACGAGACCCGCATTCAGTTCCGCATCGGGATCAACCTTGGCGATGTCATCATCGAAGGCGACGATATCCTTGGCGATGGCGTAAACGTCGCCGCCCGTCTGGAAAGTCTCGCGCCGCCGGGTGGCGTCTGCATATCGTGCGCGGTGCATGAGCAGATCCGGGGCAAGATCGACGCGCCGTTGACCGCGCTGGGCCCGCAAAACGTCAAGAACATCCCTGAGCCGATTGATGTCTGGCGGGTGGAGGTTGAAGGGGTTCGTCCCGCCAAGACCGCCACCAAAACCGCGATACTCCCATCGCTGGTGGTGCTGCCCTTCGACAACATGTCGTCCGATCCGGAGCAGGAGTTTCTGGCCGACGGCATCGTCGAGGACGTCACGACGGAGCTTTCGCGCTTTCGCACCCTGACTGTCATCGCCCGAAACTCAGCCTTCACCTACAAGGGCGCGCCGAAGGATGTGCGCGAAATCGCGAAAGAACTGGACGTGCGCTACGTCGTCGAAGGCTCCGTCCGCCGCGCATCTCTGGGCGGAACGGTGGGACAGGACAATGGCGGACCTCTTCGATGTGCAAGACGAGCTAACCAGCGCGATTGTTTCCGGGGTTGAGCCTGAACTGGGTGCGCATGAACGGACGTTGTCGCGGCGCAAGCCGACAGAAAGCCTGACTGCGTGGGAGCTGGCGCAAAAAGGGTTTTCCCGATTCCTCGAATACACGCGGGAGGATTTTGGAGCTGCGCAAACCCTCTATCGGAAGGCCATTAAACTGAACTCCGACTTTGCACTGGCGCATGCGCTTTCCGCGCGCGTTCACTATGCGAGTGCGATGCTGGGATGGGGCGAAGAGTTTGCGGTCGAACTCAAGGCAGGCTAAAATCTGTCGGAGCGAGCGATCGCGCTTGACGCCAAATCTGACTATGGCCACGTCTTTCATGCCGGCATCCTGAAGTTTCTTGGCCGAGATCGTGATGCGGATATCGCGTTCACTATTGCAGATGCCTTGAACCCGAACTCGCTTATTCTTTGTATGGCGCGCGGCAATGCAGAGTTCGCCAAAGTTAATACCGACCCAACCGTATTCAGAGAGGTCGCGTCAAGGGCGCTTCGACTCAGCCCGCGGGATCCACAGGCCTACCTTTTCCATAACTTGCTTGGTGCGGCGCGTTTGGTTGAAAACTGTTGGGAGTTCGACGAGGAAAGTGCAAACGCGTTTGCGACTGCGAGCAGGTATCAGAATGCGTCAGAGGCTGTCGTTGTGAATGCCGCTTTCGCCAGCGTACAGGTTGGCCGCAATGACGATGCTGTTTTTTACCTGGATATGCTGCGCCGAAAAAATCCAGACATCTCAGGTAAGCAGATCAGAGGTCGAAACAGCTTTTACAAGTGGGTGGATAGGTTCTTGGAGAAGAACGAAGTGGCTTATGAGAAACTTGTGAAACTTGGCCTGCCGCGTGAGTAGAAGCTCATTTTCTGCGCAAATGCCTGTCTAAACGATCAGCTCAAACTTCGCCTCAGCATACGACTGCCCGTTGATCTGAACCTCCACCGCATGCTGCCCGGCGTAGTACACCCGCGTCGTAATCGGCTTGATCGCGTGCCGCTTCGACAGCGTCGCTGACTTACCCGTCCCAAGCTCCATAACCTTCCACTTGAACGTCTTCGGCGTTGTCCCGCCGTTCGCTTTGCGGTGATGGATCACATAGTCGATGATCAGTGGCTGGGTGGTCTTCGCCTTTGATGTGACCGTGGCTGAAAACTCCAGATGCCCGCCCATGTTCACGACAGGCGCGGCGAGGGTAATGGGGGAGACGTCAACCTCCGCCAGGCCATATCCCAGCGCCGCCAGTGTCGGTGCATGACCCGCCTTGATCAGCGTCCGGCAGGCGTGTTTGACCAACCGCACACGATTTTTTGGCGCTTCTTTCAGCCAGTCCGCCGCGATTTCGGCGATCAGGTCTGGATGATCCTTGGCGATGTCGTTGAGGGAGTTGGCGACAGAGCGGCGGACGTATTCCGACGGGTCATCGCGCAACTGGGTTAAAAGCGGCAACAGGGGCTGAGGGTCCTGTACGAAGCTCTGCAATCGCAATCCCCAGGGCAAACGGGGGCGCGTGCCCTCTGACGCAAAGCGGCGGACGTTGTAATTGTCATCCTCGGCCCATTTGCGTGCGATCTCTACGCCACGTTCAGGATCGGCGATCAGGAACGGGCGGACGGCGAATTCTGAGGTGAAGCGCTTTGTCATCTCAGCCAGAACGCCCATCGCGTAGTCGAAATCATCCAGCCCTCGCGCGGCGACGATCTCGGCCATCGGCATGATAGCCCAGCCGCAAATGCCGAGGGTTTCGATATCCTCTGCTTTCCAATCCTCGTCAGTTTTGGGCGAAAGACTGGCCAGCATCACCTTGCATGCAGCGCGGAAGTCGGCGGGCAGCAGCTTGTTGAGCGCGGCCTGGATATGGGTGGCTCTTTCCTTCATCTCCAACTCATCGAGACCGTCGCAGGCCGTCCTGATGAACGTTGCGCGGTCAAAGGTCGGAGCGGCCTTTTGCAGATGATCGCTCATTGCTGAGATCAGCGCCGGATTGAAAAGATTTTTGAAAGGTTCAGGCATGCTTAAAGACTGCCGGGTCGGGCGGCGCTGGGCAAGAGCTTACGCCGAAATTGTGACGACCGGGATCGTCGGATCAAACCCGACCCATTTCAGATCATCCGGCGTAGTCCTCAGCCTGCAAGTCAGTCCCAACGACAAAATTGTAGCCGTCGAGCACCAATTGAAACGTGACTTCCATCTCTGCCATCGTGCTTGGCGTGAAGAGCATCACAAACCCTTCCCACCCCGAACGCTGATCGGCCCATGGGTGGCTGACTGCCCATCCTTAGGCGACTGCTTCACGGGCGCGTTCTGGGGGAAGAGAGGCATGTAAACTGCCATCTGGATGGACATGGGCGAATTCCCGCCCGCCGACAATGACGTCTGGCCTCGCCAATGGCAGATCATCAAGCAACCAAAACCCTTGCGCGCCGGGCAGGGACACGACTGTTGGTCTTATCTCAACATTCGGCAACGCAGCGATGCAGTGAAGAAATGAGGCGTTAACCTCTGGCGCGGGTTGGACGCCCAGCTGGACATGCGGGACGCCGGCTGTCGTTTTGACCGGCGGCCCCGCTCTTTCTGGCAGCGGGCGTTCTTCCGCCAAAGCCCCGCTACAAGCAATCAGGCCGATGACCAGAACCGTTGAGACGCAGCTTTTGAGCGAATGCACAAACTTCATTTCAATGATGCCAGTCATGTCAGCCTCCTGATCTTACTTGCCGCTCAACTGGCGCAGTGCGCTGGCCCAGTCCTCGACGTGATGCGTGTCGACGATCTTACCATCTTTGATCGTATGAATGTCGATGGACATGATATCGAAACCGCGCCCCTGACCGTCGATGCCAAACATTGACCCTTGTGGCGTACCTGTCGCGCGGCCGCGAACGATGACCTTGTCGCCAGTCTCGATGACTTCAATCATTTCCCAGTTCATGTCTGGGATCAGGTTGCCGAACCCGCCGATCTGGCCGACGAAAGCGCCTGGCGACTTTGTCTTGCCTGAATAGTCGCCGATGCTGACCCAGTTATCGGCCATGACGCCGCGCGCAGCCTTGGCGTGCACTTTGGACGCCGGATTGCTCAGAAACGCGTAAAACGGCTCAACTACGGATTTCGCGCCAGCATGCGCGCTCATGGTTGCGGTGCAGACCATCAGGGTTGCCGCCGCCAGCAGCGAGAAAACTGTCGTGTACATTCTATCCTCCAAGTTCGGGGAACGGCCGCCTGATTGCGATGCTCCCTCATGCAGGAAAGATGGACAGATCTGTTTTGTTTTATTATATGAGATAAATCAGTTTCACTGTTCGGATATTTAAACTATTCTGGATCAACTGCGTCAGATCGCGATATTCGCAAAAACCGTCGATCACGGATCTTTCCGGGCTGCGGCGCGGGCCCTTGGCATTTCGCCCTCTGTGGTCAGCCACCACATAGGCCAACTGGAAGAGCAGCTGGGCGCCGCGCTTCTGTACAGGTCCACGCGCAAGCTATCTCTGACCGAGGATGGAAAACGTCTTTACGCACAGGCGCAGACCATGGTTGAGGCGGCAGAGACGGGCATCCAGTCCGTCGTTGATAGCGGACGCCAGGCGTCTGGAGTGCTGAACGTGACCCTTCCAGCGGTTCTATCCCAATCGGCGTTGATTGACCGGATTGCCTCGTTCTCAATCACTCACCCAAAGGCGCAGCTGAACCTCGATTTTTCGGACGCAAGACGAGAGATTATCGGATCTGGAATCGATATCGCCATAAGGATGGGATGGCTGAAGGACAGTTCGTTAAAAGCGAGAAAGCTTTACGATATTCATCGCATTCTCGTCGCTTCGACGGACTATCTTGCCAATCGCCCGCGCCCCACGTCGCCAGAGGATGTGGCCGATTGGGACTGGTTGGAACTTGCGCCTGTCCGCCTGAAACCTGATTTTCTGGGAAAGAATGGGGGCAACATCAGGCTGCAGCCGACGCCGCAACTAAGCGTCAATGACGCCAACGCCCTCTATCGGCTGGCGCGGGCAGGCGCTGGATTGGCGATTGTGCCGGATTTCCTCGCCGAAGCGGATATCGCCGCGGGGGTGGTGGAGCATGTGCTGCCCGAATGGAGCCACAGCCCGGTAGGCGTTTATGCGGTATGGCCGCCGAACGCACCGAAACAAGGCCTTACCGCATTTTTCCTCGATGCCATCGTTGGCTGAAACGTGCGGCTAGCCAGGCGGGGTTTCTTCGATCTTGACCAGACCTCTGGCCACCAGCGTCTCTCTCAGATCGTTGATCCCAGCTGTCAACGCCGCCAGATCCGCACTGCGTCCGATCAGGGTTGACCCGAGGACGCCCCGAAAGAACGGATATGACCCGAAGGACACATCTGGATGGCGGGCGTCAACCTCACCCAACGGGCCGGCCATCTCGCCTTCGGGCGCCTCTACCCGCAAGGCCCATGACAGCAGCGGCTGACCGCCAGCCAGCGTTGGCAGAACCTCAGCCACCATTGCTTCAAATACTTTAGGCACGCCTGCCATCACATGCACGTTGCCGATCCTGAACCCCGGCGCCCGGCTGACCGGGTTAGCGATCAGCGTCGCGGTATCGGGGATGCGGGCCATGCGCAGGCGGGCCTCATTGATGTCGTCTGAGCCATAGTGGTCAACCAGGATCGCATGTGCGTCATCCCGCACGCCAATGTTGTCACCGAACGCCTCAGCCACGCAGTCAGCCGTGATGTCGTCGTGTGTGGGGCCGATGCCGCCTGAGGTGAAGACGTAGTCGTACTTCCCGCTCAGCGTTTGCACTGCGTCGATGATATCGGGCTTCTCATCCGCCACGACCCGCATCTCACGCAGGGAAACCCCGGCCTCAGTCAGTTCCTTCGCCAAATGCCAGCCATTGCCTTCGCGCGTGCGACCCGACAGGATTTCGTCGCCGATGACCAGCATGGCTGCGGTTGGTTGAGATGACATGAAAGCCTCCTTGTCGTATGCGGCACATCGGGGTAGGCGAGGGGCCATGAACTTTGGCGCACCCCTCATCCCCGGCAGGTTAATCCAGCGATATAAACGGTTTCTGGCTGACGTCGAGCTTGAAGACGACAAGTTGGGTGAGGGCCGCACCGTCACAGCCCATTGCGCCAATCCTGGCGCGATGACCGGCATGGCCGACCCTGGAATGCGGGTGTGGGTTGAGCCGAACGATGATCCGAAGAAAAAGCTGAAATTCGCCTGGAAGGTCGTCGAAGTCGAAGGTGGCCTCGTGGGCGTCGACACCGGTCTGCCAAACAAGGTGGTCGAAGAAGCGCTGCGGGCCGGCGCCATCCCAGCCTTCCATGGCTATGATGAGATCCGGCGCGAGGTGAAGTATGGAACCGGCAGCCGCATCGATTTCCTGCTGACGGGGGGCGGGCGGCCTGACTGCTATCTTGAGGTCAAATGCGTCACCCTCCGCCGTGGCGATTGGGCGGAGTTCCCTGACACCAAAACCGCCCGTGGCGCCAAGCACCTTCACGAATTGACTGAGATGGCCAAATCCGGCGCCCGCGCCGCCACGCTTTATCTCGCCCACCGCGCCGACTACACGGATATGCGGATTGCGTCTGACATCGATCCGGCCTACTCAGCCGCCCATGCAGAGGCAAAGACAGCGGGGATGGAGACATACGCCTTCGCCGCAAGTGTATCGCTGACCAGCGTGACATTGGGCGCACAGATGACGTTCCATAACGCCGATATGCTCTGAAATGCTTGCAACCGAAAAGTAACGCCTCTCTAATAGGCGAGATAAAGAAACCAAGGACGATCGCAGTGGACCAGCCCCGCTCAGACCGCACGCCGGAAGGCATCAAACTATTCGCGCCCGAAGATTTTGACGGCATGCGTGCCGCCGGTCGTCTGGCTGCCGAAACCCTTGATATGATCGCTGAACATGTCGAACCTGGCGTAACGACTGAGGCGCTGGACGACCTGATGCACGCTTTCATGACCGAACGCGGCGCAACCCCGGCGACGCTCGGCTATCGCGGTTATCCAAAATCCAGCTGCATTTCGCTGAACCATGTGGTCTGCCACGGCATTCCCGGCCCCAAAAAGTTGAAAAAGGGCGACATCCTGAACATCGACGTCACCTGCATTCTGGACGGCTGGTATGGCGACACCAGCCGGATGTATGTGGCGGGCGCCCTGAACCGCAAAACCGAACGCCTGATTGAGATCACGCATGAGGCGCTGATGCGTGGCATCGAAATGGTCAAGCCGGGGAATACCTTCGGCGACATCGGCCATGCCATTCAGCGTTTTGTGGAGCGGGAACGCTGCGGCGTCGTCCGCGATTTCTGTGGCCATGGTCTGGGACGCGTCTTCCACGACGCGCCAAACGTCCTGCATTACGGTCGACCGGGCGGCGGCGCTACGTTGCGCGAAGGCATGTTCTTCACCATTGAGCCGATGGTGAATCTTGGCCACCCGGACACAAAAATTCTGTCGGACGGTTGGACGGCAGTGACGCGAGACAAGTCGCTGTCAGCGCAGTTTGAGCATTCGATCGGCGTAACGGTCGACGGCTGTGAGATTTTCACCCTGTCACCGGCTGGGAAGTTTCATCCGACTTATTGAGGGTTGGTGTTTCTGCAGCATTGAAGCGAAGCGGACGGAACGCTGCCTAACCACCCACGACCTATGGGCATTTGAAAGCAAATGCCTGCCGGCTTAAAGGCAGGCGTTGGCCCGGCTCAGGGCGGATTAAGCGACAGGTGCGGCGGGGCGCACCCTATGTGGTCGTCTCAAAATCTGCCGCTAGCGCCACTTCCAAAACCTCCAGATCGTCTGAGCATTCGGCATAACGCTTCGCCATACCCGGCGGGATGACAAAGGCGTCGCCGGCGGACAGCCTGACGGGCGCTTCGCCTTCACTTTCCAGCGTCATCTCTCCCGCGCGGACGAAGCTGAAATGGATGTCGCAGTCATGGCGCGCCATCGGGCCATCCGTCCCACCTGATCGCGCGACATGCACGCCTGCAACGCCGCGCGTGCCTGCGCCAATGCCAGTGTCGCGTGACGTCCAACCGTCAAAGCGCCACGGCTTCCATGTCGCCTCAGCCTCTTTGTGATGTACAAAGACCTGCCCGCCAAACTCTCGCTCCGGACGATGATGGGGCGTTGGCAGTTCCATCTCGTGGTCGATCGATGTGACATGCTCCGCCGGGACGCCGATCTCAATGACTTCAAGATTATCGGAAGAATGCAGCACCCTGTGCCTGATCTGTGGCGGTTGGATCACGCAATCACCTGCTGAAAGCCGAAATTGCGGTCCCTGATCCTCGTAAACCAGATCAACCCAGCCCGCGTGGCAGAAGATCAGCTGAAAGCCGACAGTGTGATAGTGGACCATGTCCGGCACCGGTCCTTCATCCAGAATGCGGATGTGGGAGGCGATGATCGCCCCGCCCAATCGATCTGGAATGAGGTCGCGGTAGTTCATACCAGCCCGACCAATCACCCAAGGCGCCTGATCGGCCAGGCGCCGGGTCATGAAGGCGTGCTGAGTTGCGGGTTGCTCCATCGTTTCCACCAGCGGCGCGAATTCGACGCGCACGCCACTTGGGGCCGTCAGTGCCTCGCGCGCCTCATCGCCCAGCAGTCGGATTGTGCCCGGCGCCTCCGCCGCGCCACGCTCAAGCCGGATGCGCAGGCCGTGGCCCGAGATGATGGCGACGGCGGGATCATCCGCGGGCCAGATCTGGTCGAGGCGAAAGCCCAAGCCTTCGTAGAACGGCAAATCATCGTGCAGGTTCAGGGTCGGCAGGCGGATTTCGGCTGTATAGGCGGGGGCGGCGGTGGTCATGGGCGTGTCTCCTCAGCCGCAAAGGTATCTGAGCCTAGCGCGGAGGCAAGCCCTCGGCCCCCTCGGGCATCCCGGCCTTGCGCAGCCCATCGTAGTACAACTTGATGCCCGGAACATATTCCACGTCTGGGCGCCAGCTCATCTGCTAAAGCGTCAGGCCCGGTGAAAGCTCAAGAACTCGCTTGATCGCCTTCTCCGCCCGTTCTTCGTCACCCACCCATATGGAAGATGCGGCTCCGATCATATGCGCGCCGATATAGTTCGGCCAGCGCGTCGTGATCTCGACATACATATCGCTGGCGCGCTTATGCTCACCCGCCATCATCAACGCCATTGCGCGACCGTTCGTTTCCAGCTGATCCATGAAGTCCAGGGTGACGGCGCGCTTCATCTGATCGAAACAACGCAGCGCGTCCTCAGACCGCCCGCAGTAATTGTAGACCCAGCCAGCATACCCAAGCGCTTCCGGATCGAACGGTAAGTTGCGAAGGACTAGGCGAACATCATCGACTGCGCCTTCGAGGTCGCGGCGGCGTGCAACCTTTTCTATCGCGAAGATGACGCGGGTGCTGGTGAAAGGCGGTTCCAGCGCGTCGGCCTTCTGCATCCACTCTTTCATCTTAGGTATATGGTGCGTGACATATTGGGCGCAGCCGTTGGTGACCGCGATGAGGATAAAACTGACCGCGGTGGCGTAGAGCACGACCCATTTAGGGCTCTTGTCCATTGAGATGCGAAGAACATCGATACTGCGCTCAAAGTCAGGTCCGTTGTTGACGCGGTGGAGGATGTGGCGAAGCATCAGTTGCTCTGCGGTGCAGTCTTCGTTCGCCTGGTTGGAAAAGGACGAAAGCTCAAAACCGAACAAACCGTCCATCACCGCCTGAGCTAGCGCAAAACTGGTGTCATCCTGCCAGTCGAAGCTGTCCGATAGATCACCGTCAAATTTGTTCGCCGCAACTTGTGTTCCATCCGGCGCAAGCAATCGCGCCTCCAATCGGATGCGGTCGCCGCGTGCGCGTAGGGTTGAGATAAGGCGATAATCCGTCGCCTCAGGCGCTTTGGTCGCGGCGGCTGTGAGAAAGCGATATACATTCAGATGCGTGGCGAGATCTCCGATCAGCGCCATCGCCAGTTCCTGAACATCGTCTCTCGGATCTTGCGTCGTGACTGGCAGGATGGCGAGCCGGGGCATACCACCCCTTTCAATCACCGCTATGTTGCCAGCGACGTCGCCGCCGCGCACCCAAACGGGCACAGGTTCTGCGATGTTCTTCAGCTCTCGCTCGCCCGCATCATCGAAGGATGGGCGCAGCGTTCCGTCCAGCAGCGCCCGCGCGGCGCCCGAGATCGCTAAAGCGCCCGGTTCGGCGAGGTCTTGCAGCCGGGCGGCGATGTTGACGCCGTCGCCAAAGACATCCTCATCGGCTTCAGCCACATCACCCAGATGCAGGCCCATTCGCAGCTGAATCGCCCTGTCGATTTTCAATCGGTCCTGCACCTGCATGGCGCATTCCACAGCGTCGGCGACTGCGTTGAAGACGACGATCCAACCGTCGCCCATCGACTTGACGACGCGCCCATGCCGCGCGGCGACGGCGGGGCCAAGGATTTCGGCGCGCAGACGGCGGAGCGTCGCCAAGGTTCCGTCAGCATCCGCGCTCATCCGCGCTCATCAGCGCGGATGAGCCGACCACATCGGCGAGTACGGCGGATAGTGTGCGGCGCATCGAACCCCTCTGAATTCCCCTGACAACACGCTTAGAGCGATTTTGGCGCAGAGAGAAGTCAGATGCCGTCAGAAGCGCTGAAAATGCCTTTTTGATGGGCAAAAATGCCTTCCAACGGTTGCCATTCCGAAATTTGATGTAATTAATCATCAGCAGCTTGAGGCGTGACCTCAAGACAAGTCAGATCGTCTGACCAACAGGAGAGACAAATGAAAAAACTGCTACTTTCAGCAGCCGTCGTATCGCTGGCCATGGCCGGCTCTGCGCATGCCGCTGCACATGCCGTCAAGATCGGCGTTTTGCTTGGCTTCACTGGCCCGATTGAATCGATGACGCCTGCAATGGGCGCTGGTGCTGAGCTGGCGATGAAGGAAGTTACGGATTCGAAAGCCCTGCTGGGCGGCAAGGCGCTTGCGCCAGTTCGCGCCGACAGCACCTGCATCGACGCCGCTGCCGCCAACGCCGCGGCTGAGCGTCTGATTACATCCGACGGCGTCGCCGCCATCGTTGGTGCTGACTGTTCCGGCGTGACGACATCTGTTCTGACGAACGTCGCTGTTGCCAACGGCATCGTCATGATCTCGCCATCCGCAACATCGCCTGCGCTTTCAACCATTGAAGACAATGGCCTGTTCTTCCGCACGGCGCCATCTGATGCGCGTCAGGGCCAGATCGTTTCCAAAATTCTGATGTCCAAAGGCGTCAAGGAAATTGCGGTCACCTACACCAACAACGACTACGGCAAGGGCCTTGCCGACTCGATCGAGACCAACTTCAAGGCCGATGGCGGATCTGTCACCATCAACGCGCCACATGAAGACGGCAAAGCAGACTATTCGGCTGAGGTTGGCGCGCTGGCGTCTGCAGGCGGCGAAGTTCTGGTCGTTGCGGGTTATCTCGACCAAGGTGGTCAGGGCATCATCCGTGGCGCGCTCGACACTGGCGCGTTCGACACGTTCTATCTGCCAGACGGCATGACCGGTGACCCATTGGGTGAGGCCATCGGCTCTGACCTCGACGGCTCCTACGGCGCACTGCCAGGCACAGACAGCCCGGGCGCAGTGGCGTTCTCTGATATGGCGAAAGCAGCTGGGTTTGAAGCATCTGCATTCGCTGGCGAAAGCTATGACGCGGCTGCTCTGATCGCGCTTGCGATGCAGGCGTCCGGATCAACGAAGTCAACCGATTTCGCCGGCTACATCATGGATCTGGCCAACGCGCCGGGTGAGAAAATCTACCCCGGTGAGCTGGGCAAAGCGCTGAAGCTGGTCGGTGAAGGCAAAGACATCGACTATGTCGGCGCCTCTGCGGTTGAGCTGGTTGGTTCTGGCGAATCTGCCGGCGCCTACAAAGAGATCGTCTTTGAAGGCGGGAAAATGAAAACGGTTGGCTACCACTAATCGGTTTTGAATGACGGCGGCCCGGGGGTTGACTCCGGGCCGCCTATTTTTGAGGGGCAGAATATGATCCGCGTCGACGATCTCCACATGCATTTTGGCGGCCTTCGGGCTGTCGACGGCGCCTCGCTGGAGATCGCCGAGGGGACCATAACCGGTCTGATCGGCCCGAACGGGGCCGGCAAAACGACCATTTTCAACGTCATCGCAGGCCATTACCTGCCGACATCCGGTCGGGTCTATCTGGATGACGAAGACATTACTGGCCTGAAACCGCATGACCTTTTCGCCAAGGGCCTGCTGCGCACCTTCCAGATTGCGCATGAGTTCTCGACCCTCACGGTACGCGAAAATCTGATGATGGTGCCCGGCGATCAGTCGGGCGAACGCCTTTGGGACGCCTGGTTCAAACCCGGTAAGGTGCGGGCTGAGGAAAAAGCGATCCGCGACAAGGCTGATGAGGTTATCGATTTCCTCGCCATCTCTCACGTCGCAGACGAAAAAGCCGGAAACCTGTCCGGCGGCCAGAAAAAGCTGCTGGAACTTGGCCGTACCATGATGGTCGACGCCAAGATCGTGTTCCTCGATGAGGTTGGCGCTGGGGTGAACCGGACGCTGCTGAACACCATTGGCGACGCAATCATCCGGCTGAACAAGGAACGTGGCTATACGTTCTGCATGATCGAACACGACATGGATTTCATCACCCGCCTCTGTGACCCGGTCATCGTCATGGCTGAGGGTCAGGTGCTGACCGAAGGCACGGCGGAAGAGGTGAAATCTGACGAACGGGTGATCGAGGCTTATCTCGGCACCGGATTGAAAAACAAGGAAGACGCCTGATGCGCCGACTACTGATGGCGGCGCTGGTCGCCGCGCCCCTGCCTGCGATGGCGGATTGTATCTCCATCGGCACGGGGGCAGATTTCTGCGGCCAGTCGGATTGGACCTTCCAGCGATATGTCGAGGAAGGCGTTTTGCATGTCGCGGCGGATGGCGTAGACTTCTATCACCTCCACCGTCTGCGGTCTGTCGCACGGCAGGACCAGAGCGATCAGGTCATTTTTGAAGAGCAGGTCGCCACTTTCGCGCTGGAATATGGTGGTGAGGATTATGAAGAGGTAACGTTCGAAGAGAGTGAACGGCTGGACGGACGCGCGCTGGAATATGAGTTCACAGTGAAGGAATGGGGCGAAGGCAATCGGTCTCGCCTGACTTTCCTGATCAGCAAGGGTATTGGGTATTCCTTTGTGACCTCGGGCCAACCACCAGTCGATCGTGAGCAGCTGAAAGCGCGGCACGAAGCGGCGGTTGAGGCGTTTCGGTTGAAGGGTGAGTGAGTGAGTTTCGGCAAGTGTATACTCACGGCATTGACCCTGGCATTGCTGCCGGGAACTGCTTGGCCTGATGGCGCAAACTGTTGGCCCATTACCTCTCAGTGGGAAATGTGCGGGGGAAACAGAATTCAGGAATTCGACCCAGAAATGGCAAAACCAGTTTTTGCAGCAATGCATGACAGTGAATTTGTAGCTAACAGCTGGTCCTTCACGGAACACCCGCAAGATATCATTCGTCTTGGCGATCGGGCCTTTTGGCGGAAGATAAAGCTAAAACTGATCGCTGATCTCGAAGGCATGAATGAGGATTACCGCTCAGTGACGAGACACGGCATTGAGTTCATTGAATGGAGCCTCGAAGTCGGTGAAGAAAAGAGCGTGTTGTCGACCGCTATGATCGAAAATCGAGGGGCTTTCGTCGTAACGGTCTCGACCGAATTTCCCGATGACTTCGATATCATGGCAGCCCATGACATTTTCATGAGCAGAACGAGGCTCCAATCCAATGACTGAACCATTCCTCATCGGCGACGCCATGATCGGGGGCTATGGCGGGGCGGATATTCTGCACTCGTGTACGATCTCAGTTGAAAAGGGTGAAATCGCCGTGATCGTCGGGCCGAACGGCGCCGGCAAGTCCACCGCGATGAAGGCCGTCTTTGGCATGTTGCCGCTGCGCGAAGGCGCCGTGCGGCTCGGTGGCAAGGACATCACCGACCTCAAGCCCCAGGATCGGGTGCCAGAGGGGATGGCGTTTGTCCCCCAGACCCAGAATGTCTTCACTGGCATGACAGTCAAAGAAAACCTCGAAATGGGCGCCTACCTGCGCGACAGCGGAGTCGAGGAAACGATGGAGCAGGTCTTTGGCCTCTTCCCGATCCTGGCCGAAAAGCAGAACCAGATGGCGGGGGAGCTTTCGGGCGGCCAACGCCAACAAGTCGCCGTCGGCCGTGCGCTGATGACCAAGCCGACCGTCCTGATGCTGGACGAGCCGACCGCCGGCGTCTCACCCATTGTTATGGATGAGCTGTTCGACCGGATCCTTGAGATCCGCAAAACCGGCATCGCCATCCTGATGGTAGAACAGAACGCCCGCCAGGCCCTGAACATCGCCGACAAAGGCTTTGTGCTGGTGCAGGGTGAGAACCGATACACGGATACGGGGGCGGCGCTGTTGGCGAATCCTGATGTCCGCCGCAGTTTCCTGGGGGGCTAGAGTTTTGTTCATCATCTCAGTTAAGCACGGTCCCGGACTTGATCCGGGACCTCGAACCGTACTGCGCGAGGTCCCGGATCAAGTCCGGGACGGTGAGCTACTGAAGGCGCCGCTATGACCGATTTCCTAAACGCCTTCGTCGTTCTGGCGAACTTCGTCCTCGTCCCCGGCATCTCTTACGGCAGCCAGCTCGCGCTCGGCGCGGTGGGTATCACGCTGGTTTACTCTGTCCTGCGCTTTTCGAACTTCGCCCATGGCGACACAATGGCGTTCGGCACGATGTTCACGATTCTGGGCGTTTGGGGCCTGCAGAGTATGGGGATATCGACCAATCCGATCCCTACAGCGCTGTTCGTTCTGCCGCTGGGCATCGTGATGACAGCGGGCATCGTGCTGCTGACCGACCGATACATCTATCGCTTCTTCCGCGCGCAACGCAGTCCGGGGGTGATCTTTGTGATCACATCGGTCGGCGTCATGTTCATCATGAACGGCATCGTCCGCTTTGTGATCGGTGTCGATGACCAACGGTTCAACGATGGCGCGCGGTTCTTCATCAAGGCGCGGGATTTCAAGGAAATGACCGGGCTGGCGGAGGGTCTCTCGATTAAGGTCACGCAGGGCATCACGCTCGCCGTGGCGATTATTGTGGTCATCGTCCTTTTCTGGTTCCTGCAGAAAACCCGCATGGGCAAGGCGATGCGTGCCTATTCGGACAACGAGGATCTCGCTCTTTTGTCCGGCGTCAATCCCGACCGCGTCGTAATGGTCTGCTGGATCGTCGTCGCCGCGCTGGCGACCATTGCAGGCACGCTCTATGGCCTCGATAAATCGTTTAAACCGTTCGTCTATTTCCAGCTGATCCTGCCGATGTTCGCGGCGGCCATCGTGGGTGGAATCGGGTCGCCCATTGGCGCCATCCTGGGCGGCTTCGTCATCGCATTTTCAGAACTTGGGGTGACCTACGCCTACAAGCGCGTCTTTGGGCATCTGCTGCCGGAAGACATGGCCCCAGAAGGATTGGTGCAGCTGCTTGGCACGGACTACAAGTTCGCCATCTCGTTCATCATTCTGGTCGTTGTGCTGCTGATCAAACCTACGGGCCTGTTCCGGGGCAAAACGATCTGATTTGGCATATCCCCACCGGTTTGCGGGTGCAGGCCGGTGGGCAAAATCACTGAAATGGACTGATTCTTTGCAGTTAACCGCCGGTTTTCGCGAAACCTGCAACCGTGACGATAGTGGAATGCGTTTGAATGCCGACGATCTCGCTTTCTAAGTGCAATTTGCGCCTAATTTTCGCCATAGTGTAAAAATTGATTTACCTAACTCAAAAAGATCAGGCAATGATCTACCCCATTGATGCTGCGTTTGGGACGTGAATTTGTATCAATGTGGGTTAGGAGTGGGGTACTCAAGCTCAGGCACAGACTATGGACGAACTGTGGCCGTGTTGGCGACTTTGTCTTTGATCTGCGTTGGTAGGCCAAATCCAACTCCCTGTGAATTGTAAAACCGCAAGCGGCTGATACGCGCCGCAACGGTTGTGAGAGTGAATAGCGCTTTGATGCTGGGGCAAGGAGCGCGTGTCGTACCAGGATGGCAGGTCCGTGTTTAAGGGACCAAATTGTTAGGTAGACGCGCACTCCCCACGATCGTGCTGGCGAGATATTTCGTCCGCCGCCGACCCTCAATCAAAATCAATGCGTTCAATAAAGTTAGAGCGCTGTTGGGCATGCGCAGCGAGAAGGAAGACAGAGATGAGCCATTCCTCGTCGACGACATACAACTTCACGGCCTTTACCGAGGCTGATTTGTTGGCTGCAGGCAGCGGCAACGATCTTGGATATGGCGACACCTTCACGATGCCCGGCTCCGCCAGCGTTGAGTTTTCGGTCACCGACAATGACAACCGGCTTAGCGGCGACTCGCGCCACAACGAGAATTCGAACGACAAGCACGGCCAGCAAGCCTCCATCACTCAGGATGGGCAGGAAGTGGGCAATGGCGGTCAGATTTACGCCGAAAGGCTACATGTGGGTCTGCGACCAGGATGGCAACTGGTACCTGCTGATCGAGATTGAGCAGGAAGGCGGCGGCGACGACTATTTTGCATTCCACGAAGGCTACGGCATCCCGCCGGCAGGCGCGGAACTGACGGTATCATGCAGCGGCAACATCAGCTGCTGGGAGCCTAAGTTCGACGACCTCACAGGCGGTGAAGTCAAATCCGGCCCGGAAGCTGTCAATGACGCGATCGCAATCACCGAAGACGAATCCATTGGCGATGCAGGCGATGACGCACAGCTCAACATCCTGGCCAATGACTCGAACGCGACCCTGGCGGCAGTTGGTGGTCTGGCGCCCGGTGAGGATTTGTTGATTACGACAGATAATGGTGTCGATATCGTCGTAACCGTCGATGCTGAAGGTAACCTATCCTTCGATACGAACGGTCAGTTCGAAGGACTGAACGATGGTGAAAGCGACAGTTTCACGCTTTCGTACACTGTAACCGGCGCGGATGGCGGCACAGCCGACGCAACTGTCACTGTCGTGTTAAATGGCGTGACGGACGCTGCAAACGCGATTGATGACTTTTTCATTGTGTTTGAAAGCAAAACCGGGGTGAGCACGGCGGCGAAGGTAATGTCCTTGTCAACGATGACCTCGACCCGGCCAACAGTGCGGTGATCGAAGTAAATGGTGAGCCGGCCGATGCCGGTCGCTGGGTTGATCTCGCAAGTGGCGCGCAATTCCGGCTGAACGCCAATGGTGAATTCGATTTCAATGCGAACGGAGCGCACGACGACCTCACTAGTGCGGAAAAGGCGTTCGAAACGCTCACCTATACGGTTCAAAGTTCAAATGCTGACGATGACGTCATTACAACGACTTTCCACGGACCAAACGGCCTGCAGGCTGAAGTTGTTATAGATGAAGTCGGCGGCGACCTTGTTGTGTCTATAGAGGTACTCGAAGGCGGCGGGGACATCGGCGATATTCGAGGCCTGTTTTTTGATGTATCGGATGAGAGCCTGCTGTCAGGTCTTGATGCAGTCGGAACAGATGTCACTCGTGATAAATTCTATGCTGATGGGGTCTACAATCTTGGCCATGGAGCGAACATCAAAGGGTCGGTCCTGAAACAATACGGCAAGTTCGACGGTGGTGTGAAAATTTGGGACGTCGGGCATCGGTAAAGGCGATGTTCGGTCAACAACATTCACACTCTCACACGCAACTGAAGACCTAACTCTTGATCTGCTGAATGCACAGGATATGGGCCTAAGGTTGACCAGCGTTGGAGCCGAAGGTGGTCACCGCGGCAGTTCTCTTAAACTGGGTGCTGTGTCTAAATTGGTTGAAGCGCCTGATGTAGTTAGTACGGCGACTATCAAGGTCGAAATCCAAGGTGAAAATGCCTCGCCGGTTGCCGAAGACAATGTCTACGGAACTGATCAGGACACTGAAGTCTTGGGCAATTTCGTCACTGACGAAGATGAGTTCAACGGCACTGACAGCGACCCTGATGGTGATGATCTCACGGTAACCGAAGTCGTTGTAAACGGCGCAGCGATTGCCTTTGATACCCCGATTACCGTTACAACAGATGATGGCCTGTTCTCTGGCACGCTGGTCGTTTCGGATGACGGATCCTAGACCTTCACACCGGGCGCAGACATGGTCGCGCTTGGCGGGAGGGACCACACGCAGCTGACATTCAACTACACCATCACCGATGGTGAGGAAGAATCATCTGCAGAGGTTCGCATTGAGATAGCTGGCCGGAACGATGCTCCGCAGGCTGAAGACAATGCTTATGTCGTGGTTGAAGACGCCGCGGCTGGCGAGATCGGTAATATCCTGACCGATCCGGGTGGGGCCAACAACGCCGTAGACAGCGACCCTGATGGCGACACATTGACCGTGACCTCCGTCACCGTCGGTGGTCAGACGTTCTCTGCAGGTGATGAATTCACGGTTACCAGCAACACCCTTGGCGCTGAAGCATTGGCCACTGTCCAGTCTGACGGTAGCCTGATCTTCAATGATCAAGGCAACTTCGATGCGCTGAACACGGGCGACACCGACACCGTGTCATTCGATTACACGATCGGCGATGGCAACGGCGGCGAAGACACCGCAAATGTTGTCGTTACGATCTCTGGCGAAGATGATGTTGCACCGCAGACTGAATACAATATTCTCTTTCTGGTCGACGCATCATCGGGCCTGGGCAATGGCGCCCCGCACGGGTTGTTCCTGTTCAATGGCGGCGTTGATCTGAACAACGACGGCAACTTTAACACCGTTCTGGATGCAGAGCTTGCGACCGTTCAGCAATTCGTCAGCACCCTTGGCGGGATCAGCGGGTTCAGCACTGACGTGGAAATCGGGGTTCAGACATTCACATCCAACTCAAACCTGCGAACGCCGAACGATCAGAACACGACGCTTGCCGACAATGGCGGCGACACGATCTTCACATCCGGAGATGATTTGTCAGAAGCGTTTGATGGCGCTGGCGGTGATGGTGGCGTAGCTATCTGGAATACCGCAATTGCCGGGGCGAACGATTTCTTTGATTTCAATTCGTCCGGTTCAGGCGATGTGGTCAATCTGCTCTACATCCTGTCAGCCTCGGAAGGCACCACGCAACCAGAACTCCCGCAGGATCAGCCGCTTTCGACTGAACTGCTTGAGCTGCAGAATGAGCATGATGTCACAATCGACACGATCATCTACAATGACACTGATACGCCAAACCAGTTCCTGGTCCCGATTGAAGCTTTTGGCGGCGACGGTGTGATCAATCTGGTTGAAAATCAGTTCGACTTGAACGAACTGCTGGGCAATCCACTGCTGGATAATCTGGACATCGTCTGATCGTAACACAGTCCTTTCAGGGCTGGGCAAGAATAGGAAAGGGCACGCCCTTTTTGTATTTTCGGGCCTTCTAGGTCTGTCAGAAATCCGCCTTCGATGGGTGTGTCGATGGGGGTGTATAGGGAACGAAATGTTGCGCCGTATGCTGAATCGTAGCAATATCAGTTAGTTAGATCTGCTTTCACATGTGAAAGGTTTTAGTAATGGCAGTAAAAGGCCGTCTCAGGCTTCTTTCCACCAGATCGGATTTGACCAGGCCCTTTTTCCGGCTGCATCGATCACCGTTACCCTGATCCAGTCGCTGTCAGCGAACCGCGCCAGTTTCATTTCCGACCGGGTCATAGAAGAGCCATGCACCGTCTTGGCCGCTGATCCATAACCAGAGATGATCATGAATTCAGCGGCGGAATGTTCAACATGGATCTTCTTGTCCTCGATCCGGATATCCCTGATCTCTGGCCCCTCGCTGGCATACATCGCGCCGTCCTTTAGCGCCTGCAAAAGCGCTTCGGGTGAGTTTTCCTCAGCCTTCACCATGACCCATCCGCCAAATGCATCCGGCCCTTTGAAATGCGCGTCATCAGTTGCGATCAGGTTCATGCGGTGGCCTTTGGAATTCAGCCGATCCAGGGTCATGAACCCATGCGGGCGATCACATTCCACTGCGCAGCCATGGTTGTAGATTTCAACCGCATGGGCCGCGTCGATAGACCAGGCGTCCGCCTCACTCATCCCTGACCATTCTGGGTGGGCGATGGTGACGAAGGCCCCGGCATCCCGGGCGCGTCTGGCGATCTCAGCGCCGCTTTCCTGATCATCATTCGGAATGAAAAACGGGCTGTTTGAGGGCGCAAAATCATCTGGCAGCCCAACGGCCAGGATATGCCAAAGCTCCCCATTCTCCATCGCGCCGGAATGCAGCTCAGCCCCGATAAGCGTTGTGAAGGCTTCGTTTCGGTAAGGCCGGGTATCGGTCATCGGATAATCATAAAGACCGACGAAATGATCAGTCAGGGCGATGAAATCATACCCCTCCGCCTGATAGCGGCGACAAACCTCAGCTGCCTCCAGCGCGCCGTCAGACATGGTGGAGTGGGTGTGTAGATTGCCCCGCCAAAACTGGCCGGTGTTAGAGAAAGTTGCTGGCCGCATCAGGGCATCCTTTGTCTGGTTTTGACTGCGAATAGCAGGCCGGATTGCCGCTCAATCGACTGTCAGCGACATCTAAGGTCTGAACTCGTCATGCATGACCAGCATTTGCCGAACGGCGGCGCCGGACGCGAGTTTGTCGAAACCTTCGTTCAACTGATCAAGTCCAATCTCGCCCGACCGCAGCCGATCCACAGGCAGTTTCCCCTGCTGGTAGAGGTTGATGTAACGTGGGATATCGCGGGTAAAGACGCAGCCGCCCATCATAGAGCCCAGAATAGATTTTTCCTGCAGCACCATTTGGGCCTGCGGAAGCTCCCACCGATGCTCCACGTTCGAGAGGCTGGCGGAGACGAGCGTGCCGCCGCGACGGGTGATGTCGAAAGCGGTCTGCATTGCTTGGATTACGCCCGCGATCTCGATCACGTATTCGACGCCACCCTTGGTCGCTTCGACTACCTGCTGGGCGCAATCTGGATCTTTCGCGTTGAATGTGTCGGTCGCGCCCAACTGGCGGCTTAGACCCAGCTTTGCATCATCGACGTCAATCGTGATGACGCGACCCGCGCCAGCAACCTGAGCGCCGAGAACAGCTGACAGTCCGACCCCGCCAAGTCCGATCACGGCGACCGAAGCGCCGGCGCGAACTTTGGCCGTGTTGATGATGGCCCCAACGCCCGTCGCGACGGCGCATCCAAACAGCGCTGCATCAACCATCGGAACCTCGGGGTCGATGACCACCACAGACCCTTCCGCCGCGACCATGTATTCCGCGTAACAGGACACGCCATTTGTGTGATCGATCTTGTCGCCGTTCAAGCTGATCCGATGCTCGCCCGTCAAAAGCGCGCCGGTCGTCCGGCGGTCCCATGCGGTCTGGCAAATGTTGGGTCGACCCTGCGCGCAGTATTCGCACGACCCGCAGGCGGGAATGAAGCTCATCACGATATGATCGCCGGGCTTAGCGGCGGTGACGCCCTCGCCAACCTCAACCACGACGCCCGCCGCTTCATGGCCTGGCACCATAGGGGTCGCTTTGGGCAGCACGCCCTGGATCATGGAAAGGTCTGAATGGCAAAGCCCTGCCGCGCCGGTTTTGATCAGTAATTCGCCTGGGCCGGGGGGCGCAAGATCAACCTCCTCCACTCTCAATGGTTTGGACTGAGCGTAGGGCGCTGGCAGACCCTGTTCGAACAGAATGGCGGCTTTCATTTTCATGGCGGTTCCTCCGTTGAATGTAGTGGAACCTCTTTTCACGCCCGCGTCCATCCGTTCTAAAGTCGGGAACGCCGGGTCACCCATACCAATCCCAAAGGTGGCTGGTTAGCTTTGCCGCGAATAGTGAGGAGACGCGCCCATGAAACACCCTGAAGCAGACGATTATCTGGTCGGCGTCGTCGGTTGCGGCGCGATGGGGCAGGGGATCGCGCAAGTCTCCGCCACTGGGGGGATGCGCACTCTGATCCATGATGCGCGCGAAGGCGCGGCGGAGGCTGCGAAAGAAGCGGTCGCAGGACGGATCAGAAGGCTGGCTGAGAAAGGCCGGATGTCCGAAGAAGACGCTGAGGCCGCCGTTGACCGGCTTGTGCCCTGCGACCTGAGTGCGTTCAGTGAATGCGATGCAGTTGTGGAGGCGGTGTTCGAGGAGATCACAGTCAAGCACGACGTTTTTAAAGCCATCGAGGCGGTTGTTTCGGATGATTGCCTTATCGCCACAAACACATCCTCCATCCCGATTTCGTCTCTCGCCCGTGCTTGTGAGAAACGAGGCCGCGTTGGTGGGCTTCACTTCTTCAACCCGGTTCCCTTGATGAAGCTGGTTGAGGTCATCCGAGCAGCGGAAACCACAGACTTGACTATCGAGAACCTATCAATCATCGGCAAACGCATGACCCGCGTGCCTGTCGTGGTGAAAGACAGCCCGGGTTTCCTCGTGAATATGGGCGGTCGAGCCTTCACGACTGAAGGCGCGCGAATGAACCACGAAAGCGTCGCGACGCCTGCGCAGATCGACGCGATCATGCGCGACTGCCGGCATTTTAGGATGGGTCCGTTTGAGCTAATGGATCTGACGGGGATAGACGTAAATTTCCCGGTCTCGAACATCGTCTACAACGGCTATTTTCAAGATCAGCGGCTGAGAACATCGCCGAACCACGAGGCGCAGTTTGACGCCGGGCTGTTTGGGCGCAAAACAGGGCAGGGCTGGTTTGGGTATGAAGGCGGCAAGCCTCTCGACCGCCCTTCCGCCGACTATGAAAGCGACGCAGCACCGGTAACCACCGTGCGGGTCGCCGAAACGTCTGAGGCGCTGACGGCATTCCTCGCCCAGATCGGCGTGGAGGCGGGCACAACCGGGCCCTTCGTCGCCGCGCCAATCGGGGCAGACGCCACCCATACGGCGCTGAAAGCCCGGATCGACCACCGCGATCTGGTCTGCCTCGACCTGACAGGCGACACGTCGGTCCGCGTCACGGCAATGACCGCGCCGGGCGCAAACCCTGAAGCGCTTGCAGGCGTCGCCGCATCGATCACAGCGACGGGCCGCAAGGTCACTGCGATCAATGATAGCCCGGGCTTCGTCGCTCAACGTATGTGCGCGATGATCGCTAACCTCGGCACATATATGGCTGAGATCGGCCTCGCGTCACCTTCCGACATCGACCTCGCGCTGACGCTGGGCCTGAACTATCCTCTGGGTCCGATTGATCTGAGCGAAGACCTTGGCGTCGCAAACACCCTTGAGATCATGGAGGCGATGCAGGCCATCACCGGCGAAGATCGTTACCGGCCCACAATGTGGTTGAAACGACGTGCTCGGCTGGGCCTGCCCCTGAATACCCAATGATGGATACGCAATGACGACTTTACAGGACCTTCTCTGCCCCACATCCGTCGCCGTTGTCGGCGCTTCGGACGATCCGTTGCGGATTGGCGGCCGCCCGCTGAACTACTTCAAGTCCTTCGGGTTTGAGGGCGACATCTATCCGGTGAACCCGAAACGGGAGGAAGTTCAGGGTCTGAAAGCCTATCAGACCGTCACCGATATCCCGGGGCAGGTCGATTTCGTGCTGGTAGCCGTGCCCGCGCCTTTCGTGGTTCAGGTCACGAAAGAGGCGGCGGCGAAGGGTGCCAAAACCGTCCTGATCTTCTCATCCGGTTTCGCTGAGGAAAGCGAAGCTGGCGCGGCTATGCAGGTCGAGCTTAGTCAGATCGCCGCCGAGACCGGCGTGCGCATCCTTGGCCCTAACTGCCTTGGCATGTTCAATTCTGAGCATAACTTCTACGCCACGTTCACCGGCACCGTTGCCATGAAACGGCCGACGCCCGGCGGCCTCGCCATCGCGTCGCAGTCCGGCGCCTATGGCAGCCACATCGCCCACGTCTGCAATCTGCGCGGGCTTGGCGTGCGCTACTGGATCACCTCGGGCAACGAATGCGATTTGCATACAGCGGAGGCGATTGGACTGCTTGCCCGCTCCAACGACGTTCACTCGATCATGGCCTACGCCGAAAGCATCAAGGACGGCGATGCACTGATCAAAAGCCTTGAGGATGCGCGATCTGAACGCAAGCCTGTCATCATGATGAAGGTAGGGAGGTCGGAAATCGGCGCGCTCGCCGCGTCATCCCACACTGCGTCGCTAGCTGGCGAAGATGAAGTCTATGACGCCATTCTCAAGCAATACGGCTGCTACCGGGTGAATTCCACCGAGGAGGCATTGGATATCGCCTATGCCGCTCGCCCGCGGATTTATCCGACAGGTAAAAAGCTGGGCGTCGTCACAATCTCTGGCGGCGCAGGCGTCCTGATCGCAGACGCGGCGGAGGATATGGGCATAGAAATGGCGCCGATGCCTGAAACGGCGCAAGCGGAACTGAAGAAACTCGTCCCCTACGCCGCCCCGCGCAATCCGGTCGACGTGACGGCGCAATTCTTCAACGACATGTCACTGGTGCCTAAGTTCCTGTCAAAGATGCTTGATGAGGGCGGTTATGATGCGCTTATTGGTTTCTGGACCACAGTCGCGGGCAACCCGAACCTCGCGGACAAGCTGATCAACGGCCTCACTGAAACGATGGAGGGGCGCGACGAGAAACTGTTCCTTCATTCCCTCGTCGCCGGGCAGGATGTGGTGGACCGCTACGAAGCAGCAGGATTTCCCAGCTTCGAAGATCCAACGCGCGCTGTGAATGCGATGGCTGCGTTGATGTTCATTGGTGAGGCTTTCGCCAAGGGTAACACGACGCCACCTGCGGTGCCGGACATGCCCGCACTACCGAATGGTGTGCTGAACGAGGTTGAGGCGAAAGCGACCCTTTCAGCCGCAGGCCTTCCGATGGTCGAAGACAAGTTGTGTGCCACCGCAGAAGAAACTGCGGCTGCAGTCACCGGCAAATCTGCGCTCAAGATCGTCTCGCCTGACATCCAGCATAAGACAGAGGCGGGCGGCGTTGCATTGGGCGTTATGCCGGATGGCGCCATCGCGGCCTTTGAGCGGCTCATCGCCAACGCGAAAGCCTACAATGCCGCCTCGCAGATCGACGGGGTCATGGTATCCCCGATGATCGAGGGCGGCGTTGAAATGATCCTCGGCGCCCGCATCGATCCGGTGTTCGGCCCGGTCGTGCTTGCAGGCCTTGGCGGTGTGTTTACCGAAGTTCTGAAAGACGTTTCTTTCCGTGCAGCGCCAATCGATCCAGATACCGCTATGGAGATGCTCGAAGAATTGAAGGGTGTCGCCCTTTTGAAGGGCGCGCGGGGCGAGCCGCCTGCTGATATGGCGTCGCTGGCTGAAGCGATCTCCAATCTATCGATCTTCGCCGCCGCGCATGCGGACGCCCTCGACAGTGTTGAAATGAACCCAGTCCGGGCCTTGCCGGATGGCTGCGTCGCGCTCGACGCCCTGATCGTGAAGAAGGAGAGCTGAGTTATGGGACCGGAAGCCGAATTCAACGCACATCTCGATGAGGGGCGCTTCATGATTCAACGCTCCAAATCCACCGGCAAACACGTCTTCTATCCCCGCGCCGCTGTACCGGGGTCTGGCGAGCGCGACCTGGAATGGGTGGAGGCGTCGGGTGACGGCGTTGTCTACTCCACCACGGTCAACCGCCGCAGTCCGGAAAAAGGCGGCGCGTTCAACGTCGCGCTGATCGATCTGGCGGAGGGCCCTCGCATGATGTCCCGGGTCGTCGATGTTGCCGCTGAAGACGTGAAGATCGGCATGGCCGTCACCGCCAAGATCGGCGAAATCAACGGCGAGTGTTGCATAGTCTGGAGCCCGAAATGAGCCTCCGCGGAAAAACGGCCTGCGTTGGCCTCGCTACCTTCGGCACCGGAACTTGCCCCGGCTGGACCTCGGTCGAAATGATGGCTGAGGCGACACATCTGGCGCTCGCCGACGCGGGCCTGATGCTGGATCAGGTCGACGGCGTCTTCGCTGCGACCGCTGTGCATTCCATGGCGGCGATGTCACTGTCTGGTCACCTGGGGATCGAACCCAAATTCTCCAGCGGCTCCAACATCGGCGGCTCATCCTTCATGTCCCACGTAATTGCAGCCGCGATGGCGCTTGAGGCGGGCGAGATCGAAGTGGCGCTAATCGCCTATGGTTCAAACCAGCGCTCGGCGGGCGGGTTCCAGACCGTCAGTGAGCCTATGCCGTGGGAAGCTGTCTATCAGCCCCGCAGCCCGATCAACGCCTACGCCATGGCGGCGGCGCGCTATATGCACGATTTCGGCTGCGACCGTATTCCTTTGGCCGAGGTTGCTGTTTCAGCCCGATCCTGGGCGGAACATAACCCCGAAGCCATGATGCGCGATCCGTTGATGGTGGACGAAGTGCTGGCCGCCCGGATGATCTCGGACCCGCTCGGCAAGTTGGACTGTTGCCTTGTGACTGATGGGGCCGCTGCGATGATCATGACCCGTGCCGATCGCGCGAAAGATGGCCCGAAAACGCCGGTCTATTTCCTCGGTGGTGCGATGGAGCATTCACATCGCATGATCTCGGAAATGCCTGATCTGGTAAACACATGCGGCGCCAAATCCGGTGCGCGGGCTTTTGCAATGGCAGGCTACAAGCCCGGCGACATGGATACAGTTCAGATCTATGATCCATTCACTATCGTCACGATTCTGATGCTGGAAGACCTTGGGTATTGCGCCAAAGGTGAAGGGCATGAGTTCGTTCGGAACGGCCACATCGCCCATGGCGGCAATCTGCCAGTGAACACAAACGGCGGCGGGCTCAGCTGCGTTCACCCTGGCATGTACGGCATGTTCGTACTGAACGAAGCGATCCGGCAAGCGCGGGGCGATGCGCCTGGGGTTCAGGTTGAGGATGCGAACCTTTGCCTCGCACACGGCAATGGCGGCGTTCTGTCGTCTGAGGTTACGACGATCTGGGGAACTGAGCAGACGGTCTAATTTCCTCCCCAGGGATATTTGAAGAACAAAGATGGCGCCGAATTAGGTAAATCCTAACCTTCGCGCCAAATGTTGGGCGTGCTGCACAGGCGGGGACGCCGATGGCCGTGAACGAAGATGGCTCCCGCTTCGGATCCGGGGCGGGAGTTTCTCATCTTTGTTCCCAAAATATCCTCCGCGAAGCGTTCGCCGCAGGCGAAATCAGATCACTGACATCTCGACCGCCGCTCCACAGATTTCAAAGCGGTAGCCGTCGCATTTCTTGGGAAACTGAGTGGTCAGCATCGATCCGGTGATCACGATCTCACCGCGTTTCACAGTGATCCCGCGTGCGCCGAGATCGTTCAGCACCCAAGTGAGGGAGCTGAGCGGGTCGGTGGCTGCGGTTGAGCCTTCCATATCCTCATGTCCCGGGCGGATAAGGCGGGCGGGCAGGGCGGCGAGATCCATGTCTTGCCAGCCTGCGATCTCAGGCCCCAGCACGACGCCACCACACCAGGCGTTGTCGGCGATCATGGTTTTGACGTCGAGGTTAGAGTAGTCAGCGCTGCGATCTTCGATCAGCTCGTAAGCAGGGCGGGCGGCTGAGATACGGGGCTTCAGGCTGTCTGGCGTATGATCTGTCGCGGGTGAGATGTCTTCGCCGAGCGTCAGGGCCAGTTCAAACTCTAGGCCGAGGTGATTGAAATCGGCAAGCTTGATTTCTGCGGGGCTGTCATGCAGGTCACCTGCGAAGATAGCGCCGCCGACGGGATGGTCGATACCGACGAATTCTTGCATCGCCTTTGCCGCCAAAGCGATCTTGCGGCCGACGATGGCGCCCCGCTTTGCGGCGTAGGCTTGCTGAACAACGACCTGTGCTTCGTAGGCTTCGGCGATGCTGTCCAATGCTAAGTCGCCGGTCAGCGCCTTATAGTCCGGACGCTCATCCCAGGTTCCGGCGAGCCGTTCGGCGATGCGGTCGAATTTGGTCATGCTCACACTCCTGCAGCGACGATGTCTTGGGGAAGGGCGACGCCGGATGCGGCCTCGCCGTCGATCTCAAAGCCGCGATAGCCGTCTTTGGCGATGTCGGCGGCGATGTTGCGGTAGCGGACCATGCCGCCGGCGTAGGGCATAAATACCCTGGGCTTGCCGGGGACGTTCGCGCCCAGATACCAACTGTGTTTCACAGTGGGCAACAGTGTGGCGTTGGCGGCGTCGTTGACGTGGGCGACCCATTCTTCGACGGCAGTTTCCGTGGGCTCAATCGCCCCAGAACCTGTCGCTTCCAGATGCTCGATGCAGTCGGCGATCCATTCGACGTGCTGCTCGATGCATACCGGCATGTTGCAAAGGACTGATGGGCTGCCGGGGCCGGTGACGGTGAAAAGGTTTGGGAAATCCTTGATCTGCAAACCCAAATAAGTGCGCGGTCCAGCGGCCCAGGCGTTTCGCAGTGAAACGCCGTTTTTGCCGGTGAGGTTCAGGCTAAGCAGGGGTCCAGTCATCGCGTCGAAGCCGGTGGCGAATACTATGACGTCGAGGTCATGCGATCCCTCTGCCGTTTCGATCCCGGTTTCGGCGATGCGCTGGATCGGATGGGCGCGGACGTCGACGAGACTGACGTTGTCCCGGTTGTACGTCTCAAAATACGTCGTATCGATGGGCGGACGTTTGGCGCCGTATGGGTGATCGATGTTGGCGAGCTTGTCCGCCGTTGCCGAGTCTTTCACCACGCCCCTGATCTTTTCTTTCAGGAAGTTGGCGGCTGTGTCGTTCGCCTCTTTACTCATCAACAGGTTCTGAAAAGCGCCGCGGAACCGCAGGCCGCCCTTGTCCCAGCGGCGTTCATATTCTTCCAGCCGTTCAGCGTCGCTGACTTCATCGGTCCGCGTTGGGCTGATCTCAAACGGATGGCCGTTTGGGGTGAGGTGGGTGAGGGCGCGGATGTCTTCGAAGCTTTCTTTGATCTCAGCCTTCGCCTCATCAGTCAGCGGTGCGTTGCGGGCGGGGACGGAATAGTTGGGGGTGCGCTGGAACACTGTCAGATGCTCAGCCTCAGCCGCGATGACGGGCGCGGCCTGGATGCCGGTCGATCCTGTGCCGATCTGGCCGACGCGTTTCCCTGTGAAATCGACGCCTTCGTGGGGCCAGGCGCCGGTGTGGTGCCATTCGCCCTTAAAGTCCTCAAGCCCCGGAATGTCGGGGATGTTGGCGGTCGATAGGCAGCCGACGGCGGTGATCAGGTAGCGAGCGGAGAATGTGCGCCCGCAAGCCGTTCGTACGATCCAGCGGCCTTGGTAATCGGCTGATACGACCTCAACCCCAAAGTCGATGTCACGCTTCAGATCCAGCTCATCGGCGACGTAGTTCAGGTAGCGGCGGATCTCGGCGTGGCCTGGGTAGCGTTCAGACCACTGCCAGCCGCGATGCAGCGCCTCGGAAAAGAGGTAGGCGTAGCCGTGGCTTTCGCTGTCACAGCGCGCACCCGGATACCGGTTCCACCACCATGTTCCGCCGACACCTTCAGCCTTTTCGACAACCTGCACGTTCAGACCCAGACGATCGCGCAGGAGGTGGAGCTGGTATAGCCCGCCGAACCCAGCCCCGATGATCAGGGCGTCCAGTTCCTGCGTTTTTCCGATATCGCCGCCGCCGTCAGCCATTTTAGGCCCTCACTTGTTGTTTCACACTGCGCCAATCCAAGGGGGCGCTTTGCGAGGATTTCTAACAAGTTTTAGGGCTGGACCAAAGCTGGAACGCAAGGGCGCCCTGTGAAACCTTGCAAGGTTTAACGCGTGAAACCATACTTAAGTCATTGATAAATAGTATATATGAAAGCCCTGCCTTGTTTTGTTTGCTTTATGTCCAATGCTTCACGCTCTGATTGTGCTTTGAAGCGATGTCGAGGACGTGTCTGAGCGAAAATTGACAGCTTATCTGTGCGCGCGTACGGGTTAGAAAAGGTTGGGTTGCGGATTTGGTGAGGAAAACCAAACGATTGCCGATGATCCGGGCCAGAGGTTTGTAACGAGGCGTAGTAATGACCATCCATCTTTATAACCACGACCTGCCGGATGGCCTGGATCTTGGCCCTGTTGTGGCGATTGATAGCGAAACGATGGGCCTGATCCCGCAGCGTGACCGGCTTTGCCTGGTTCAGCTTTCATCCGGTGACGGTGACGCGCATCTGGTGCGTATTCTTGACCAAACCACGCCTGCACCGAACCTGACAAAGATGCTGGCCGATCCGAATGTGGAAAAGCTGTTCCATTTTGGCCGTTTTGACATTGCGGTCATGGCCCATCGGTTCGGCGTCACTGCCCGCCCGGTTTATTGCACCAAGATCGCGTCCAAACTTGTGCGCACCTACACTGACCGTCATGGGCTGAAGAACCTGTGTCAGGAATTGCTGGGTGTTGATCTGTCAAAACAGCAACAGTCCAGCGATTGGGGCTCACCTGAGCTGAGCAAAGGACAGCAGGAATACGCGGCGTCAGATGTGCTCTACCTCCACCAGCTGCGGGAAGAAATGAACCGACGTCTGGCGCGTGAAGGGCGAACAGAGATGGCGCAGGCCGCTTTCAATTACCTGCCAGACCGCGCGATGCTGGATCTTGCAGGCTGGCCCGAAACCGACATCTTTTCACACTAGAGTGGTTCAATGACCCAACAGGACCTCAATCACGACATCATCATCGCCGCTGGCAGGCGCGTGCTTGAGATTGAAGGCAGTGCGTTGACCGCCTTCGCCAACACATTGGATGCGTCCTTTGCCGCCGCAGTCGATCAGATGATGAACGTCAAAGGCCGCGTCATTGTCTGCGGCATCGGCAAATCCGGCCATGTCGCGCGCAAGATTGCAGCGACGCTGGCGTCCACCGGCACACCGTCGCAGTTCCTGCACGCCAGCGAGGCCGCGCATGGTGATCTGGGGATGGTCACGACGGACGACTGCGTTCTGGTGCTATCCAATTCGGGCGAGACGACTGAGCTGAGCGATGTGATCCGCTATACCCGCCGGTACCGTATTCCGCTGATTGGGATGGCGAGCCGGACTGACAGCACTTTGCTGAAAGCCTCAGACATCGCGCTGTTATTGCCGCGCGCGCAAGAGGCGTGCCCAACTGGCCTCGCGCCGACGACATCAACCACATTGACCATGGCGCTGGGTGATGCGTTGGCGGTTGCGATTATGGAACGGCGCGGTTTCACCCCCGAAAAATTCCATCAGTTCCATCCCGGCGGCGCATTGGGCGTCCAACTGGTGGCGGTTGGCGAAGTGATGCATCGGGGCAGGGATATGCCAGTCGTGTCAGCAGATACGTCGATGCGTGAGACGCTGCTTGAGATGACATCAAAAGGCTTTGGCATCGCAGGCGTTATTGATGCAGCCGGGCGGCTTCAGGGCGTCATTACCGATGGCGACCTTCGGCGCAATATGGATACGCTGCTAAGCCAAAGCGCAGGGGAAGTCGCCACGAGCGATCCCCTGACGATTGCGCCGGATGCGCTGGTCTCTGCCGCGCTGGGCATGATGAACAACCCTGACCGGCCTGCAACATGCTTGTTCGTGGTCGACCCGGGTGATGAGGCGGGTGCGCCCGTTGGCGTTATCCACGTACACGATGCGCTGCGCGCTGGGGTGAAGTAGTGGCCAGCCGGGCGCTTGGCGTCCGGGCGGCCAAGATCGGCCTGCCCCTTTTCGCCATTGGCGTGGTCGCGTCTTTCTTTCTGTTCTCAAACGCCCGCTATGATGATGCTGTTACATTCGACGGCGTCGATCTCAGCGCGTTGGGTGAAGGCCTGAAACTGACGAACCCCCGGTTTACTGGCGCCACGGCGAAGGATGAGCCCTTTACTGTGACGGCTGAATGGGCGCTGCCTGATGGACCTCGACCTGAGAATGTTGAGTTGTCGAAAGTTAAGGGTGAGCTGACCCTGATCGATGGGCGTTATGTTGAACTAAGCGCGCTAAGCGGCAACATTCAGCCGCAAGCCAATATTGTCGAACTTTCGGGTTCTGTGGCGTTCATCGCTTCTGATGGCCACGAATTGCGCGCCTCTCGCGCCCGCTTAGAGGCTGATGCGAACACTCTGACCGCCGAAGGCCCGGTTAAAGCATCGGGGCCGATGGGGCGGATTGAAGCTGGATCGCTTAGGGTTGAACGGCGCGGCGAAGACGGTGATTTCATTTGGTTTGAAAACCGCGTTAAAGTCTTCATCGACAAGCCGAACAAGAAGGCCGACTAGGCGGCCCGAATTTTTGCTGTGTGGAGACGGTAATGAACAATTTTGCCCGCCAGATCTTTATCGGCGCTTTTCTTGGCGCTCTTGCGCTGGCTGCGCCCGCCCTTGCCCAATCGAACAGCCCGTTTGGCGGCTTCAAGCACGATGAAACACAGCCAATTGAGATCGCGGCTGATGCGCTTGAGGTGCAGGAAGCAAATTCCATCGCGATCTTCCGGGGCGCAGTTGTTGCGGGGCAAGGCACCATGCGCCTGACCGCGAACGAACTTGAGGTGCTGTATGGTGGCACTGAAACTGGCCAGATCCGCAATCTCAAAGCGCGCGGTGATGTATTCATCGCCAACGGGGCAGAGACGGCGAAGGGTGAATTTGCCGAGTATGACGTCGAAAACGGAAAAATCGTCATGACCGGCGCGGTGACGCTGACCCAAGGCGGCAATGTTGTGAAGGGCGCCAGCCTGACGATTGATCTGAACACCGGGCGCGGCGCTATCGATGGCGGCAGTGGTCGGGTGAAGTCGGTCTTTACCCCGGCGCCAAAGAAATCTGAGTGATTTTTCGGTCATGAACGCGTCTAGCGGGCTGCGCGCCCGTGGTCTTGGCAAATCCTATCGTCGTCGCCCCGTAGTGCGTGGCGTGGATTTGGAATTGTACCGGGGCGAGGCTGTCGGCCTGCTCGGGCCCAACGGTGCGGGTAAAACCACGACGTTTTACATGATCACCGGACTTGTTCAGGCCGATCAGGGCCAGATCGAGATTGACGGTGAGGATGTCACGGAAGAACCGATGTATCGCCGCGCCCGCCGTGGGTTGGGATATCTGCCGCAGGAAGCGTCTATCTTTCGGGGGCTGACGGTCACGCAGAACATCATGGCGGTGCTGGAACTGGTCGAATCGGATAAATCCGTCCGATTGACGCGCCTTGAAGAACTTTTGGAAGAATTTTCAGTAACTCACCTGCGTGACACGCCCGCCGTCGCCCTGTCGGGTGGGGAACGTCGCCGGGTTGAGATCGCCCGCTGTTTGGCCAGTAATCCTTCGTTTATTTTGCTGGATGAGCCCTTTGCAGGCGTCGATCCAATCGCCGTAAACGATATTCGCGACCTCGTAAAACACCTTAAAAGTCGAGATATAGGTGTTTTGATAACCGACCATAATGTAAGAGAAACACTTGAGATCATCGATCGGGCATACATCTTGCATGACGGTCAGGTCTTGATGAGTGGTACGCCGGAAGAGGTTGTCGCAGACGGTAATGTCCGGCGCGTGTATCTGGGCGAGGGCTTTCGCATCTGACAGCCAGCGCCCGATGTTTTGAGTAACGCAGCCTAACGTGGGGGCTGGATCGGGTTTTGGATGTCGTTTTCGCAACGATTGGAACTGAGGCAATCGCAGCAGCTGGTGATGACTCCCCAGCTGCAGCAGGCGATCCGTATGCTTCAGATGTCCGGAACAGACATCGCCTCTTTTGTCGCCGAGGAAGTTGAGCGCAACCCGGTCTTGGAACTGGAAAACCCAGATCGTGAGACAGCGGCCGCGCCTGTCGAGAAGGCTACGCCAGAGATCGACAATGTCGGCGCCGCTGAAGACGCTTTCGATACTGGTAAGGAAAACCTTTATGAAGGTGCAGAAGCCGCGCCTGCGCTGATGGGTGGCGGCGGCGAAGTGAACTGGTCCGGGACCGGCGCAGGCGGATCATCGGGCGGCGAAGGGTTCGATTTTGAAGACCGCCTGATCGGCGAAGAGACGTTGCGCGACCACATGCTGGCGCAAATCGCTGTTGTGCCTGCTACGGAACAAGCGCGAGTGCTGGCGAGACTGCTGGTTGATGAGCTGGACGGCGCTGGATATCTACGGACTGATCTCTGCGCCCTGTCGGATCGGCTTGGCGCAAACCGCGCCCTCGTTGATGATGCTGTCGCCATCTTGCAGTCATGTGAGCCGACGGGCGTCGGCGCCCGCGATCTGGCGGAATGCTTGGCGCTGCAACTGAAAGAGCAGAACCGCTATGACCCGGCGATGGAGGCGCTTTTGGCACACCTCGATGACCTCGCCGCCGTCCGCTTTGAAAAGCTGCAAGAGGCATGCGGCGTCGATCAGGACGACCTGAACGAGATGATAGCAGAGATCAGGGCGCTGGATCCGCGTCCGGGCGCCGTCTTTGGTGGCGGAGTTGCGCAAACGGTCATCCCGGACGTCTTCGTCAAACAGAATAACCTTGGCGGCTGGTCGGTTGAGGTGAACTCAGATGCCCTTCCCAAAGTTCTGCTTGATACCCGCTATGCTGCTGAGCTGAATGAGGAAGGGGAAACAGAGGCGATGAGCTTTCTCGCCGAATGCAAGCAGAACGCAACCTGGTTGATCCGCAGCTTGGATCAGCGGGCCCAAACGATTCTCAAAGTCAGTTCGGAAATCGTCAAAACACAGGCGCTTTTCTTCCACGAAGGCGTCTCTGGGCTGAAGCCGATGACCCTGAAAATGGTCGCCGATGAGATCGGAATGCACGAATCGACCGTCAGCCGGGTGACCTCAAATAAATATATGGCGACCGAACGGGGCCTGTTTGAGCTGAAATTTTTCTTCACCCAGGCAATTTCTTCAACCGATGGGGGAGATTCGCATTCGTCCGCTGCTGTGCAGTTGCTGATCAAGACCCTGATAGAGAACGAAGATTCCAAGAAAACCCTCTCTGACGACAAAATTGTCAAAATGCTCACGTCTGACGGTGTCAATATTGCGCGTCGCACCGTGGCCAAATACCGTGAAGGAATGAACATCCCATCCTCAGTACAGCGCAGGCGGTTGAAGGCGGCGGCATTGGGCCGCTGATCTCATCAACGATGTTCAAATTACGGCGGTTGACTTGGAAGGGCCGCCCTCTTAGACCCGCGCTCTCCCTTGGAAGGGGATGTATCTGGCGACCCGAAAGGTCGTGTATGGATACAAAGATCGGAGTGACACATGCGCATACAAGTCAACGGAAAACACATCGATGTCGGCGAGGCGCTTACCTCGCATGTCGAAACCGAACTGGCCGAAGCTATCGCCAAATATTCAGATCGTCCCGTCGAAGCGATCGTTACGTTTTCCAAAGATGCGCATGAGTTCAAAACAGATCTGACCGTAAAGGTTAGCGAAGGCCTGACCGCCAAGGCGTCCAGCCGTGGCAGCGAAATTTACGGCTGCTTCGATAGCGGTGTGGACAAGGTCGAAAAACAGCTGCGCCGCTACAAGCGCCGGCTAAAAAAGCACCGGGGCGATGATGCGCCGGCAGAGATCGCCGCCTCTTACGTTCTGGCGGGCGCTCAGGATACTGACGAAAACACCGAAGACCTTGCACCGGTTGTGATCGCCGAGATGAAGACCGACCTCAGGTCGTTGTCCGTCGGTGAAGCCGTAATGCAGATGGAGCTTGAGGACGCACAGTTCCTGATGTTCCGAAATGACAGCCATGGCCGTCTGAATATCGTGTTCCGGCGCGAAGACGGCAATATTGGCTGGATCGATCCTGAAAACCTCGCCGCGTAAGTAGTTAGGGGATTCCCGATGGAGCTTAAGGATATTGTTGAGCCAGAGGCTGTGTTCTCTCGTCTCAACGCCACAAGCAAAAAGCATCTTCTGCAGGAACTGGCGCAGCGCGCCGAGGACATTCTCGGCGTGAAGTCACGTGTTGCGTTTGAAGCGATGCTGGAACGGGAACGCCTTGGCGCGACTGGCATGGGGAATGGCGTTGCTATTCCGCATGCCCGAATTGCGGGCCTGAAGGGAATTACAGGAATCTTTGCAGCGCTTCAGAAGCCGATTGAGTTTGAAGCGGTGGATGATGAGCCTGTGGATTTGGTGTTTGCGCTGCTGGCGCCAGAGGATGCCGGCGCCGACCATCTCAGGGCGCTGGCCCGGGTGTCGCGCCGCATGCGGGATGCATCGGTATGCGCCAAGCTGCGTTCGGCCGATCATGCCTCAGCTATCTATGCGGTTCTGACCGAAGGTTTGGAAACGCGCGCGGCGTAATTGGCCCTCTGAAAAGTCGCGATTTTGCCAGACATGGTCGGCGCTGAACTTAAACTCAGCGCCATGCTAGATCGTCCCCGTCGCCGCAGAAAAGCGCCCGAAACGCCCAAACGTGTCCGCACTCGCGATTATCGCCAGCTGCGCCACCCTTTCACGCCCCAGCCTGTTTTTAGCGAAGATCGCGTCGCCTCGATGCACGATACGGCCTTGCGTGTGCTGGAAGAGCTTGGCGTCAAAGTCCTGCTGCCCGAAGCGCGTGAGATTTTCGCCAGAGCGGGCGCGACTGTTGATGATGAAATGATGGTGAAGATTGGCCGCGATGTGGTCGAAGAGGCCATTCGCACCGCCCCGTCATCCTTTCATTTTCAGGCCCCTAACAAAGAACGCAGTCAGCAGTGGGAGCATAGCGCCTTGATGATGGCGCCTGGCGCAGGCTGCCCGAATGTCACCGATCTTGAACGAGGCCGCCGCGCCGGATCACTGAACAACTATATCGAAACGCTCAAACTGCAGCAGAGCTTTGATGCTATTCATCAGCTGGGCCCTTCGGCTGAACCGCAGGATATCCCTATCCATTTGCGCCATTATGAGCAGATGAAGCAGCAGCTGATCCTGTGCGACAAGCCGCTATTCATGTACTCGCGCGGCACAAAGCAAGTCGAACAACAGATCGAGATGATTAAGATTGCGCGGCAATGGGATGATGCAGCGTTTGAGGCGGATGTGAAGGTGATGACAATCATCAACACCAACTCTCCCCGTATGATCGACAATCCGATGGCGCAGGGGATCATCGATTTTGCCCGGGCCAATCAGTTGTCAATCATCACGCCGTTTTGCCTGGCGGGCGCAATGGCGCCAATCACCGTAACCGGTGCGCTGGTCTTGCAGCATGCAGAGGCGCTCGCCGCCATCACGTTGGGCCAACTGGCCCGGCAGGGGGCGCCGATGGCCTATGGTGGGTTTGCGTCCAACGTTGATATGAAATCAGGCTCGCCCGCCTTTGGTACGCCAGAACATGTACAGGCCTGCCTTGGCTCAGGCCAGCTGGCGCGGCACATCAATCTGCCCTGGCGGTCAGCCAGCGGATCAGCCGGGCAGGTGGCGGATGCGCAAAGCGTTCAGGAAAATGCATTGGCCTTGTGGGGCGCTTTCATGGCTGGCGCGACGCTGTGCGTTCATTCTGCAGGGTGGTTGGAAGGTGGTCTGACGTTCGGCTACGAGAAGTTCATCATCGACATGGAGGCGGTGAATACCCTGGCTGAGCTTTGCAATCCGATCGCGGCCGACGACGATGACATGGCTTTCCGCGCGATTGCTGACGTTCAGCCGGGCGGGCATTTCTTTGCGACCGAACATACGATGGAACGCTATCAAACCGCGTTTTACCCACCCGTGGTCGCCGATCTGACCAATATCGGCCAGTGGGAGGACGCAGGCGCGCCCACAACGGCTGAGAACGCGACCAAGGTCTGGAAAGAGGTGCTGGCGGAGTTTACCCCGCCAGCGGCCTGTGAGGGCGTTGAGGACGCTCTGGCGCCGTATATCGAAGCTGGGATCAAGGCAGGCGGCGCCCCGCCGATTGACTGATATTAGTTGAGCGCCGTTTCGGGCCTGGTCAGGTTCGGCCGCAATCTCTTGTCGCCTAGCAGCAACCGCCCGCCATCCCCATCCGCCTTTCTGATCTGTACCAGTAGATATGCTGCGAAGAATAGCATACCGCCGATCAACGCTATGGCGGCCAACGCCACGCCTTTGCCGGAAAATTCATGCCGCCACGCGATCCAGAGGGCGGGCATGAAAAGATACATGCCAAAGTCTAGGTTGAATTGTCCCGACCAGTTCAGATCAAAGATATCGCTGAGATACGGTGTGAACAGATCAAAGCCGTCGTTGGCGACTACTATGATGGTGTAAATCACGATCATTGTAAGCAATGTCGCGGATATCGATTTGAGAGCGGTCATTTTATGCAGCCTCCGTCTGCGCGGTTTCTGGTCGCCACATAGGGCCAACGGCGATCAGCAGGATGGCGACGTTAAAAAAGGCTTTGGTCCAGGCGCCCGATGCAATTGACCCGGCGCTGTCGACGATGAACCACACCAGTGCGCCGGTCACGACAGCTTTGCGAATGGCCTCAGGCGCCGCATTGTAGGCGGCGCCAGACAAGATCCAGATCATGACGCCCCAGCCCATCAGAAATCCGCCTGTGAGGGCTGACAGGAAGCGTGTTGTAGGGGCGTCGAAGCTTTGTGCGCCGTCAATCGGCCAGTTGAGCAGATCAAGCGACAGGCGGGCTGGACCCGCAGTTTCGACCATCGTGCTGAAAAAGAAGATCGGGCCGAAACTGGCAATGACGAACGCCGTCACTTTCAGCCAGGATTTGTGGGATATATTCGCCAATGTTCTGTTCCTTCCGTTTCACATCCGACAGATTAAGAAAGGCAGGGTAGGCAAAACAATTACCTCAGAGGTAACTGACGGCGGCTATTTTAGTCCCTATGTTGTCTGCGTGAGCACTTTTCCCGAATGTCTGAAAACATGGCGCAAAGCCCGCCGCTGCAGCCAGCTTGATCTGGCGATGGAGGCGAATGTGTCGTCTCGCCATATCTCGTTCCTTGAAACCGGTCGCGCCCGACCCAGCCCTGAGATGATCCTGCGGCTGGGCGATGCGCTGGACCTGCCGTTAGCGGCGCGCAACCAGATGCTGACACAGGCAGGCTTCGCCGCCCGGTACCCTGCGCGCAAGTGGGAGGCTGAGGATATGGCCCCGATCCGCGAGGCGACCGCGCATAAGCTGGCGGGACACGCGCCCTATCCTGCAATTGCGCTGGATCGGGTGTGGACGCTGCTTCAGATGAACGGACCGGCCAAGATGTTGTTCGCGCCGCTGAACGTTTCGACGGGCGACAGCATGCTCGACCTGATTACATCTGACGCGCTACCGCCGCTGGTCGAAAACTGGCCAGAGGTCGCGCATCATTCTGCACAGCGTTTGCGGACGGAAAGCGCAGCGCAAGGCGGGGTTGAGGCGCTGGACAACGCCGCCGCGTATCTGTCTGAGGTCCCGCCACCAGATACGCCTGTGATTGGCCCCGTAGTGCCTACGATCTATCGGATGGGCCCTCTGCGGTTGTCGATGTTCACGACAATTGCGCAGTTTGGCACGCCGAAAGACCTGACACTGGATGATATGAAGATTGAGTTGTTCTTCCCGGCCGACGCCGACACCGCCGAAACCCTGCGCGCCCTCTGGTCGGCATCGTCGTCAGACAGCGCAGCAACGCAATAGGAGATGCCAAATTGCCAAGGACGCAGCATTGATCAAGCGCAGCGACTGGGCGCGTGAGGCCGACCAGTGGGTTGGGAAGTTTGAAGGCGCGGGAGTTGGAACGGGCGTTACTGTCCTGTTTTTCTCCAGCGAAACCGTTGGCGCGGGCCCGGTCCTGCACGAGCACCCTTATGATGAGGTGTTCATAATCCGGCAGGGTAATGCGCGGTTTACTGTGGGCGATAAAGTGATCGAAGCGCAGGTGAGCGAGATTGTTCTCGGCCCGGCGAACATCCCGCACAAGTTCGAAAACCTTGGTCCCGGAAGTTTGGAAACGACCGATATTCACCTCAGTGACCGGCACATTCAGACCGATCTGGAATAAGACCTAAGCTTCGCCGCCGGGCTCGCGCCGTCTATCGACAATCTCCATCAACGCTTCTGGGTTCTTGATATGCAGATCACGCTGCGCAAACGGGATTTCGATGCCTTCTTCGATGAACCGTTCGTTGATGCGAAAGTTAATGTCGCTGGACACACTTAGCATCCAGTTTACGTCGTTGAGGTATGTGCGCAGCTCAAAGTCGAGCGAATCTGCGCCAAAGCCCATGAAATAGACCGCCGGGGCCGGGTTGTTGATCACCATCGGGTGGGCCCTGCCGATCTCACCCAGTATCTTTTCCACCTTGCGCGGGTCGGTGCCATAGGCGACGCCGATCTTGTTGCGCACCCGACCGACTTTGTTCGTATGTGTCCAGTTCAACACAGGCGCAGAGATCAGGTCAGAGTTTGGGACGATATAGCTGGCGCGATCGAACGTTTCGATCTCGGTTGAGCGGACGTTGACCTTTTTGACGTATCCAGACTGCCCGCCCACGTCGATCCAGTCGCCGACTTTGATAGGCCGTTCGACCAGCAGAATGATGCCAGAGACGAAGTTGTTGACGATGTTTTGTAAACCAAACCCGATGCCGACCGACAAGGCGCCAAATACGATTGCAAGGTTTGAAAGGTCGATCCCGGTCGCAGAAATCGCCGCGATGGCGGCAATGAATACGCCGACATAGCCGACGCCAGAAACCAAGGCCGATGCGCCGCCTTCTGACATCGACGTGCGTGGCAATACCGATACGTTCAACACGCGCTGAGCGGCGCGGGTCAGGGTGTAGCCAATGCCGAAAACCAGCGCGAACATGACAAAATCGACAGGCGATATGGCGATGTCACCTACCACCAGACCAGCAGCGGCAACGCGGTAGGCGGCGTGAATATCCAACGCGCTGGCGCCCCATATCAACGCCAATACCGGGACTACAGCGCAAAACAGAACAAAGCCGACGAAGACCGGAATCAGTCGAAACCGTTCTGCCCGGCCTTCATCATGGGCGAGGAAGACATCAACGACTTCCCGAATTACAGCGAAGACCAGATAAGCAGCAGCGATGAGCGCTGCGGAATACGTCGTAGGGAAAAAGAAATAGCGCGCCGCTTCGCTGAATCCGATCAATGCCAGCACCGGCGTAACAAAACTGACGACGAGCACGACGCGGCGCAGGATGTGATAAGCCTGCGAAACTATGGATGCATCCGTCAGGCCGTCGCCCGAAGGCGCCAGCACAATCGCCAGTCGGTAGAGCGCGATGGCGCCCAGCGTGATCATGACGAAGGTTGTAATGGCCTCAGTTGCGTCAGGATAAGCGAGCGAGCTGACCGCCGCCACCAGCAGATGATCCAGCCCAATTACAACCGCCAGCGCCATTGTCGCGCGAAAGGCGCTGCGCGCTTGCGGTGTGGAGAGGTTAAATAAGCGCAGGCCAGCAGCCTCTGGCGAAAACAGCGCAGCGGCCAATGCGTATGCGAGGATGACAGTTAAGACACCAAATGTAGCGCTGCCGACAATGGTCTCACCGACCGCCCCGAACGATCCAAAAATGCTTAGTGCGATGACAATGAAAATGGCGGCGAACATCGAAATTACAATCCGCGCTGCTGTCAGCCCCAGGCCAAAAACTAGTTTGCGGCTGCGATTGTCAGATTTCTCAGCCCGTCGCGATAGTAAGCCCAAGGCGAAGCCACGTACGCCGAACAAAATGAACAGGCCAATCGCCAAAGCGGCGACGGCGATTGCGATTAGGCCCAGCACATCGTCCTGTTCAGAAGGCGCAGCCAGGCCCCGATCGACTTCGCGTCTTAGGCGGCCGTGTAACTTTACAATATCTGATTTTGCATCGACCCAGACCGTAGGGTTCAGTGGGCTTGGTCCCCGTGTTTCTAGTCGGTCGAAAAAGTTCTGCTGACCAAGGCGCGCAAGGTCAGATAGGATGTTTTCAACCCGTGCCACAACCCTTTGCGCGCGGCCACGATCAGCCTCAGCGGCGGTGACCCTTTCCCTAAGTTCTTTTCGCAGTTCGGCCGCGGCTGGCGCCTCAGTCGCGTCGCCTTCAGGTGCTGGGCCAAGCGCGTCAAGCTCAGCCGTAACTCTGGAGATTTCGCTCGAAGCTGCATCAGCAACTTTGGAAGCGCCGGACTTCTGATCTTCCAGCCGCTTGCGCAGGTCTTCCAAAGCGGACGGCGAGGCCGCGCCCGCATCTATTACGGACCTTGCGCGTTGCGCTTCGCGATCCCAGTCAGTCCATTCCGCATTGATGGATTGGGCAACAGCTCCTGCTGCGCCAAGCCACAGTACAGCGCAGATCAGCGCTGCAAGGCAGCGCGGAATGAACGATTGCTTAGGCTTCTGGGTCAGGTTCAAACACCGATGGAATTTCCGCTGGTGTGCGGGACAGGTAATCTGGCAATGGCAGGTTCTTTGATTTCAAGAACTCCGGATTGAACATCTGCGACTGGTAGCGGGTGCCGTAGTCGCAAAGGATCGTAACGATCATATGACCTGGTCCCATTTCTTTCGCCATTCGGATGGCGCCAGCCACGTTAATCCCGGAAGAGCCGCCAACGCAAAGCCCTTCTTCCTTAAGAAGGCGAAACGCTAGTGGGATCGCCTCATCATCGGGGATCTGAAACGGATAGTCGACTTCAAGCCCTTCGATATTCTTGGTGATCCGACCCTGACCGATGCCTTCGGTGATGGAAGATCCTTCGGCCTTTAGCTCTCCGTTCGCGAAGTAGTTATAGATCGCAGCGCCCATAGGGTCAGCCATGCCGATCTTGATATTCGGGTTCTTTGCGCGCAGCGCCGTTGCCGTACCCGCAAGCGTCCCACCAGAACCTACGGCGCAAATAAAGCCATCAACTTTGCCGTCAGTCTGTTCAAATATCTCGGGTCCGGTCGTGTCGATGTGGGCCTGCCGGTTGGCGACATTGTCGAACTGGTTGGCCCAGATAGCGCCATTTGGTTCTGTCTTCGCCAATTCCTTGGCGAGGCGTTCGGAATAGCGGACAAAATTGTTGGGATTGCGATAGGGCTTGGCCGGGACCTGAACCAGTTCAGCGCCAGCCATGCGGATCATGTCCTTTTTTTCCTGAGTTTGCGTTTCAGGAATAACGATGACCGTTCGGAACCCCATGGAGGCGCCGACCAGCGCCAGCCCGATGCCGGTATTGCCTGCGGTGCCTTCTACGATAACGCCGCCGGGGCGTAGTTCACCGGATTTCACGGCGTGTTGAATGATGCTGAGAGCAGCGCGGTCTTTGACTGACTGGCCGGGGTTCATGAACTCAGCCTTGCCATAAATCTCGCATCCGGTTTCTTCGGAGGCGGCGCGCAGCCGGATAAGAGGTGTGTTGCCGATCGCTGCCGCCAGATCTTTGTACATCGCCATGGTGTATTTTCCGTGATATATCCTGTGCTTGACCTAGTAAGGCTCTCACACCCTCCGGTGCAAGGGTGCGGTGTTGTATGGATGTTTCTTCGGCTGTGCAAAAAGGCGTTGATGCGGGTTGTGCGATTGTTCATGGCGGGGGCGTGGTAGCCTTGAAAATATGTCGCTAGCGGGTGATCTAGTTGGCGTTAGCTGGCGTATTAGCTTGAAAACACCTTCTGAAGAACTAGGTTCCTGTCTATGAAAAGTGGGCATTTAACAGACGATCTGATCGTAGCGTACGTGACCGGCGCAGCGCGCGAAGGCGTGGCGCTGGCTGCTGCGGCGCATCTGACCTATTGCACGGACTGCCGCCGCAAGGTGGATGCGCATGAAGCGATTGCGGGCGCAATTCTTTCAGAAACCGCGTCTGTCGATGGACCGGGTTTTGACCAGTTGCTTGATCGGCTGGACGAAGTCGAAGAAGTGGAAACTATGCCAAAGGCCGGGCCGTTGCCTGCGCCGGTTGCAGCGGCGGTCGGGATTGATTTTGATGACATCCCATGGCGGTTTCGCCTGCGGGGCGTGTACGTTTACGAGATGTTGAACAAGGATGGCGAAGACGTCAGCCTGATGAAAGTGCGCCCCGGCGCAGCTATTCCCAGCCATACGCATGAAGCTGAGGAATTGACGGTGGTCTTTGAAGGCCAATTGGAAGATGATGGGACGATCTATAAGGCCGGCGACATTTCTGTCGCTGATGCAGATGTGGATCACACGCCACGCGCAGGCGGGACAACGCCGTGCATCTGTTTGGCCGTTTTGTCGGGTGGGGTTAAATTCACTGGTCCGTTTGGACGGGCTTTAAACCTGTTTAGCTGACTCTGGCCCAAGAGGTTCTTTATGCTGCTATCAAGACGCTCCACCGTACTCGGTTTGGGGGCCGCGCTGACCGCGCCTTCAATCCTGCGCGCCGCTGAAACAGGCGGGCGCAAGTTTACCATTCTGCGCGATGGTGACGACATCGGGTTTCAAACCAACAAAGTGACCAGGCGCGGCGATGTTGTCGTGCATGAATGTCAGGCGCGCTTGAAGATAAAGGTGCTGGGGATCACTGCTTACCGCTATGAACTGGACTTTGTTGAAGAATGGCAGGGCGGCAACCTGAAATCGATGTCGTCGAAATGCTATGATGACGGAGATGATGATTTCGTCGAGATCAAGCGTGGCGGCGATGGGCTTGAGATCAATGGAAGCGGATATCAGGGGCAGTGCCCGCTGGGCGTCGCGACATCCAGTTATTGGTCATATGACTTCATGAAGCGGCCTGTGTGGATATCAACGCAAACCGGTGCGCTGCTGAACATGGCGACAACGAACGCCGGTGTTTCGGATATTACAGGGCCGACTGGCGTAACGTCCGCTGAACGATGGACCCTGACCGGCGGATACGACGCCAACGTGTTCTACAAAGACCGTGATTGGGTTGCGATTTCATTCGATGCGGGTGGGGAAGAGGCGATCTACATTCCTGATGGCGTGGATGCGCAGTTTATGCCGATTTGGAACGCGTGAGCGTCTGGTCGCAGGTCGTCACGCCTGCTGACGGGCAAGCATGGGTCACAGGCACCAGCGCGGGCATTGGCCGTGCTGTTGCCCTGAAACTGGCTGATGAGGGCTGGACTGTTTGGGTTACAGCCCGCTCAGCTGACAAGTTGGAGGCCCTGGCCGCTGAACGGCCCGGCAAGATCAAGCCGGTGGCTGCTGACATTACAGACGCTGCTGCAATGGTTGCGACAGTGGATGCGATTACAGCGGAAGGCCCATTGGCCCTCGCCATCCTGAATGCAGGCGCTTATGCGCCGATGCGAGCGCAGGAATTCGATGCAGCCACGGCTAAAAGCACGTTTGACGTGAATCTGACAGGCACGGCCAACGGTTTGGACCCAGTGTTAAAGCACATGATCGCGCGCAATGCCGGCCATGTCGCGCTGACTGCCTCTGTCGCCGGGTACCGGGGCCTTCCCCGCGCCTCGGCCTACTCAGCCACCAAAGCGGCAATGATCGCGATGGCCGAGGCGTTGGCGTTTGACCTGATCGATCTTGGTGTTCGGATATCTGTGATCAATCCGGGCTTTGTCGAAACCGAGGCGACGGCTGTGAACGACTTTGAGATGCCGTTTGTGATGTCGACCGATGCGGCGGCCAAGCGGATCGTCGAAGGGTTGAAAAAGCCAGGCTTTGAGATCGCTTTCCCCCGCCGCTTTGCATTGATCCTTCGCACCATTGGGTTGTTGCCGAACCAGGCCTATTTCTGGGTCATGCGGAAAATGATGGGCTGGGACCGCAACGTCGATTAGGCGCTTTCGATTTTTGAACGCAGCGCACGTTGTTGCGCCTCTCCCAAAGGGAAGTTCCACATGATCGCGACGGCTATGATCTTCAGCACCGCCGGGGCCAGTGCATAGAGTGCGGCAAGGGTGAACAGGGCGGCTTCATCGTTTTGGCCGCCGGTCACAAAGCCGGACAGGTCCAGAATGATTAGGGCCGTACCGCCTGCGATGGCGAGGGCGGCCTTGGTCGCGACGGACCAAAGCGCGAAGAACACGCCGGTGCGTTGTTCACCGTTAGTTGCCGTATCATTATCAACGACGTCGGCCTGAATGGCTGGGGGCAGTGAAAGATCGGCGCCAAGTGCAATTCCGGTAGCGATGGAAATCACTGTAAACCACATGACATCGCCCTGACCCAACAGAACTGCGGGCGCGAAAAGAACACTCGCGTAGATCATCGCGCCGCCCCATGCGCGATGCTTGGAAAAATTCCGGGCCGCCCATGACCAGATCGGCATGCCGCCGATGGCGCAGAGGAAATAAACCAGCAACAGCCAGCCAGCGTCAGGCGCACCAAGAAGGTCGCCGATAAAGAAAAGGAAAAGGCCCGCAGGTAGGGCGTTCGCCAATCCATTCACGAAATAGGCGAGCAAGAGGCGCCGGAACAGTCGATCCTGTAGGATGCTAGTCAGAGAGTGGCGCAAATCGAGGCGCTTGGCTGAAAAATTCCGCGGCTCTGGTGTCAGGAAAAGCGCCGCAGCGGCGGCTATTGGCAATAATACTACCACCATCAGCGCTACGTTCCGAAGACCGTCGCCTGGCTCTTCTGATATGTTGTAGAGGATGACGGCAAGCACAGTGCCCATCAAGCTGGCGCCCTCGCGCCAGGTGGTGATCGTTGCACGCTGAGCGTAATCGCCCGACAATTCAGCGCCCCAGGCGAAATACGGCGTTAGCGCAACTGTCCAACTCAGCGTCAGAAGGGTCAGCCAGATCGCGACATGCCAAACATCAGCGTCTGCTGGCGGAACCATCAGCATCCAGACGGACACGCAGATCAGCGGAACAGACAAGGCCAAGTAGGGCCGGCGACGCCCGAAGCGATTGGTCGTACGATCCGATAGCCACCCCATCGCAGGGTCAGAAACTGCGTCGAACAGCCTGACAGCGATAAACAGAACGCCGAGGGCGCCAAGGCTGACATCGCGAAATTCTGAGTAGAAGGGCGCGATGTAGACAAAAACAGGGAAATACAATGCCGCCAAAGGCAGGGCCGGGGCAGCATAGCCGAGATATGCAGGCCAGCGCATCAGCGCCAAATGCGGTTGAAAAACTCGGCTAATACCCCAGCGAGAAAGGAGCCGATGATCAGCGTCAAAAGGGTCGGCGTGGATAGGACAGCTGAAATGACGACATTAAGACCCGCGTCCATTAGGTGCATCACAGCATCGACCGCAGTCGGGAACTGAACGCCAATATGGGTGAGGTAAGCGCTGCGCAAACCGTAGAGAAAAGCAAACATCACTACGGCGATAGCGCCGGCGCCGACGCCAAAAATGCCGGTTTGAACAAATTCGCCGCCCAGGTTGCTGCCAAGCTGTGTCCAGCTGGCATAAAGCCCGACAAAAGCAGCGCCAAAGATCGGTAAGACCATGTCGGGATCTGGTGTTTCAATTTGATCCATGAACGTCACAACGCCGCCGACTATTGCAGCGGCCAGCAACAACGCGGCCATTAGCTTGCCGCCCGTCATGGCGTGCAGCCAGACATAGACGCAGAAACGTCTAACCTATGTGGGATCTTAAGCAGGGCGACGGATCGCAATTTGCGTGACATCACACGTGCCAGCCCAGAAACAACTGGCGCAGCAGGTAAGATAGAAGTCCCACATACGCTTGAAACGATCATCAAACCCCAGTTTCTGGATGTCATCCCATTTGTTGTTGAAGGCATTGTGCCAGATACGAAGCGTTTCGGAATAGCTTTGCCCGAACTCGACTGAGCCTGTGAATTCCAAACCGGCCCGGCTAGTTTGATCGCGCAACGCGCTGGGCGAGGGCAGCATGCCGCCTGGGAAGATGTACTTCTGGATGAAGTCGACATTCTTGCGATAATACGGGAACAGCTTGTCCGCGATGGTGATGATCTGGATTGAGGCTGTTGCGCCAGGCTTCAAACGCCCCTTGACCATATCGAAATAGCCCGGCCAGAACTTCTCACCGACTGCTTCGAACATCTCAATCGAGGCAAGACCGTCATATGTGCCGGTTTCATCCCGATAGTCGCGCATGACGATTTCGACTTTGTCGTTCAGGCCTTCGCGCTGCATCCGTGCTTTTGCAAAATCGTGCTGTTCTTTTGAAATCGTCAGGCCCGTTACTTTCGCGCCCCGTGTACCGGCGGCATATTCGACAAATCCGCCCCAACCGCAGCCAACCTCAAGCACATGATCATTTTCGCCTACGCCCATCCGGTCCATGATCGAGGCGTATTTGTTCAGCTGCGCCTCATGCAGGCTTTCGTTGTTCGAACGATAGAGAGCAGATGAATACGTCATCGTTTCATCCAACCACGCAGAATAGAACTCGTTCCCGAGGTCGTAGTGGTACGAGATATTTTTGGCGGCCTGTTCCTTGGTGTTGCGGTTCATCCAGTGGCGGAAGCGTTCGAAATACTTCACCAGCCCTTGCCCTGGAAAACCACGCCCGACGCTGTCGTTGTTGATCAGAATGACATCCATAAGACCCTGCAGATCTGGCGTATCAAACCAACCGTCCATGTAGGCTTCGCAAAACCCCAGATCACCTTCGCGCAGTATGCGGGCGAACAGATCATCATTTCGCACGTAAATCTCGCCGTGCGGGCCCGGTTCCTTGCCCTGCGATTCAAACTTGCGTCCATCTTGTAAGACAAACGTCATTGAGCCGATTTTCAGCTGATTGATGATTGCGTTCACCGCAGAAAAGTATCGCGGTTGTTTTGCTTGCTTGATGTCCTGATCCATTTTCATCACGACAACTCCCCTGCCGCTTGTTCGGCGTCTCTTGATCTCGTCCCTATGCAAAGTTTCCGCCTGTCGGGCAGGAAAATCAAGAGGATGCAGTCATTTCGGATTTTTTGGCGTCTTTATAGGCCCCGTCAGAGCCCGGATACCGGTGAAATTTGGCGCCCTTGATGGCAAGTTTCAACGCCTGCCAGTGGATAGCTGCAACGACCTTGATCGCCGCCAGAGGATGCGTTGCCGTCAGTTTCAGCAACGCTGCGTTGGTCAGCGGGCGGATCGTTCCGTTCTGCGCCGCAATCAGAGTATCGCCGCCACCATCAGATTGTTTTATGCGCACCGCAAGCTTTTCGCCGGGCGGGCGAATGGTAAAGCGATATGTCTGGTCCATCTCGATAAAGGGCGAGACAAACATACCCTTTTCCTGGCTATGTCGCGCAGCGCCGTCCGCATCGGTGCGAATATCAATCACGTACGGGATTTGATCGCCGAAGGTATTTTTGACCTCATAGACGACCCTTTCCAGGGCGCCATCCGCGTCATAGCAGTAGTAGACGGATAGCGGATTAAACGCGAAACCCAGAAATCGAGGCATCGAAAGCAGCATGATACGCGCCGGTTTAGGTATGTCGTCAGCGGCAAGAAGGCTTTCGACCCACGGGCGCAAAGCTGACCCATCGCGCGGGCCGTGATCTTTCTCACTGAACGAAAACAGACCGAACCGATTGATCTGGAAGAACGTCTGTGCGGCCTGATCCAGCCTGTCGATGTCGAGAAGCGACGTGAAAACCCGATAGCGGAATTTGTGCCCGAACGGTCGCAGACGCATGTGCATGACATCGCCAACGTAAAGGCGGTGCGCGAAAGCATCGTTTGATATGATGCTGGCGTCGCTCATTCAGCGGCGATCTGACTTTCAAAGGTGACCAGCGGCGCGCCAAGATCGGCTGCCCAGTCAGGGCGGGCGCCCAGAGCTGCGGCCACCCGAAGGCCGGATTTCAGGCCGTCCTCGTGAAAGCCCCATCCTGTCCAGGCGCCAGCATACCAGACGCCACCACGGCCCTGAACATCGTCGAGACGGGCCTGCGCAGCAAAAGTCACGCTGTCATAGCCGGGATGGGCATAGGAATATTCTGCGATGGTCAGCGCCGGATCGGGGCGGCGCTGCGCGTTCAAGGTGACGAAGATGTCATGGTTCGTCGGCAAGGTCTGTAAGCGGTTCATCCAGTAGGTCAGTGACACCGGCTCATCTGCCAGCCCTTTGGAATTGTGGATATCATCGGTGATCATCGACCAGCTGGACCAGACCTTCTTGCGCTTAGGCATCAGGCTGGGGTCGCGATGAAGGATCGCCGTGTTTTGCGTCGTGTGGAAGGCGCCCAGCACCTCAGCCTCTTCCGGGTCCTGGGCGTTCAGCATCGCGCACGCGTCGGGCGCGTGGCAGGCGAAGATAACCTGATCTACGACATCGCGCTCGCCATCGGCAAAGTTGATCTCAACTTTACCGCCGAGACGAATGACTGAATTGACGGCCCTGTTCGTCTGGGCATTTGGACCAAGGTGTTCAATAATCTGATCGACGTAGGCGTGGCTGCCGCCATCAACCGTGCGCCACTGGATCGCGGCGGCGAGGCCTGTGTAAAGATCGTGGTTATCAAAGAATGTCAGAAGGTTACGCGCTGGAAAGGCAGTCATCTTATCCGTTGGCGTCGACCAGATGGCGCCGCCCATCGGCAAAATGAACCCATCACGAAACAGCTCACCAAACCCTTCACGTTTGAGCCAGTCACCGAGGCTGATATCGCCTATCTCATCATTGGCAAGTTGCTGCGGAGCGATCTTGATAAACCGCATCACATCGCGGAAAGCGCCCCAAAACGAAGGCTTCAGGATGTTGAGGCGCTGAGCGAAGATCTTGTTGAGGTTATCGCAAGCGTATTCAAACTGCCCGCCTTTCATCGAGAACCCGAATGACATGTCCGACGGTTTGGTCGGCGTGCCGAGATGGGCGAACAGGGCGGTGAGGTTTGGGTAGTTCACCTCATTATAGACGATGAAACCGGTGTCGACGGCGATCTCTTCACCTTCTACGTTGATCACTCTCGTATTCGCATGACCGCCAAAGCGGCTGTCCCGCTCGTATAACGTAACATCGTATTTCTGGGACAGGACATAGGCCGCGCCCAGTCCGGCGACACCCGACCCGATAATGGCGATCTTCACTTACGCGCTCTCCTCAATCGACGCTTTTTCGTCGCGTCTTTGCTTCATGTCTTCCCAGGCCGCCAATGCGGCCCGGCGCGTAGTCGCAAGATCAACCATAAGGGGTGGTGTTTCTAGGGACAAAGTCACATCGCTTTTTGGCCACATAGCTTTGTATAACTTAGCGCCTTCACCCTGATACAACCAGCGCCTGCGGTAAGCTTTTGACTTGTCGAACTTTTCCGCCTGCGTGGCGGGATTGAAGATGCGAAAGAATGGCGATGCGTCCGGCCCGCACCCTGCGACCCATTGCCAGCCCATTGCGTTGTTCGCAGGGTCCCAATCGATCAGCGTATGCCGGAACCATGCTTCGCCGACGCGCCAGTCCACCAGCAGATTCTTGGTCAGAACGCTTGCGACGATCATGCGCGCCCGATTGTGCATCCGGCCCGTCACCCACAGTTCGCGCATGGCGGCGTCTACGACATCGATACCGGTACGGCCGGCTTTCCATTTGCGGGCGGCGTCATTTTCATCGGCCCAGGCGAAATCTTCCCATTCGCGCCGCCAGCACCGCGTTTCCATCTCTGGGTCGTGGAAGAGGAGGTGATGGGCAAAATCGCGCCAGACGATTTGTTTGCGCGCAGCTTCATGTCCTGGCGTGTCGCCGGTTGCTTTCAAAGCCCACCAAATCGTGCGGGGCGAAATCTCACCCACGGCGAGGTGGTCAGACAGCTGAGTAACTGCGTTCGGCAGGCCCATCTGGTCGCGGTCATCTGCATAGCGCGGTGCAGGGCCGTCGAGAAAAGCATCGAGCTTGTCCAGCGCCGCTTGTTCACCCGCCGTTATCTGACTGGCCAGAGCATTGGTGGCAGGACCCATCTCAGCATCTAACCGCCAGTCAGCCAGCGTTTCTGAGCGGATGCCCTCAACGCCTGTGATGGATTTGAGGCGTGGCAGGGGGCGCTCGATGTCGCGGATGGAAACTGCCCGCCAGAAAGGCGTGTAAACTTTGAACTGATTGCCTGCACCGGTTTTCACCGTCCAGGGATCGACCAGCGTAAAGCCTCCATGGCTTTCTGCATCCACGCCATCACCTGTCAGGGCAGCTTTGACACGCTTGTCTCGTTCCAGCGCGGCGCCGTCAGTAAGGCGGGTCCATGTTACCGCTTTTGCGCCGGTTTCTGTGATCAATGCGCGCAGGACGTTCAGCACATCTCCGCGACGCAGGGTCAAAGGGGCCCCAACCTGCGCCAGATCACGCGATAGCGCCTCAAGCGACAGTTTCAGGCGCAGTTTTGCGGCAGCGCCCAGTGTCGTCTCAAAGACATCGTCAAGAATGAAAACAGGGATAACCGGCCCTACAGTAGCGGCGGCTGTTAGGGCGTGGTTGTCGGCAAGCCTCAGGTCCTTGCGCAACCAGACTATGGTTGGCGCGGCTGAGGACGAGGTCGGAGAGGGCTTCAACGCAGTCATGCTGATGTATACGCGCTGAAACCCGAATTGGTTTTAATCTTTTATTCGGTACGTTTGTAGACGACCTGAGATTCCGCCACGCGCGCTTCACCGCCCGGACGGGCACGGGTGGAACTTGGTGGATTGATTTCGATCTTTTCCATCTTGCAGATCTGGAATGGCAGGCCTTTGCTGTCAAATACAAGCGAGCAGCCGGACAGCGCCGAAGTATCAACTGATTTTTCTGCGCCGGATTGGTCGTAAACTTTCAGAACATCCGCCTGGGCCGCACCTGCAAACAGTGCGATGGCGCCAAGCGCCGCTGCGAAACTCGTTGCAAATCTCGTCATAGCCAACTCCCCTATCTTTGCTCGCGATAGTCATGCCCCGTGTCGGACATCTCAACGCGTCACGCAAAAGTGTAACATGGCATTCCGCCTATGCCCTAGCGTTTCCTGAGGTCTGAAACGTGACTTTTGTCGTTTGTGAGGACCTAAGCGTACTGTTTTGGGTCTTGCGCGGCGTCAAAGGGGCCTGACTGGCGTCGCGTACCAGTCTTGCGCCCGTGAAACCGCTGGTTGATTCGGCCTGCACCGCCTTAGAGTGGCTATTCAAAGACTAAGCATAAAAGTGGTGAGAGACACGCATGCCCCAAATCAAATTATCCCTCGACGAAGTTGATGCACTTGCCCGCGCCGCTTTTCGCAAGGTCGGTTGTGATGAGGCGAATGCATCCGCGCTGACCCGCACCGTTTGGCGTGCCGAACGGGATGGTGCGAAATCCCATGGCCTGTTCCGTGTGCCTGCGCTGGTCGCGGCGCTGGCTTCGGGCAAGGCGAACAAGACAGCGACGCCCAAGATTACCAAACGGGCTGGCGTTGTGCTGCAGGTGGATGGCGATCAGGGCTATGCGCCGACATCGCATGATGTTGGGCTGCCTGAGCTGATTGAGGTGGCGAAAACCCACGGCATGGCCGGGTTGGCGATCCGCGATGTGTTTCACTTCGCGGCGCTCTGGCCCGAGGTTGAGACGATTTGCGACGCGGGTCTGGTTGGCTACGCCATGACTGCCTCACCACCTTACATGGCCATGCCAGGCGGCAAGCGGCGCGTGTTTGGCACCAATCCCATCGCTTGGGGCTGGCCACGCAACGAAGGCGCGCCGGTGATTTACGATATGGCGACGGCGCATAGTGCGCGGGGCGAGGTTATGATGGCCGCCCGTGACGGACATGATGTGCCGCTTGGCGCCGGGATTGATGCGGATGGCAATCCGACGACTGATCCCGCGAAAATCCTTGAAGGCGCGCAGCTACCTTTTGGTGGTTACAAAGGGGCGGCCCTTGCCTTGATGGTCGATTTGATGGCTGGACCAATGATTGGGGAAAAAACCTCGCTTGGCATTGAAGCTGCGGATGATGGCGTCGGCCCTGCGTTGGGCGGTCAGACGATCTTTGCGTTTAATCCCGAAATGTTTGGCGGCGCTGATGCGATGGTGGGGGGAGAGGCGCTGTTCGCCGATCTCAAGTCTGACCCCGGTGTGCGTTTGCCCGGCGACCGCCGCGCCGCTGTTCGCCCAACGACGCCGACGGATGGCGTCGAAATTCCAGCCAGCCTCCATGAAGCCATTCAAGGACTGACCTGATGCGCTATGCCCTCGCCGCCCTTCTGCTCGCCATGCCCGCCACCGCGCAGGAGGCAGTGCAGCCAGAGCAAACTTATACCGTCGGCGAGGCGCAATCTGCCGAGGCGCAATCCTATATGGTTGTCGCCGCGCACCCGCTGGCGGCTGAAGCAGGGCGTTCGGTGCTGGCGGAAGGCGGCACTGCAGCGGATGCGGCAGTTGCAGTTCAGTTGATGCTGAACGTTGTAGAACCGCAAAGCTCAGGCCTCGGCGGTGGGGCATTTGCGCTGTATTGGGATGCCTCCGAAGGCAAACTTACCACCTATGATGCCCGCGAAACTGCGCCTTTGGCGGCAGATGAAACCTACTGGTTGGGCGAGGATGGTAAGCCAATCGGCTGGCGCGACGCAGTGCCCGGCGGCAAATCGGTTGGTGTTCCCGGCACGCCAATGCTGATGGAGAGGTTGATGAGCGATCATGGCCGCATGACCCGCCCACGTGTCGCCCGTGCGGCGATCAACACAGCGGAGAAAGGGTTCGCTGTATCCCCCCGTATGGCCGCATCTATTGCGACTGGTGCAGAGCGTGGCTTGCTGGCCTTCGCTGGAACCAAAGCGACATTCTTTACCGAAGATGGCGCGCCGCTGGCAGAAGGCGCGATGTTCAAAAGCGCTGAACTGGCCACTACTTTGCGGACCTTCGCGGCGAAAGGCGCTTCGCCATTCTACACTGGCGAACTGGCTTCAAACATCGTTGCGACAACGACCGGCTCACCGGTCAACGCAGGAATCATGACAGCCGATGATTTCAGCCAGTATGAAGTGAAAATGCGCCATCCCGTCTGCCACGACTATCGCGGATACGAAGTTTGTGGGATGGGCCCGCCATCATCCGGCGCGCTGACGGTCGGTCAAATCCTCGGCATGCTGTCATCCTTTGATATGGCGGCGCTGGGCAATTCGCCTGAAGCATGGCGGCGGTACGTGGAAGCGTCTCGACTCGCCTATGCCGATCGGGGCCTGTACATGGCAGACAGTGATTTTGTGAAGATGCCGGAGGGGTTGCTTGATCCTGCTTATCTAGCCGACCGCGCTGATCTGATCTCTGGCGATGCTGCGAGCGAGGTGAAACCGGGCGAGCCACCGTGGAAAGAAGGCGCGCTCTTGTCGCCAGACAGAGATAAAGAGCGGCCCGGCACGACCCATTTCGTGATCCATGATAGTTACGGTGATGTCATCTCGATGACCTCAACCATCGAAACGGGATGGGGCAGCAGATTGATGGCGAACGGCTATCTGCTGAACAATGAACTGACGGATTTTTCGCGGGCGCCAGAAAAAGACGGCAAACCCATTGCGAACCGGGTTCAAGGTGGCAAGCGCCCCCGGTCATCTATGGCGCCGACGATTGTCTTTAAGGATGGTCAGCCGGTTATCGCTGTCGGGTCTCCGGGCGGCAGCCGCATCATTGCCTACGTTGCGACAACACTTATCGCCCTGATCGACTGGGGGTTGCCGCCGGCGGATGCCGTTTCGATGGGCCATGTTACGGCCTCCGGCGGTCGCGCGGACCTAGAAGAAGGGACCGCAGCCGCTGATCTGGCCGCCAATATTGAGGCTTATGGGCTGGAGGCCAGGGTGAGAAACCTGAACTCTGGTCTATCGCTGATGTTGATTGGGGCAGATGGACTGCAAGGGGCTGCCGATCCCCGCCGTGAAGGGGCGGCGCTGGGCGAATGAGCAGACGAGTTGCAATTGGTGGACTAGGAACCATTGGTCTGAGTGTCGCCAAATGGCTGGTTCAGGCCGATGGTTTTGACTTAGCCGCAGTGGCGGCATCTTCTGTGGCCTCTGCAGAATCCAAAGTGTCTGATTTAGGCGTTTCCCCCAAGGTTGTCGTCGCTACAGAGCTTGCAGACCATGCTGATATCGTCATCGAATGCGCCCCCGCGGCACATTTCGCCGCTATTGCCGAACCCGCGATCGACGCGGGACGAACGCTTGTGGCGTTGAGTGCTGGCGCGCTGTTAACCCGGCCTGACCTAGTTGAAGGTGCGGACCTGTCAGGCGCCCAGATCATCGTGCCAACCGGCGCGTTGATTGGATTGGATGCCGTGCGGGCAATGGCGCAAGGCGAAATTGTAAGCGTCACTCTGATCACGCGCAAACCACCCAAAGGCCTGATCGGTGCGCCGTATCTGGAGGCTGAAGACATTGACGTTGCAAACCTCACCGACCCGCTGCGCGTCTTTCACGGAAACGCCTTTGATGCGGCCAGAGTATTTCCAGCCAACATCAATGTCGGCGCTGCCTTGGCGCTGGCGGGGGCGGGGCCTGAGAGGACAATGATTGAAATCTGGGCTGACCCAACGATTTCGCGCAACCGTCACCGGGTCGAGGTCGTGTCTGACAGCGCCATCGCGTCGATGGAGATTGAAGGTATGCCTTCAGCCGACAATCCACGCACCAGCGCCTCAGTCGCCAACAGCGTGATTGCGGCGTTGCGACGGATGAGTGATCCGCTGGTGGTGGGAACTTAAAGGAGTAAGCGTAAACTCCGGCTTATGAGTTGCCTCTAGGACGGGCATATCATGATGCATCCGGTGCAGATCAATCGCCATCTGCCTTAATCATCGGCGGCTTTCGGTTCTTCGATATTGGCGATCAGTTTGCTGAGTTTATCGCCTGCGTCTGGCATCATGCTGAGATCAATTTCAGTCTCGAACACGCCGCCGTCGTTACAAAAGCGGCGTGAAATTTCCTTGCCAGCCTTGAACACCAAAACGCCGGAAAAATCCCGAGCGCCTGTCAAATCGCTGTTGGGCGCTGACCAGATGTTAAACACGACATAGCTGTAATTACCTCGCTGAAAGCGAAGCATTTTGTTTTCAGCGCGATTGTAAAGGTCATAGCGCCAACTGGCTGTGCCGCCCGTCAGTGGGCTTTCCAGTGTTAGTTCTGGCGCGCCTTCGGGGCCATGTTCGTATTTCAACTGACCATCCTAAACGATCAAAGATAGATGTTTTTGGCCGATCTGGCAGTAAAACAGATCACCCTTTGCCTGGGCGATGCCTAAGAAGGCGCCAATGGTCACCATCGCAAGAAGGATTGCGCGGGGCATGTCAGTCGAACGCGGCCTTCAACGCAATTTCAACCATATCGCCAAAGCTGCGTTCGCGGTCCTCTGACGGCAGTTCCTCACCCGTTTCCAGATCATCACTGACGGTCAACACAGCTAAAGCATGGGCGTCGTGGCGGGCGGCGAGAGTGTACAACTCTGCTGCTTCCATCTCGACAGCCAGACAGCCGTGGCGGACCAGTTGCTCCATCCGTTCTGGTCGCTCGTCGTAAAACGTATCCGACGAATAGATTCCGCCGATATGGATAGGCGAGGCGCTGTCCTTCGCTGCTTGCGCGGCTGCATTCAGCAGGCCCCAGTCAGCGCAGGGCGCCAGATTGACACCACGCAGAATGCCAGTGGATGGAGTGTTGACCGACGATGCTGTCATCGCCAGCACGACATCACGAACTTTCACATGGTTCGCCATGCCGCCGCATGACCCTATGCGGATCAACGTTTTGACACCGTAATCGCGGATCATCTCGTTCACGTAGATGCTGAGCGTTGGCATCCCCATGCCCGACCCGTGGATCGTCACCGGGTGGCCATTCCACGTTCCGGTATAGCCCAGCATGCCACGCACTTTGTTGATGAGTTTTGGCTCATCCAGAAATGTCTCTGCCGCCCATTTAGCACGATAAGGATCGCCGGGGAGGAGGACAGTTTCGGCAATATCACCAGGCGCCGCACCGATGTGAATGCTCATGAGAAGATGTCTTTCAAAAAGGCTGCGCCTGCCGCCCGCGCTTCTTTTGCGATGGTGATGTCGAACATATCAAAGGCATGGACGCCGCCGGGATAGACGTTCACCGCCGCCTCGGACCCTGCAACCATCCAGCGCTGGGCCATGAACAACGTATCGTCGATCAAAGGGTCGACGGTGCCGACCTGAAACAGGGCGGGCGGCATGCCTGATAGGTCGGCGAGGATCGGCGACGCCTGAGCCGAGCGCAGCAGTGACGGATCATCGCCAACCAGATTGTCAGCGAACCAGTCGACAGTGGGCGTGGACAGGATCATGTTGCGATCGCCCCAGTTCGCCATGGACGGCGTCATCGCCAGATCAAATACGCCGTAGTGGAAGAGGGCGCCATGCACCGCATCCCCTATGCCGCGCGCCTTCAGCCGGTTCAGCGTGACGGCTGACAAATGCGCCCCCGCGCTTTCGCCACCTATGGCGATGCGGTCTGTGCCGTATTTTTTGGCCAGTTCTTCGATCACCCAAACCGCAGCGGCTTCGCAATCGTCTGCACAGGCAGGCCATGGTTCCTCTGGCCCTAGGCGGTATTTGATGGATACGCAGACGCAACCGGTTTCAGCCGCAAGGTACTGCATCCAGTCATCGCACTGCGTGGGTGAGCCAATGGTCCAGCCGCCGCCGTGGATGTGGATGAAGATCCCGGATGGGTCGCCCTTTGGCAGGCTGATCCGCACTTCACCGGCTTCAGTTGGCGCTGGGCGCCAGTCGGAGCCATCCAATGGCCCGCCTGATGGAAGAAGGCCTTTGCCTTCGAGCCGAGCTTGCCTCGTGAGGGCGGGCGGGACCTCATGCAGGGCAGGGCCTTCAGCAAGGGCGGCCTCTAGCCATTCGTTGAACTTGGCCGTCTCGGCGCTGATGCTTTCGGGGCGGAAGACCGCTGGATCGATTGTGAACATGAGCAGAGGTTAGGCGTCTTTTGGCGCGGCGCAAAGGCGCCCCGGCGTCTGTCTTGTTCTTATTCCATCGCTTTGCAAAATGTGGCCTACCAGCCCGGAGGCAGCCCCATGATCAACCCATTTGAAACCGAAGACCGCGCAGCGTTTCGCAAGACTATGGCTGACTTCATCGCCGCGGAGGTGATCCCCTATGTCGATGAGTGGGACGAAGCGGGCGAGGTGCCGTGGGAGCTACATCAGAAATTCGGCGCCCTGGGCGTTTTCAGCTTTGGCATTGACGAAAAATACGGTGGGCTTGGGTTCGACGACGTGTTCCTGCGTGTGATCTATTCGGAGGAATTGGCGAAATGCGGCGCTGGCGGCGTTGGCGCTGCGATTGGCGGTCGGAATATCTCGATCGAGCCAATTTCACGCCTCGCTTCCGAAGACATCCGGAACCGCGCGCTGCCTGAAATCATTTCGGGCCGAAAGGGATCTTCCCTCAGCATCACAGAACCCGGTGGCGGATCGGACGTTGCAAACATGAAAACGACGGCAAAGCGGGACGGTAACCATTTTGTCTTGAATGGGTCCAAAACCTTCATCACTGGCGGCATGAAATCTGACTATTTCGTCGTCGGCGCCCGCACGGGCGAGGGCGGGTTGAATGGCATCTCGCTGTTTTTTGTTGAGGCCGATGCGCCCGGTTTCTCGCGTTCTCCACTGCCTAAAAAGATGGGCTGGTGGGCGTCGGATCAGGCGACGCTTTACTTCGACAATTGCCGCGTCCCGGCCGAGAACATGATGGGGGAGGAGGATCGCGGATTCCTCGCGATCATGAACAATTTCAACTACGAGCGGGTCAGCATGATGGCCAGTTGCGTTGGTGGGATGAAGGCCTGTCTTGAGGACAGCATCGCCTGGGCGCAGGAGCGTGAGACCTTTGGCAAACCGATGATCCGCCATCAGGTAATCCGTCACAAGATCGCGGACATGTCGATGAAGATCGACGCGACTGAGGCCTATGTGAACCAAATCTGCTGGGCGATGAACGAGGGGCATAAGCCCGTCGCCGAGATTTCAAAAGGTAAGGTCTTTGCCACGCAAGCGCTGACCTGGGTGGCGAACGAGGCGATGCAGATCATGGGCGGCGCCGGGTATTTGCGTGGTAATCGCATCGAGCGGACCTATCGTGAGACGAAAGTGATGGCGATTGGCGGCGGGTCGGAGGAAATTCTGCGTGATCTGGCAGTGAGGCAGATGGGTCTTTGATCCAGAAACGCCCCCGACAGCGTGTGTCCAAAGACAATCGGGCAAGCAAAAAGGTGCAGCGCGGTCAGCGTTGATATCTGTTTGCTGAATTTCCTTGGCGCCCGGCCCGGGTCGGGGCACGATAAAGCTGCTATTGTAATTAAAGGACGCGCCATGCCGGTATTTCAACATGACATCGATATTCCCCGTTTGAGTGATGAAGCGCTGGCGAAGTGGCGCGATATTCCTGCCGCGGTCGCTTCAGACTGCCTGGGCCGCAGTCAGGCGATGCAAGGCGCAATCAAGCCTGTCGACCGATCCATGCGCATTGTCGCGCAGGCGCGCACGGTCGAAGTCATGGTCGCCGACAACAGTGCATTACATGCCGCCGTCGGTGTTTGCCGCCCGGGCGAGGTGCTGGTCTGTGATGCGCATGCCTACGAAGATCAGGCGATCTGGGGCGGGCTGATGACCCGATCGGCCCACGACAAAGGCCTCGCAGGGCTGGTTATCGACGGCGCAGTCCGTGACACGGATGAAATCATCGAAATGGGCTTTAACGTGTTTTCCCGCGCCATCGTTCCCTGTGGCCCTCACAAGGGGTTTGGCGGGGTGATTGACGCACCGATTTCATGTGGCGGCGTTGTCGTAGCCCCGGGTGATCTAATCATCGGCGATGCAGATGGCGTTACGGTCGTGCCTTTCGCCAAGCTGGAAGCAACTTTCGAAGCGGCGGAAGCAATACTGGCGAAGGAAGCGCGGGCGTTGGAATCCCTCGCGAACGGTGGGTCATTGGCCGAAGTTTATGGTGTTCCCGACATCACGATGATCTGAGGTTTGACGCGGTCCTCAGGCGACCTGACGCCGGCGAAACCCTGCCATCAGCATCAAAGCGCCAAATAGTGCAGGCAGGGTCGCAGGCAGTGGTACGGCAGTTACCGGCGAAAGGAACAACAGTTCGCTGGAAGCGATTACAACTGCGTTTTGTTCAGAAAAACTCGGTAGAAAGTTTTCACCATTGTAGTTCGACTGACTGATCGACGGGAACAACAGGTTTGTCGAAGAAGGCGCCAATTCGTGCTCACCGCCCAAGACATGGCCGATTTCGTGGGCAAGCACAGCAGTCGTGAGCCGCTCTATCGCGTCACCACCGCCCTGCAAAACAGATGTATTCTCTACAATGCCAAATGGAGAGAACTCGGCGTCAACAAAGGCGACGCCTAGCGTTGGCTCCAGCAGATCATTGGTGAAGCCCATGTAGACTGTGTTGGGATCAATATCAAAGAGCACGCCCGGACCAGAGATCAGATCAAATGAATCTGTAAATTGGCGCAGCGCGCCTCCAATCAATTGACCATTTTCATCTGCAACGGCAGGAATGATCTTGCTGTCGCCATTGCATTCCAAGATCAGATCGTTGTCCACGATCGTGCTCAGGACGTTCACGTTGATGTCGATCTGGGTGTAGATCGACTGCAGATACCCGACATCGATACCGGGTACGTTGCATGTCGCAGCGCCCTCGCAAATCGTAATAAGTTGCAGGTTGAAACCCTGAGTGGCGGCTTTGGCGGACGAAATTGAGGTGACGGCGAGAAGCGCTAGGCATGCAATGATGAACTTCATCGTCGAAACACTTTCCTGGCTGCGAATCTCATCCTGCCGACACTCGCAGGATTTCCGCTGATTACACATGACGTTCGTCACAGGCTAATGCGATCAAGCATGCCGGATCAATCCAAGATTACGGTCATTTTCACGCGGCCTTGGCAATGAAGCATAGCGTCGCTTGCGATGGGGCGCTGATGGGCGTTTAACAGGCTTTATGACACATGCGCCTCTGAACCCGTTACTGACCCAAGCCCTCGCCTCACCAATCATGGAGGCGGGCGGATGGGTGTCCGCTAATCCGCCGCCGCCCGAGCGCCCATTGATTGATCTTAGTCAGGCTGTGCCTGCCGGCGCACCTGCATTGCCTATCAGGCAAGCCATTGCAGACGCCGCGCTGAATGACGCTGCTGCGCATCTATATTGCTCAGTCCTTGGCCGCGATCCGTTGCGAGAAGCGATTGCTGATACGTGGGCAGATCTATATGGCGGTCAGATCAAAGCAGCGAATGTCGGCGTCACGGCGGGGTGCAATCAGGCGTTCTGCGCCGCGATCCTGTCGCTGGCCGGGCCGGGGGATGAGGTGATTCTGCCGACGCCCTGGTACTTTAACCACAAGATGTGGCTGGACATGTCGGGTATCGCAGCCGTTCCGCTAGCGACCAATCAGGACTGCCTGCCTGATGTGGAAACGGCTGCTAGCCTGATTACAGATCGAACCCGCGCCATTGCGCTGGTTAGTCCGAACAACCCTACCGGTGTGGAATATCCGCCAAAGTTGTTGCGCGATTTGCTGGCGTTGGCGGCAGAGAAGGGCATCGCGCTGATCGTTGATGAGACCTATCGCGACTATCATTCAGCCGATGGTGCGCCGCACGATCTGTTTGCGCAGCCGAATTGGGCCGATAACTTCATCCATCTATATAGCTTTTCCAAGATCATGCGCCTGACCGGCCATCGCACTGGGGCTGTCATCGCCTCAGAATCGCGAATAGCTCAGATTGAAAAGTTCCTCGACACAGTGACCATCTGCCCGTCCCAGATGGGGCAGATTGGCGCCCTTAAGGGGTTGGAGACGCTGACGGAAACACAAGCGACAGAACGCGCCGTGTTCGATGGTCGACGCGCTGCACTGCAGGCCGAATTTGCTGCGGGAATCGGCGATTGGCGGCTGATCGGATCAGGCGCCTATTTTGCTTATGTTGAACATCCATTCGACGCCTCGAGCCATGATATTTGCCAGCAGCTGGTCGCCGATCAGTCAGTCCTTATCCTGCCGGGGGTATTTTTTGGCCCGACACGTGCAGAGGGGGGCGACGGGTTTGCAGAGAAAACCTGCCGTATCGCCTTTGCGAATGTGGATGAGGCAGGCATCGCGGAAATGGCGAACCGGCTGCGGGCATTTACAGTCTGAATTTTGGTCTGACGCCTACATCGCGAAGGTTTGCGCAAGGGCCGCTTGAACCCCGCCCGCGCCCCGCATATGGTCCGCCGTCCAATAGCGATTTGATCTTCCGACGGATCGTGTGGCGTTTTGAAATCCGAAGACGAGATTGCGTCAGAAAACGCAGTCGGATTTCAAAACGCCACGTCGTTTGATCAACACGCTTCAAGGGGAGAAGAGGCGAGAAATGCTCGAATTCGTACGTAAAGCGGTCAAGTCTTGGGTGGCCAAAATCCTGCTCGGCATACTGGTCGCCAGTTTTGCTGTTTTCGGCATTGGCGACGTGTTCTCGAACAGCCTCGGCTCTTCAGTCGCATCGGTTGGAAATCAGAAAGTTTCGGCTGAACGGTTTCTGGCCGCTTTCAATGGCGAAATACGCGGCGCATCGCAGCGGTTTGGTCAGCCGATCGACACGCAGCTTGCACGGCAACTGGGGCTCGACCAGCAGGTGCTAAGCCGAATGGCAGCAGAAGCCACGCTTGATCAAATCATGGAAGACCTTTCGATCTCAGCCCCGGATTCTGCGGTTGCTGACACGATTGTTGCCGATCCCAGCTTTCAGGCCGCCGGTCAGTTCGACGATGCACAATATAAATACCTGATCGCACAGAACGGCTTCAGCATCGAAGGTTACGAAGACCAGACACGGCGCGCTCTTGCGCGCAATCAATTGACCGCAGCGCTGGTCGCTGGCGCCACTGCGCCTGCAGGTGCAGCCGAAGCTTTGTTCGCCTATCAAGGCGAACAGCGTCGCATCGATTACATCACCCTCAGCATCACTGACCACGCTGAAGATCCGGGCCAGCTGGATGATGCGACGCTTGCTGCGCATCATGAAGCGAATCCAGATCAGTTTTCTGCACCGGAAATGCGCGATGCGGTCTACCTGCATGTAAGCATTGACGAAATGGCGAAGGATTTTGCCGTCGATGAGGGCGAATTGCGGGCGCTATACGATGCGCGCACCAGCATCTATTCCCAGCCTGAACAGCGCGACCTTTACCAAACTATTTTTGATAGCGAAGCAGACGCCACCGCCGCCAAAGCCCGTATAGATGCGGGTGAAGTAGACTTTGATGCGTTGTTGGCAGAGCGGGGCGAGACCCGTGCAGATACATCGCTGGGTGAAGTAACGCGGGGTGATCTTGCCGAGGCGACGGCTGACGCCGCATTCGATGCCGCCAATGAAGGCGTGGCGGGCCCTGTGGACACCGGGTTTGGTTTCGCACTTATTGATGTCGCAGCGATTACACCGGCTGAAACGATCCCGTTTGAAGATGCAAGGGATGAACTTGCAATCGATCTGCAGCGTGAAGCGGCGGTTGATGCGGCGCCAGGTCTCGCCGGTGAGATTGATGATCTGCGCGCAGGTGGATCTACGCTTGAAGAAATCGCAACGGAACTGGGTTTGAAGTTGGGTGAGGCTAAAGGCGTCTCCGCTGAAAATCGTGCAGACGATCTGACTGGTGACCCGGCATTCATCTCTGATCTGTTCGCCTCAGAAGAAGGTGAAGAACGGGACGTTGTCGAAACTGATGACGGTGGCTACTTCGTGCAGCGCCTGGATGGTGTGACTGAGGCAGCCTTGCGCCCGCTGGATGATGTGCGCGCGGAAGTCATGGCGCATTGGCGGTCAACCCAACTGGCCGAATCCCTTCGCGCCCGCGCTGAAGCATTGGTTGAACGGCTGGATGATGGCGAACAACTTGCCATTGTTGCTGATGAGCTGAGTGTCGATGTTCAGACCGAAGGCCCGAAAACCCGCGCCGAAGGTTGGGCGGCGATCACAGCCGAATTGGTTGAAGGCGTTTTCGGGGCCCAGATGGGGGGCGCTGGGTTTTCTGCGACGCCAAATGCGCCGGGCCTTGTGACCATCGCAGTTGTCGTTGGCATAGAGGCGCCCGAGGCGGATGATGATCGTTTGACGGCATTGCAGACTCAGTTGAATCAGATGGCTGGCTCTGACGCGCTGCAGCTGTTTCTTAGCGCCAAGCAGGTTGAGGCAGGCGTAACTATCAACACCCAGCTTCTGGAATCGCTGCTTAGCCAGACCGGCGGCCACGGCGGCTACTGACGATGATGGAGATTCTCCCCGCCTTTGAAGGTTTTGCAGCTGTGCATGAGGCGGGTGAAAACCAGATCCTCTATACTGTCCTGCCTGCCGATCTGGAAACGCCAGTTTCGCTGATGATGAAGCTGACTGGCGCCGCCAAGGACAGCTTCTTGCTGGAATCGGTGACGGGCGGTGAAATCAAGGGTCGCTATTCCGCACTTGGTATGAAGCCTGATCTGGTCTGGAAATGCGAAGGCCAGAAAGCATCGCTAAATCGTTCGGCGCGTTACGATCCCGACGCGTTTGAGCCAGAATCTCTTGCACCGCTGGATAGCCTGCGTGCGTTGATGGACGAAAGCCGGATCGATTTGCCAGAAGGCTTTCCGCCCATTGCAGCAGGTCTCTTCGGCTTTTTCGGCTACGACATGATCCGTCTGGTCGAAGATTTGCCAAATGTGAACCCTGACCCACTGGGTTTGCCTGACAGTCTGATGATGCGCCCAACGTTGGTCGCCGTGATGGATGGTGTGAAGGACGAAGTTCGCCTGATTGCCCCCGTCTGGGCCAATGGCGGACTTTCCGCCCGCGCAGCATATGCGCAAGCGGCTGAGCGTTTGTCTGACGCTGTGGCAATGCTAGACCGACCTGTCATTGAAGACCGTATCTGGAAACAGGAAGATATCGGTGAGCCGATATCCAACACGTCTGTCGAGGACTACCTGTCGATGGTCGAGAAGGGCCGCGAATACATCGAGGCGGGCGATATCTTTCAGGTCGTATTGTCTCAGCGCTGGAAGATGGATTTCCCGCTGCCGCCATTCAGCTTTTATCGCGCGTTGCGCCGGACCAATCCGTCTCCGTACATGTTCTACTTCAATTTCGGCGGTTTCCAGATCGCCGGGGCCTCACCTGAGGTTCTGGTGAAACTGCTGGATGGCACGGTCACGATCCGGCCTATCGCTGGTACGCGGCCTCGCGGCGCGGATGCGGCAGAGGATCAGGCCCAAGAAGATAGCTTGATGGCTGATCCCAAAGAACTGGCTGAGCATCTGATGCTGCTGGATCTGGGGCGAAACGACGTGGGCCGCGTCGCAAAGATCGGTTCTGTCCATCCGACGTCCGAGTTCCAGGTGGAGAAGTATTCTCACGTCATGCACATTGTCTCAAACGTCGAAGGCGAGTTGCGTGAAGACGAAGACGCGTTGTCAGCGCTTCTGGCAGGCCTGCCAGCGGGAACTGTTTCCGGCGCCCCGAAAATCCGCGCGATGGAGATCATCGACGAGCTTGAGACCGAAAAACGTGGGCCCTATGCTGGGGGCGTTGGCCACATTTCAGCTGCTGGCGAGATGGACATGTGCATCGCGCTGCGGACTGCTGTGATCAAGGATGGCTCGCTTTACGTGCAAGCTGGCGGCGGCGTCGTCTATGACAGCGACCCGGAATACGAACGCCAAGAGACGATCCATAAATCCCGCGCTGTCATTCGCGCAGCTGAGGAAGCAGCGCGGTTTGCGCGGCGGTCACAATATTAAGCGCCAGCTGATTACAGGTATCTGGCCCTATCGCAGATAACTTGATTGGGGCAGGTTTTGCTAAGCAAAACAGGAGCCTGATCATGTGTAACAGCACTTCGCCCGGAACGGCGGTTCCCACGGTACAGCTTGATAACGAACGTGTTCGCGTAACTGAGTGGCGGTTCCCCAAAAAGGGTAGCAACACTGGCTGGCATACGCATGAGTATGATTATGTCGTCGTGCCAATGTTCGACGGTGAATTGGAGATCCATCACCCCGACGGCTCAAAAACCATCGCACCGCTTACAAAGGGCGTGTCTTACACCCGGCAGGCAGGTGTTGAGCATGATGTGATCAACGCCAACGATTTTGAATGCGCGTTTGTTGAGGTGGAGCTGCTTGAAGCACCTTAACCGGTTTTTGCCTCAGCCGCCTGATCAATCGCATCCAGCGTAGCATCCCATGCCAGCAGTATGGACGCATGTCTGTTTTTATAGTCCCTGGCCGGGCTGAGAACTTCTATCTCTTCGAATGCGCCGGTCGGAGGCTCAGCCCCATCTTTCAGCATGGCCCGCAGGCTTTCCCGCGCCTCGGCGATCTCTTCGCGCGATTTGCCGACAACTGCGCCGCCGAGAACCGAAGCAGATGCCTGCCCAAGAGCGCAAGCCTTAACATCCTGAGAAAATTGCGAGATCTTTCCGTCTTGCATGTCTACGCATGCCGTCACGGTCGATCCGCATAAAGGGGAGCGACGCTTTGCCGATCCGGCGCAGGCCTCAAGCGGCTTGGTCAACGGAATGTCCGCGGCCAACGCGAGAATGCGCTTGGAATATAGCTGTATCAGATCAGTATCGGCTGGCATGGCGTCTCCTTCCCCTCTAAATAGCGTCGTGACCTTCGATAGGGAAGGGCGCCGCGACAGGAGCGTCTTCACATGGCCGTTTTCGACCCCAAGACCCTGAATTACGACGATATGGGTCTGATCCCAGCTATCGCCCAATGCGCCGAGACCGGCGAAGTGCTGATGATGGCGTGGATGAACGCTGAAGCGGTTGCTGAAACCTTGTCTAGTGGATGGGTGACGTACTGGTCACGGTCACGCCAGCAGTTCTGGAAAAAGGGTGAAACTTCGGGGCACCGCCAGTCGCTGAAAGAGTTTCGATATGACTGCGATCAGGACTGCATTCTGATGCAGGTCGAACAAATCGGACCAGCCTGTCACACGGGCGCGCGGAGCTGTTTTTATACGGTCGTCCGGGATGGTGAAGTGATTGATGAAGGCATCTGAAGCGTTGCGAAGCCCGGCGAATTTCAGATTTGCATAACAATTAACGCGCCTGCAATCCCACCATCAAGCGGATATCATCTGGCGTTGCACCGTCGTCTCTGAAAACGGAAATCGCCTTGTCATCGGCGCGCTTTGCCAGCCGTCTTCCGGCCTCATCCCGAATCAAACCATGATGGCGGTAGATCGGCGCAGGTAGGCCTAGCAAGGTTTGTAAAAGTCGATGAACCGGGGTCGCTGAAAACAGGTCCTCGCCGCGTGTCACATGTGTGATTCCCTGCGCTGCATCATCAACCACGACCGAGAGGTGATAGCTGGTTGGCGCGTCTTTTCGCGCCAAAACGATGTCGCCTGCGTGTTGGATCAGCCAGTCAGGATCGACTGGGATTTGTCCAGTTTCCCCATCCGGCCCGTAGCCAATCTCAGCAAAGGATAATCTGCCCGCCATTGCGATGGCTTCCGCCATCTTCAAACGGATTGCTTGCGGTTTGTCAGGATCAGCGCCAGCGCGGCATGTTCCGGGATAGATCGGACCGTCTGGTCCACCTTCTTGCGGGTCATCCATCGCGCTTAGAATGTCGCGTCGCGTACAGGTGCAGGGATAGGTCAGGCCCCCTGTCGTCAGCCGATCGAGCGCAGTGGCATAGGCTGCAAGATTGTCGGACTGACGCAAAACAGGCTCCGGCCATGAAAGGCCAAGCCAACGGAGATCGTCGTAGATCGCAGCTTCGAATTCGGGCCTCGCGCGCGATGCATCGATATCTTCGATGCGGAGAAGGAACTGTCTCCCTGCCGCTTGGGCTGCGTCCCAGACCGTCAGCGCCGAATAGGCATGACCCAGATGCAGGCGGCCTGTGGGCGAGGGGGCGAAGCGTTCTCTATGCATGTTAATCAGGCTTGCGCCGCCGTGCGCCGAAATTCCTGACCTTGAACGCCAATGCCCCACGTTGCACCGTCAAATTCCTCGGCCAGGGCAAATCCATACGCATCATAAAGCGCGCGCGCAGGCTTCAGGCCAGCAAACGTCGTAAGCCATACTTTGCCGCCAGAATGTTGGTCGGTATGATCCATCGCCTGAGACATTAGTTGTCGCCCCAGCCCTGTTCCCCGGCAGCGGTCTTCGGCGAAGAACCAGCGCAGATGCGCACCGCGATCGCCCGATTCAGGATCGCCAAGATCCAGGGTTAGCGAGGCCGCGAGGCCTTCTTCGTCTACCGCTAGCAAGACGAGATCTTGGTCCGATTTCCGCAGCGCGAAGGATGCCAAGCCCAACGCAACCTTTGCCTCAAAAGTGGTGCTAAAATTCCAGTGTTCAGCGTAATACTCGCCATGGAACTTTGCGATGGCGCCAATCGCGCCGGGAAAGAACTCTGTTTCGATCTGCACGATGTTCAGCCTGTCATTCCTGTCTGATCTGGGTCGCAGTGACTGTCACTCACCATCTGGGCGAGGGCAAGCAGACTATCTGCTTGACCCACCGGGCGCTTCACCGTCTTCTCCGCCCATGGAGCGAATTATTGAAACCCGTGAGGACGTAGCTGAAGGCGAGATTTGGCTTGCGGCGAACCACCCTGAGATGGCGCTGGCGTTAGAGGCGATTGGCGAAGCGCCGCTGCGTCGCCGGATGGACGGATTTGCCGCCCTGCTTCAGGCCATTGTTGGCCAGCAAGTGTCAGTCGCTGCTGCCGTCGGCATCTGGAAACGGGTGGAGGAAGCTGGGTTTCACATTGAGGCTAATGTGCTTGAAGCCGATGATGACGCGCTGCGCGCCGTCGGTCTGTCCCGCCCCAAGGTGAAGTACGCTAGGGCGATTGCAGAGGCAGGACTGGATTATGAAGCGTTTCGGGCTGCGCCGGCTGAAGACAGCATAGCGCAACTTGTTGAGATCAAGGGCATCGGACGCTGGACGGCCGAGATCTATCTGATGTTCGCCGTCGGCAAAGCGGATGTCTTTGCCCCTGGCGATCTGGCGCTACGCGAAGCGGCGCGGGCGCTGTACGGGATGGAGGAGCGTCCAACGATCCCGGCCCTTGCCGAACTGTCGCAACAATGGTCCCCGTGGCGGGGCGTTGCGGCGCGCATACTCTTCGCCTACTACCGTGTCGTCAAAAGCAGAGAGGGCGTTACATGAGCATTTTGGAAGGTCCGCGCGCGGACGCGGAAAGCGGTACGAAGGACAGTTTGGTCATCCTGCTGCACGGCTATGGCGCTGACGGCAACGATCTCTTTGGAATCGCGCAGGCGCTTGCGCCGCACTTGCCGAATACGGCTTTCCGTTCGCCCAATGCGCCTGAGCGCTGCACGACGAACCCTGCGGGCTATCAGTGGTTCCCGATTTCCTGGCTGGATGGTTCATCAGAGCAGGAAATGGCTGAGGGCGCAGAGCGGGCCAAGAAAACCCTTCACGCCTATCTGGACGAAGCGATGGCGGAAGAGGGGATGACCCCTGACCGCACCGTCATCATCGGCTTCTCTCAGGGCACGATGATGTCGCTGGATGTGACGATGCGGCGGGATGAAGCCTTTGCCGGGCTGGTTGGCTTCTCTGGCCGCCTGATCGAAAGCGACGCGCCGATGACCTGCAAAACACCGGTGCTGCTGGTCCATGGCGATCAGGACCCGATGGTGCCGGTCGCCAGCATCCACGAGGCGCGTGAAGCGTTGGAGAAGGCGGATGTGCCAGTCCTTTGGCATATCAGCGAGGGCGTCGGCCATGGCATAGCGCCGGATGGCTTGGGCCTTGCGCTGAAGTTCATTCAGGACCGGTTAGGCTGACATGGGACTGGCGCCGATTGATGACGCGATCACCATTCAGGCGCTGACCAGCGATCCTTACCCTTTGTACAAACAGATGCGGGCGGAAACGCCCGTGCTGCGCGTTAAGGCTCTGGGGCGTACGCTGCTGACCAAAGCGGCGGATACAAAATACGTGAAGGACACGCCGACGATCTTTTCGTCGGATGATCCGAACACGCCGATGAAGCGGGCCTTTCGGGCGCACACGCTGATGCGTAAAGACGGCGAGGCGCACCAGGCTGAGCGGATGGCGATGGCGCAGACATTCTCGCCCAAAGTGATCCAGCAGACGTGGCTTCCAGCCTATCAGAAAATCGCAGAGGAATATGTCGCCCGTCTGCCCAAGGGCGAGGTTGTCGATCTCTTCCCCCTTCTGGCTGCGCCCTACGCCGCGCGGGGCCTTGCGCTGTTGCTGGGTATCGACGAAGCGAGCGACGAGGAAATGATCCGCTGGTCGCAAACCCTGATAGACGGAGCGGGGAATTTTGGCTGGCTGGACGAACCGTTCGCCAAATCTGATCAGGCGAATGATGAGATGGATGCGTTGTTCGCCTCGCTCCACGCCCGCCATCTTGCTGATCCGAATGATAGCGCCTTCTCGGTGATGCTGAACGCTGTGAAACCCATCGCGGTCAGCCAGATGTATTCCAACATCAAGATTGCCATTGGCGGCGGAATTAATGAGCCGCGGGACGCGCTTTGCACCATCCTCTACGGACTGCTGACCAACCCTGATCAGCTGGCTGAGGTTCGCCGGAATGATGACTGGGTGAAGGCGTTCGAAGAAGGCATCCGCTGGGTCGCGCCCATTCAGGTTTCAAGCCGTCTGGTGATGGAAGATACCGAGTTGCGCGGCTGTGAAATCCCCAAGGGCGACACGGTGATGACCATTCAGGCCTCAGCTTGCCGGGATGAAGAGATTTACGGCGACGGCGAAGGGTTCAATGTCTACCGCGACCCCGCCCCGCATCAGGCGTTCGGCAATGGTCCGCACTTTTGTCAGGGCACACATGTCGCCCGGCGCGCCGTCGCCCATATCATGCTTCCGATGCTGTTCGACCGCTTTCCAAAGATGGAGCTGGCGAGCGCTGAAGATGTGGTGTGGAGCGGCTTTGGCTTTCGCGGCCCGCTGAACCTGCCGGTCAGATTAGTGTGAAACGCGCCATGGTTTCACGCGTGAAACCATGAGTAACGCGCTGATATTTAGGTAAATTAAGAAAATGCTAGTCTATGCGTTTCGCACTTCATCGGTTGAACAGCGACCATCACGCTTTGGCCAGCCGGAAAACCCTCTGGGCTCAACCAATAGAAAAGACCGCCGTTATATCGCCCGCAACAGACGGGCCCGTGCTTTGGGCACACTGCTGATCTCAACACCCGTAAAGACATGTAGTGTGTTCATTTCGGGGTCGACGACGGCGTGATCACTGACCCAACCGCCCATGGACAGATAGGTGCGCAAAAGCGGCGGCATCCGGCTCAGCGCGTTTTTCATATTGGGGCGCTTGATTGTCAGACGTTTGGCGTAGGGAAACACTTTTGGCGCCTTAACGCGCGGCAGCCAGCGTTTTGGTGCGATATGGCGGGCCTTCAGCAAAGCAAAAGCGTCCATATAGCTGTCTGCCTCGGTCCCTTCGAAGCTTGAGCAACCAAAAAGCATCTCAACTTTATGATCATCCACATACTTCGTCATCGCCCCCCAGGCGACGCGCAGGATATCGGGGTCTTTGATATCGGGATGGATGCAAAATCGCCCCATCTCAACCATCGGGCCGGTAAAGGCGCGAAGGGGATCAAGGTCATAAAACTGAGCTGAATAGCATCGGTCGATTTCTGCCCCGGTATTCAGCGGCATCATGCGAAAACAGCACACCAAACGGCCAGTCCAGCGTTCCTCAACAAGCAGATGATCACAGGTCGGATCAAGGTGATCGGCGTCCAGGCCTTCAGCGCGCGGGCCACTGATCGTGGCGTCACGATGGGCGATAAACGCCTCAAACCGCAGACTTTGCGCTGCTTTGACATCGTCGTCGGTTGTCGCCAACCGGGCGCGGTAATGTCCTCTTGCGAATTGAGGCATCGCGATCTCTTTTCTTAACCTTAGCTCGGCTCCATATATATACGAGAATAGGATAGAAAAGTGACGCGTCTGCGAAACAAAAAAGAAAGGTGGTGGGTAAAATGGCGAAAGTTGTAAAAACTGATGCGGAATGGCGGGCGCAACTAAGCGATCTTGCCTATAAAGTCGCGCGGAAACACGGGACGGAACGCGCCCATAGCCATGACAATTTCCCCAAAGCGCCGGGCAGATTTCATTGTGTCTGCTGCGGCGCCGGGCTTTTCGATGCCGAAACCAAGTTCGAAAGCGGCACGGGCTGGCCCAGTTTTTATGCGCCTCTCGATGGCGATGCGGTGACAGAAAAAGACGATCGCAGCTTTTTCATGCGCCGGACAGAGGTGTTGTGTTCAACATGCGACGCGCATCTGGGTCACGTATTTCCCGATGGGCCAGCGCCCACCGGCCTACGCTATTGCATGAATGGCGTTGCGATGACGTTTGAAGAGGAAAGCTGAGGCGCAGCTACGCTAAGCCGTCGCTGTAATCAGCCAACAGGCGCCGTTCACCCGAACGGCGCCTTCGCTCAGGTGCTCTTTCAGGGCGAGACGAACAGCGTCGTGAATTTTCGTCTTCTGTGCGGCGGGCAGTTTTTCCATCCGCGATGAAAGCGGGCCAATTTTCATCGCGAAGTGTAGCGCTGCTTCCACTGGATCGCCTTCAATGCCGGCGCCCATGACAATCTCATGATCAATCGGGCGGGTGCGGATGTTCTTCCAGCCTGATTTCGTAAGGTAGGGAATGGCAGATTCGTCGGGTTTGGCCCAGGCGAACGGTCCGGGCGCGCCGGGCTGCGATGGCGCGACCTCCGGCAATAATTTTGCGGCGGCGATGAACGGCGCGAACGCCCACGGATTTTCCTTGAAACCACGCCAGCAGATGATTGAAGCTTTCCCACCGGGTTTCACCTGGCTGCGGATGCGGGCGAAGGCGTCGATGGGCTTATCAAAGAACATCGCGCCGAACCGGGAATAAAGGGCATCGACGGGTTCACCCAAGGCCAGCTCAGACGCATCAGCACACATCAGCGCCATGTTGGCCGCGCCTGCCGCCTTACGTTGCTGGTTGGCGAGGAAAATAAGATCGGCTGAGACATCGACGCCAATCACAACGCCTTTGTCGCCAACCGCCTTGGCCAGTTTCACCGTGCTCTCACCGCCGCCGCAGCCAAGGTCCAAAACGCCTTTGCCGCAAAGATCGCCCAGTTGTTCCTGTGCTGCATCGCCAAACGGGCTGAGCATACGGTCCATGATCTCTGTATAGTCGCCCCAGGTGCGGCCCAGATCGCCTTTCCAGTCATCCATGCTCGCCATCGTCCGTCTCCCATGATTTAACTGGGCGACCATTACAGGAATAGCCTTGCTTCGCCATGCCCCATGACCAATTTCGCAACGTCCATACATGGGTGTTTGATCTGGACAATACGCTTTACCCGGCCTCTGCCCGCCTGTTCGATCAGATAGAGGTGAAGATGACGTCCTATGTGATGTCCGAACTAGGCGTTGAACAGGATGAGGCCGATACCCTCAGATCGCAGTACTGGCGGGACTATGGCACGACGCTGAATGGGTTGATGCAGGTGCATAACATCGATCCTGCGCCCTATCTTGACGCCGTGCATGACATCGACCTTAGTGGCTTGGCTTTGGCGCATGATCTGGCCGATGCGATCACGGCCCTACCGGGGCGCAAGATCGTCTACACAAACGGATCGCGCGGCCATGCTGATAATGTGATGGCGGCGCGTGGTCTGACTGATGTGTTTGACGCGCGTTACGGGATTGAGGATGCGCAGTATCAGCCCAAACCCAATCAGGCGGCGTTCGAAGCCATTTTCGCGCAAGACGGTCTGACTGCGACGGGGGCTGCGATGGTTGAGGATGATCTGCGCAACCTTGCAGCGCCACGGGCGATGGGAATGCGGACTTTATGGGTGACCGATGCCGCGCATGACCCAGCTGCAGATGCAACAACCGACGATCTGACGGAATTTCTAAGAATGGTGAAGATGTGATGCAGGTTTATGCCCTGAAGAATTGTGACACGTGCAAGAAGGCGATCAAGGCGCTGACTGATGCGGGTAAGGACTTTTCGGTCACTGATGTGCGCGCAGATGGCGTGCCGCCCAACCTTTTGGCCGATTGGGTAAGCGCGCTGGGCGCGGATGCGTTGGTCAACCGTCGCTCCACCACCTGGCGAGGCCTTAGCGAGGCTGATAAGGCAGGCGCGGAAGGCGATGGTGCGGTCGCCCTGATGGTGCAGCATCCAACGCTGATGAAGCGGCCGGTGATCGTAGATGACGGCGCCATACATGTCGGCTGGACCAAAGATGTGCAGGCCGCGCTGCTATAGGTCGCCGCACCGCATGGACTGTACGCATGTCGGGGCCTAAGTCTGACTTATGGATGAAGTTGATATTCTTGTCGTTGGCGGCGGTGTCGCCGGCCTGACAGCCGCCGCAGTTCTGGCTTCGGCAGGTCATCAGACCCTTTGTATCGACGCGGCCCCGGCTGAGGCGGGCGCACGCGATAGCAGGACAACGGCATTCCTGCGGCCCGCAGTTGAGTTGCTGACCGATGCGGGCGTGTGGGACCGTCTAAGCGGTGCGACAGCCCCCCTCGACACCATGCGCCTGATCGATGCGGGCGGCGAAAAAAATGAGGCGCGTGAAATCGCCGACTTCCACGCCGCTGAGATTTCCGAGCCGCCCTTTGGTTGGAACGTCGCCAACCGCGACATGCGTCAGGCCCTGATTGCACAGTGTGAGGCGTTGCCTGCCGCGACGCTTGCTTTTGGCGTTTCACTTGAAAGCCTCACGCCGCGCCGCGCCTGCCAGATCGCGCGCCTGTCGGATGGGCGGGCCATCCGCGCGCGCCTGATTGTCGGCGCTGATGGCCGGAACAGCGCCGTTCGCGATATCGCCGGGATTGGCGCCAAACGCACGAGCTATGGCCAGAAGGCGCTGGTCTTTACCGTTGCGCATGACGAACCCCACCAAGGCGTTTCAACTGAAATCCACCGCACAGGCGGGCCTTTCACACTGGTTCCGTTACCAGACGCGGATGGGCCGCGTTCATCCATCGTTTGGATGGAAACTGCGGGTGAAGCGATGCGCCTTGCAGCGCTGTCGGATGCAGAATTTGAGCAGGCGCTGAATGAACGCAGTCTTGATGTCCTCGGCCCGCTGCGCGCGATCAGTCCAAGGGCGGCATGGCCGATCATTTCGTTGATCGCGCACCGGCTGACCGCGCCGCGCATCGCGCTAGTCGCAGAAGCAGCACATGTTGTGCCGCCGATCGGGGCGCAGGGGTTGAACATGTCGCTCGCGGATATCGCCGCGCTACGCGACGGTATAGGCGATGACCCCGGGGCCGCGGACAGCCTGGCGGCTTATCAGCGTCGCTGGCCCGAACTGGCGGCGCGTGTCGCCGGCATTGATACGCTGAACCGGGCGGCGATGGCGGGGGCCCAACCGATCCGCGACCTCAGACGAGCTGGACTGGGCCTGATCGCGCGAGCGCGGCCCGTTCGCCAGACGGCGATGCGTATGGGGTTGGGCGTTCGGGATACACGGCCTTAGCACTTCGGTCACTGTAGGTCGGTGAAAAGCTTAATCAGCCCTGACATTCCTGACCCAGGCGATGATCGTATTCCGGTTCTCAGCTGTCATCGTCGTGATCGCATTCGGCGGCGGCATGGCATTACTGATCCCGGCATGCAGATAAATCTGGTCGACATTTCGCGCGACATCGCCCCGGGTCTCTAGCAGTACGCCTTTGGGCGCCCAACGGATACCATCCCAGAACGGCTCTCGCGCGTGGCACATCGAGCAGTTACCAAGAACGACATCGAAAGCGTCGTCAAACCCTTCGGTTGAGGCGATTTTCTGCTCATGGGCCGTAAGAGCGCGCGCTTCCGCTTCTTCAAGCGTGTCCGTTGGCCTGACTGAGGATAGCCAGGCGATAACAACCATCAACAGGATCGTAACAGCCCAGGTCCAGTGGGGGCCTGCGCCGGTTTTGTGGAGGGTGTTGAAATAGTGCCGGATGGTGACGCCAGTCAGGAAGATCAGGCTGGCGATGATCCAGGCATACTCCGTCGCAAACGATAGCGGATAATGATTGGACAGCATCAGGAATACGACGGGCAGGGTCAGGTAGTTGTTGTGCGTCGATCGCACTTTGGCGATCTTGCCATACTTTGCGTCCGGGGTGCGGCCCGCTTTCAGGTCTTCGACGACAATCCGCTGATTGGGCATGATCTGGCAGAACACGTTCGCTGTCATGATCGTAGCGGTGAAGGCGCCAAGGTGCAGCAAGGCGGCGCGGCCTGTGAAAATCTGATTATAGCCCCATGACATCGCCACAAGGATGACGAACAACAGAAGCATCAGGATTGTTGGTTGATCGCTCAGCCGGGATTTGCACATGAAGTCGTAGGCGATCCAGCCGATGGTCAGTGATCCGGCTGAAATCAGAATGCCCTGCCACAACGAAAGGTCAGCCCTGCTGGGGTCCAGAAGATACAATTCACCGCTGACCCAGTAGACGATCATCAAAAGCGCTGCGCCGGAAAGCCATGTCGAATAGCTCTGCCATTTGTGCCAGGTCAGATGTTCCGGCATCCGTGCGGGCGCTACGAGGTATTTGGTGGTGTGATAAAACCCGCCTCCGTGGACTTCCCACTCTTCGCCGGATGCTCCTTCTGGAAGGTGATCGCCTGGTTTCAGGATAAGATCGAGGGCGATGAAGTAGAAGGACGCACCGATCCACGCCATTGCGGTGATGACGTGCAGCCATCGGACCGAAAAGGCGATCCAGTCCCATGCAATTGCCAAGTCGTACATACGGGGCCTCCCTCAATTCGAACGTGCGCCTATACTAGGCGAGGCGTAATTGTTCTGGTATCTCTGGGAATTGCCAAGCTGTATCAAAAAAAGCCGAACAATGTCGTATTTTGAGAACATTCGCACCTTCGTCCGCGTCTACGAACTGGGAAGTATGTCGGCAGCGGGCCGTGATCTTCGTATTTCCCCCGCCGTGACATCGTCGCGAATTTCCCAGCTTGAAGATCATCTTGGCGTTCGCCTGTTTCAGCGAACCACCCGCAGCCTTAGCGCGACAGAGCAGGGCAAGGCATTCTATCGCGGCGCCTGCGAGGTGTTGGAATCAGTGGAATCCGCCGAAGCACAGGTCACTGAAATTACCGACAGCCCGCGCGGATCGCTTTATGTCGCTGCGCCTCTCGGGGTCGGCCGGCGGCTGATTGCGCCTCAGGTGCCTGCTTTTCTTGCTGAATACCCGGATGTCAGCGTCAGGCTGAGGCTGACTGATCGAAAAGTTGACCTGACGACGGAAGGATTGGATCTGGCCTATTTTCTGGGCCAGCCCGAAGACAGCAATCTGCGGATCAAGAAGATTGCAGATGTGCAGCGGGTGATCTGCGCGGCGCCAGACTACATCGAATCACGCGGCCATCCCCGATCCGGGGAAGAGATCGTCAGGGACGGGCATGAATGCCTGAACCTTCGCTTTCCCGGCGCAACAGAATTCCAGTGGCCCTTAATGACCAAGTCTGGCGTCAAACGGTTCCGGGCCACAGGGCGATATGAATGTGATGACGGGGACATTCTGGTTGACTGGGCGCTCGGCGGGCACGGAATTGCGCTTAAGCCCGTCTTTGAGGTCGCCCACCATTTGAAATCAGGGGCCTTGGTCATGGTGGCCGAAGATACACCGCCAGAACCGATCCAGATGGCATGCCTGTTCGCCCACCGACGACTTCAGGATCCCAAGGCCCGCCTGTTCATGGATTTCGTCTCTGACCGCATTACGGATGAGATTAAGTCCAGCGGTTTTCCTGATTAGCTGCCTCGATAGGTCGAATAGCCGAACGGGGAAAGTAGCAGCGGCACGTGATAGTGTTGTGCTTCCGACATGCCGAACCGCAGGGGAATGACGTCGAGAAAACGGGGCGTTTCTGGTGGCGTACCGGTGCGGTCGAGATATTCGCCAGCGTGGAACGTCAATTCATAGACGCCGATTTCGAATTCCTCAGCTGGCAGGATCTGGGCGTTGGTGCGACCATCGTCATTGGTGACGACCGATTTCAGCAACGTGCGTTTGGCGCCGGAAATTCGATGCAGGTCGATTTTCATCCCCTCCGCCGGACGCCCACGACCAGTGTCAAGAACGTGTGTCGTCAGATAGCCGGACATGTCATGCTCCCCTAGATTTTCATTATTCTGTCCTTAGCAGCGGGTTTTCACAAACCCTTTGCGTCCAAAGGCTCCTTCGTGAATTTTTTGAAAAACAAATCGATTGTTTTGAAATACAAGGGCGTAGATCAGGAGGGACGACTTTGAACCGATACCCACGCGACATGACGGGTTATGGCGAAACGCCGCCCGCTGCGAACTGGCTCGGTAACGCCAAAATCGCTGTGCAGATTGTTCTTAATTATGAAGAGGGTGGCGAGAACAACATCCTTCATGGCGACCCTGCGTCCGAAGCGTTTCTTTCAGAAATTACGGGCGCCCAGCCCTGGCCCGATCAGCGTCACTGGAACATGGAATCGATCTACGAATATGGCGCACGCGCCGGATTCTGGCGTGTTCATCGGCTGCTAGGGGATTTGCCAATAACAGTCTATGGCGTTGCAACCGCGCTGGCACGCGCGCCAGAGCAAGTCGCAGCGATGAAACGATCGGAGTGGGAGATCGCGAGCCACGGGCTTAAGTGGATCGAACACAAGGACATGCCCGAGGACGAAGAACGTGCGCAGATCGCAGAAGCGATCCGTCTGCACACTGAGGTCGTCGGCGAAGCCCCGCGTGGCTGGTACACAGGCAGGTGCTCAAACAACACGGTTCGTCTGGCGGCGGAAACCGGACAGTTTGCGTATGTCGCTGACAGCTACGCGGATGATCTGCCGTACTGGATGGAATTTGACGGGAAAGATCAGTTGATCACGCCTTATACGATGGATTGCAACGATATGCGGTTCGCCATTCAGGCAGGTTTCACCAACGGCGATCAGTTTGAGACGTATTTGAAAGACAGTTTCGACGTTCTCTATGAAGAGGGCGTGGCTGGTGCGCCCAAGATGCTGTCCATCGGTCTGCATTGCCGCCTGATTGGCAGGCCCGGCCGCGCCGCAGCACTGCGGCGCGTTATCGAACATTTCAAATCACATGAGGGCGTCTGGTTCGCAACGCGTCTGCAGATCGCTGAACACTGGGCGGCTGAACACCCACCTGCTTCAAAAACTCGCCCGTCCGAAATGGATCGCGACGCGTTTGTCACTGCGTTTGGCGGCATTTTTGAGCATAGCCCCTGGATTGCCGAAGGCGCCTACGACAATGAATTGGGGCCTACGCATGATACCGCCAAAGGCGTGCATCAGGCCTTATCAAGGGTGTTCCGCACCGCGGGCGAAGCGCGGCGTCTTGGCGTTTTGAACGCGCACCCCGATCTTGCGGGCAAGCTTGCCGCCGCCGGGCGGTTGACCGCTGAAAGCACCGCCGAACAGGCTGGCGCTGGGCTTGATATGTTGACCGATGAGGAACGCGATACCTTCACTGCGCTGAATGAAGCCTACACGAGCAGGTTTGGCTTTCCGTTCATCATCGCCGTCAAAGACAACACCAAGGCCAGCATCCTCGCAGCGTTTGAACGTCGCCTGTCCAATGACCGTGACACCGAATTTGGCGAAGCCTGCCGACAGGTTGAACGCATCGCTGAACTAAGGTTGGTGGAGAAATTCGGATCATGACGTTGCGCATCAAGGCCGAGAAACTGACCGCCGCCGCGTTTGCGCCTTATGGCGACGTGCTGGACGCCTCTGGCGAGCCGGACAAGCTTATCAATCAAGGCAGATGCGGGCGGTTCCACGACCGGGCCACACTGGATTTTGCCGACGGTCGTGCAGGCGTCAGCATCTTCAAGGGCGAAATGGAAACGCTGCCACTGTCGCTGGAGATGGTTGAGCGGCATCCAGAGGGAAGTCAGGCTTTTGTTCCGATGTCCGCAGATCCGTTTCTTGTGGTCGTCGCCCGCGACGAGGCGGGAACACCGGTAGAACCGAAGGCGTTCCTGACAGAGTCGGGTCAGGCGATCAATTTTCATCGGGGAACCTGGCACGGCGTGCTGACGCCTTTGTCGGAACCCGGCCTTTTCGCAGTTGTGGACCGTATCGGCGACGGGGCGAACCTGGAAGAGCATTGGTTCGACCAGAACTACATCATCGAACGATAATTAGAAAAAGCTGGCGAAAAGCTGGCCAAAAGCATCATCCTGGGAGGGACACTAAACATGTCAGATGCATCAATCGGAACACCGGAGCAGCTCCGCGATCCGAACTACACACCAGCGCTTCATCGCGCCATTCCCTTGGGAATTCAGCACGTGTTGGCGATGTTCGTCTCGAACGTCACGCCTGCGATCATCATCGCTGGCGCAGCCGGGTTTGGCTTTGGCTCTGACGCTGGGGCGCAGGGCTTTCCCGACATGACCTATCTGATCCAGATGTCGATGCTGTTCGCAGGCATTGCGACACTGTTTCAGACGATAGGTTTTGGCCCGGTCGGTGCGCGTCTGCCCATCGTTCAGGGCACCAGCTTTGCGTTCATTCCCATCATGATCCCGCTTGTCGCAGGTAAAGGTGTTGAGGCGCTTCCGGCCTTGTTCGGCGGCGTGGTCATCGGCGGCCTGTTCCACACGTTCATCGCAACATTCATCGGCAAGATCCGCTTTGCGCTTCCGCCTCTGGTCACCGGCCTTGTGGTCACAATGATCGGTTTGGCGCTTGTGAAAGTCGGAATTCAGTACGCTGCAGGGGGCGTGCCTGCGATTAGCAAGCCTGAATACGGTTCTTTGCTGAACTGGTCGGCTGCGCTTGTTGTCATCTTCGTAACGCTTGGCTTGAAGTTCTACGCCAAAGGCATGCTGGCTGTGTCAGCTGTCGTGATCGGCATCATCGTCGGCTACTTCTACGCGATGATGATGGGCATGGTCACGGTTGATGGCATCGCAACCAGCTGGGGCCGCGCAGCGCCAATCGCCTTCCCAGTGCCATTCAAATACGGCTTTGAAATCAGCATAGCTGCTGTCGTCGGTTTCTGCCTGATGGCGTTTGTCTCTGCGGTCGAAACCGTTGGCGATGTATCAGGCATCACCAAAGGGGGCGCTGGCCGTGAAGCGACCGACAAAGAAATTTCCGGCGCCACCTATGCAGACGGCGCCGGGTCGGCAGTCGCGGGTATCTTTGGCGGCTTTCCGAACACATCTTTCAGTCAAAACGTTGGCCTGATCGCCATGACCGGTGTGATGAGCCGCCATGTCGTCACCATCGGCGCGATCTTCCTGATCATCTGCGGCCTGATCCCCAAGGTTGGCGCCGTGATCCGCACTATCCCGATTGAGGTTCTGGGTGGCGGCGTCATCGTGATGTTCGGCATGGTCGTGGCTGCAGGCATCTCAATGCTGTCGGACGTGAACTGGAATCGTCGCAACATGGTGATTTTCGCCATCGCGCTGTCCGTTGGTCTGGGTCTGCAGCTTGATCCGAAGGCCGTTCAGTATCTGCCTGACACACTGCGCATCCTGATGACGTCAGGCCTGCTGCCCGCAGCCTTGATCGCCATCGTTCTTAATCTGGTGCTGCCAGAGGAACTTTCCGATGAAGCGACGGATGAAGTTTCTGGTGGTATGCAGGGCAATGGCGATGGATCGCTGAACCAGAAGTAATGAAAAAGCCTCACCGCCTGTTGGGCGGTGAGGCAATCCTCAGATCTTCGTGAAACTGAGTTGAATTCGCGGCGATACGCTCAAACTTTGAATGGGTGATCGTCGCCCTCAGATCCTTCAAAAATCGACCTCAATCGCGACGCCCTTTTTGACGGCAAGGTCCACGACGCTGGCCGCAACTGCGAGATCCTGAAGGCCAACGCCGGTTCCGTCAAACAGCGTGATCTCAGCGTCCGAGCTGCGCCCGGCATGCGCACCATTGATCACTGCGCCAATCTCGTTCACGTCGCTTTCGTTGATCAACCCTTCGGCCACGGCATGTTGCGCCTCGCCAATAGAGATGGATTGAGCGACCTCGTCAGTGAACACGGTGGATCGTGCAAGAAGGGCGGCTTCAACCTCTTGCTTGCCTTTGGTGTCGGTGCCCATGCAGGCGATGTGCGTGCCGGCTGAGACATGTTCGGACAGCAGCGACGGGGCGAAGGCTGACGTTATTGAGATGATCACGTCGGCATCGTGGCCCAACTGATCCAGTTCAACGCTTTCAAACGGCAGTCCGGCTTCGTTCGCGATCTTTTCGAGGCTGGTCAGTTTGTCGGGGTGGCGATTCCAACCGATGACCTTTTCGAAATCACGTTGTTCCAGCGCGGCGCGCAACTGGAACGCTGCCTGATGGCCCGCGCCGAGCATGCCCATGACCTTTGCGTCACCGCGCGCCAGGTGCTTGATAGAGACAGATGATGCGGCGGCCGTGCGCAATGCCGTCAGTAAGTTGCCGCCGACCATCGAACTGACTTTGCCTGTGTCGGGGTCAAACAGGAAAATAGTAGACTGGTGATTGATCTGCCCATGCTTTTCCAGATTGTTCGGCCAATAGCCGCCAGCCTTAACACCAAGCGCCATACCCACCTTGTCGAACCCACCCTTGAATCCATAGAGGGCGTCTTCGTGGCCAATCGCTTCACGAACAACTGGGAAATTTTCAGCGTTCTTTGACTCCATCGCGGCGAATACGCCTTCCACCGCATGAAATGCGGCGTCGCGGGTCATCAGGTCTGCAATTTCGCGCTCAGGAACGATCAACATCGGACATCTCCTTCAGAAATTCATGCGTCTGCGCGCACCGGCAAAGGGGCCGGCGGGCGCAGACGGCTTTGACATTGGCTGCTCGAAAGCGGCCAAAATAACAGGGTCAATATGCCTTGCCGCGTGCGGATACTGGCCAGACGGTTTCAACTTTGCCGCCGCGCACGCCAACATACCAGTCGTGCACATTGCAGGTCGGATCGCAGTGACCGGGCACAAGCTTTAGCTTGTCGTTGACGCTTAGCGCCCCATTGGGGTCGGCGACGACGCCATGCTCATCTGAGCACTTCATGTATTCGACGTCATCGCGGCCGTAGATGAACGGCAGGCCACTATCGACTGACTGCGCCTTCAGTCCGGCGTCAACGATGGCTTTGTCCGCTTTGGAATGGCTCATCACGGTGGTCAGGATGAATAGCGCGTTTTCCCATTCTCCATCGTCGATCCGCTTGCCGTTTTCATCAAGGATACGGCCATAGTCCGCGTCCATGAAGGCGTACGAGCCGCACTGAAGCTCGTTGTAAACATTGGAATTGCTTTCGAAATAGTACGATCCTGTGCCGCCGCCGCCAACGATATCACAGTCCAGACCATTGCTTTTCAGACCATTCACAGCGTGGCTAACCTGGGTGATGGCCGCATCCAGTTTTTCCTTGCGGTCCGAATAGAGATCCATGTGCTGCATCGCGCCCTGATAGGCTTGGATGCCCGCAAATTTCAGGCCGGGCGCCGCATCGATCAGCTTGGCGATGTTTACAACATCCTGTGTTGTGTTCACCCCGCAGCGGCCCGCGCCGCAGTCGATCTCAACCAGCGCTTCAATTTCAGTGCCAGCGGCCATCGCAGCGTCAGACAGCGCTTTGACGTTTTCCGGGTCGTCGACACAGACCAGAACGCGGCAGCCCAACTTGGGCATGTTCGCCAGACGCTTGATCTTGGCCGGTTCAGTCACCTGGTTCGAAACCATGACATCCTTGATGCCGCCACGTGCGAAAACCTCAGCTTCAGACACTTTCTGGCAGCAGACGCCAACGGCTGCGCCAAGATCCTGTTGCAGTTTCAGGACATCGACGGATTTGTGCATCTTGCCGTGCGCCCGGTGGCGCATGCCGTGGGTTTTGGCGTAGTCGCCCATTTTCCTGACGTTACGCTCAAGCGCATCAAGGTCGAGGATCAGGCATGGCGTCTGGATGTCAGCTTCGTCCATGCCGGGCTTTGCAGGGATGTCGAAGCCGACTTCGTAATGATCGAGATTTACATGAGTGTTCATGGCCTTAGGGTCCCTTCACTTGAGCCAGGGCAGCAGGTCGAGATCGACATTGCCGCCGGTGATGATGATGCCGACCCGCTTGCCAGCGAACCGGTCCTTGTTCTTGAGAATAGTGGCGAGCGGCACGGAAGAGCTCGCCTCCATCACGATGCGCAAATGCTTCCATGTCAGTTTCATCGCGTCGATGATATCATCTTCGGACGCTGTCAGAATGTCCGTGACGTGGTTTGATACGAAGTGCCAGGTCCGTTCTTTCAAAGGCACCAGCAAGCCATCGGCAATCGTTTTGGGCGCGTCATCGGCGATAATGTAACCTGCCTTGAAGCTGCGCATCGCATCATCGGCTTGTTCAGGTTCAGCCGCGATAATCTGCGTTTCGGGCGCCTGATGGGACAGGGTCAGGCAGGTGCCTGAAATCATTCCTCCGCCGCCGATGGGCGCTACGACCATGTCCAGACCGTCTGTCTGTTCCATGAATTCCCGTGCGCAGGTGCCCTGACCAGCGATCACGCGATGATCGTTATAGGGGTGCACGAAATCGCCGCCGGTTGCCGCCTGCACTTTGGCGAAGGTTTCTTCGCGCGAGGTTGTCGACGGCTCACATTCCGTGATCTTGCCGCCATACCGGCGCACAGTGTCCTTCTTGGCCTGCGGCGCGGTTTTAGGCATGACCACATTGCAGGGAATGCCCCGCAGGCTGGCGGCATAGCTGAGGCAGGATGCGTGATTGCCGGACGAATGAGTGGCGACGCCGCTCCTGGCCTGATCATCATCAAGGCCGAAGACGGCGTTCGAAGCCCCGCGCACTTTGAAGGCGCCAGGTTCCTGAAAGTTTTCGCATTTGAAGAACAATTGCGCGCCAGTCAATTCGTTGAGGTAGGCAGAGGTTCGAACAGGCGTGCGGATGATATGCGGTTTGATCCGCTCATGCGCGTCCAGCATGTCCTGATAAGTTGGAATGTACATATCGAGGTCCTTCTTCAGGCGGCGCTTTTCAGCGCTGATGCTGTGCTTAAGCGATAGATATCCTGTGCGGCTGCTACACCTGAGCCAAGCTCAATCTCAAGTCCGAGATCGGTCATACACATTTCTGCGGCGCCCAGCCCGCTCAGCATCATGACATCGGTCAGGCTGCCAAGGTGGCCGATGCGAAAGACCTTGCCGGCGACATCGCCAAGACCGACG
>CALKOT010000005.1 GCA_938092015.1 uncultured Paracoccaceae bacterium
ATCGAGCTTCCCTGAAACACGAGCTTGATCGTGCGGTCAAAATGTAGCCGCAAAGGCCCTGTTTCCGCTTCACCCGCCGCGTTCGCCGTCAAAACTGAACTCCAGTCACGCTAACTCATTGATGATTATAGATTATCATGCCTCAATGCTCGTGAAAACCAGCGGCCATATGGGATATCCAGGTTGAGATTGAATTGGCGTTCTTCAAACCAGCTGCGCCATGCTCTTAATAGGCATCACGCCATCTATAAAAACTGGACCTGCCGATTCCAAAATACCGGCAGGCTTTAAGGGCATTGCCGATCATCTCGGCGTGATGGAACACTCTAAGTTTGCGCTGAATGTCGCGTTCTCCGTTCGTCACGAATACTTCCTCCATCCCAAATCTGGAAATTTACAGAAAGTGTCCCGAGAGACCGTACGTATCTACAAATTCAAGGAAATCAGATTGACTATCCACAAAAAGATATTCGAAGTATCCTAAACTGATATTGCCGCCTGTCTCTGAGGGAGATTTCAAGCGCTTAAGAGGAAAATCTCATGATAATACACGAAGAAACAATCGGCTTCATCGGCCTTGGAGCAATGGGCAAGGGGATGGCCTCGAATTGTGCGCGGAAGGGTTTCAAGCTGGTCGTGCATGATATCAGACCCGAACCCGTAGCAGATCTTGTTGCACTTGGTGCTGCTAGTGCTCAGTCTGTTCAGGAGCTGTCTGCTCAATGTAGCACAATCATCACAGTCTTGCCGACGGGGCGCGAGGTGGATGAAATCGTGATGGGCCCAGACGGCGTCTTTTCTCATGCCCAACCTAACACATTGGTAGTGGACCTTTCCACAATCGACCCCGAAACGACAGATAAGCTGCATCATACAGCAAAGGCTGGTAGTTTCAGGGCAATTGATGCCCCCATCGGCCGGCTAGCTTGGCATGCAGACCACGGCGAAAGCCTGTTCATGGTGGGCGGTGCCAAAGAAGACTTTGATGCCATTCGCCCCCTGCTAGAGGCCATGGGCACAACGATCCATTACTGTGGTGCCGGTGGCACGGGCACCCGGACCAAATTGGTCAACAACTATCTTGCGATCATACTCTGTCAGTTGAACGCCGAGGCATTGTCGCTAAGCCAGCGGTTTGGTTTGGATCTCGCGACAACCCTTGATGTCATTCATGGAACGACGGCGACGAACGGTCAGTTGAAAGTAAATTGGCCGAATAAGGTGCTTGCCGGAGACACTGAACCCGGCTTCACGATTGACCTGGCCCACAAAGATCTGTCGTTGATTGTTCAGGCAGCCAATAACGCGCGTGTCCCATTGCCGATTGCCGCCGCAGCACGAGAAGCGTTTTCAGGCGCACGGGCGCGTGGTTATGGTGGGCAAGATTTCTCGTCAATGGTCGATGTGCTGTGTGACATGGCACAAATCGACCGCGTCCGGAACGAAAGGGGCCAGTGATCGCGATGGGCGTGTTAGCAGAATGCCGACCTGCTGAGCCGCACCAACTTGCATTGCTGGCTGATGCTAAGCTTGGGGTGGTCGCGCTGGATCATCGACCGCTTCTTTGCCAGTTTCGCCTTTTGAGGCCTTCCAACAAAATTCGCTCTCGACCGCCAACCTCCCAATTTTGGCATGCAGGTCTTTGACCTCTGCGTCTGTCGAGCCGCTCTGATGGCCGCCTGAGAAGCCATACCGTCATTGGCCTGCCGCTTCCAGATGCAGACCTGCATAGTCTATCGGTGTTTGAAGGCAAACACCTACCGATAACAGGCGCAGTTGATACTTCGCAGCGATCGCCTGCACGGTCCCATCACCACGTAACCCTTCCAGGTCCACCTTGGTCTTAAACTGATCTGTGAAATTCCGGTGCTTCCACATCTTCGTATCTTTCCAAAAAGGTTGAATACACCTTAGCCAACTGTCAGATTTTCTGGGACCACTTTACAGGGTCTAACCGCTTCCGTAGCTTTTTAGGCTCTGGTTTTCGCATAATAACTTAAATAATATTTAATTATTAATTTTGTATATAAATAGGCATATATACATTTTTAATAAAAATTCCTTCAAATTTCCACACTAATATATACGTTAAATATATTTTCGTCCAAAGGGGCGCGAAATATTTGAATAAATTATATTATTTTTTATGATATTGATTAAAACTTCGCCTTTATGGATTTGGCCTGATTTAATTAAAGCAGAACCAAGGATCATTTTGTGTATCGATTGCAGCCAAATTTCACTCTCTAATTTCTTCTTCAATCCAGCATTCTTCAATATTTCAATTGCTTTTTCGTGATTATGAGATGTCAGGTGCGCCTCAGCGTGAGCAAGTTGAAAAGGTGCTAAGCCTATCCCTCCACCGACCTTACCCCAATCTTCTATAGCATCATTAATTTCGTTCAAATCCCCAGTAGCCCACCCGTGAACAACGTGACCTGCCGCTGTAAGGTATGGAAAAGAACGCTCCAATGATATTTGTATACATTCCGTTGAAGCTTTCACAGCTAGCTTTTTATCGTTTGCAAAGTACCCAGTCCACATACGGGCGCCCTTTGCGTAGGCAATACTGAAAGGATGATTTATTTCATTAGCCCGTTTTTCGGCAATCGCCGCTTGGTATTTACCTTTCTGCAAATCACCAAGATGCACAAGCGCCCAAGCATAGAGACCTTTTGTTGCAACGAATGGATCTTGTCCAAAAACTTGCCATAAATCAGAGTGTTCTCTTGGATCATAAAGCTTACAAGTTAATTCCATTGCCGCTTTTGATTCGACAAAGTTGCCAAGCCAAAATTCTGTGGTTCCTTTACACCGCCATGCTTCTAATTCAATTGTGGCGTCATCTACTGATTGTGCTATTGAAACTAGAGCATCCGCTTGCACCAAGGCAAAGTCATATTCCCCACGACCGACACCGACCTGCCACAAACCTCTTTGTGCCCGAAAAATTTCCTTGTATTCCCCAGATGTATCGCAAAGACGTTTTGCTCTTTTAAATGAAGTTTCAACCTCCGGTGCAGAGAAGCTACCAGCAGTTATTTGTGCTGACCCTTTATCCAGCAGAAACTTTAACTCAAGAGCGTCTTTTTCCTTAGAAGCATCAAGTTCGGTCAATAGTGAAATGCCAATTTCCCAAAGTTTGATTGCGTCAGTAACCGCATGAATTTGCATGGCTTGACTTGCTGCAATGCCATAGTATTTCGCAGCCTTTAGTGCTGCATAATTATTAAGGACTCGGCCCTCGGCCGCATACCTCCAATGATGTGCAAGTTGAGGAGCCAAAGAATTTTCATGTATATCGATATTTTCTTCTAAATATTCTGCCATATTTTTATGCAGTTCACGCCGCTGAACGAACAGCATTCGATTATAGGTCACATCTTTGAGCAAATTACTATCAAACTTCCAATTTGATATACTCACTTGATCAGCGATCAATAAAGAGTTTGATTTAACTGGTGGAGTCATCCCAACTTCTGCCAGCCAATCACACTGCTCTTTTAATTCTTCCAAATTGCAGCCTGAGGGATGGATGCTGGATAGCTCTTCCGCGGAAAATACGCGCCCTATTACACTCGCAACGCCCATAGTCATTTGTTTGCGTTGTGGCAATCTATCGATTCGTTCTGCTACAACTCCTTCTATGCTTTGAGGTATTTTCCAATTTTCAAAATTATAAGCCTCTTTATTAATTACGATCTTTTTGCTTTCAATATTTAAATAACCTGATTCCAAAAGCGATTGAAAAATTTCTAATGTAAATAACGGATTCCTTCCCCCTCTTTCAATCAAAAATTTCATTATATTTCTGGGTATGCCTATTAAGCCAAATTTATTTGAACATATATTTTCTAAATCAATTGAATTGAGAGGGTTTAAATTTATTTCCTTATGTTTACCGAGGGTTTCAATTTTTTTAATTAGGTCATTATTGTCTTCTGTTTTCATCTTACTGCTTAATATTAAAGAAATGTTGAATTTTTCTCCTGAGATTTTATTAATTAAATCAAAAGAAGATAAATCTATATTTTGTATATCTTTCAAAAGTATAATTATTTTATGTTTGCTATTAACATTTTGAATTATATTACTTAGGAGATTTATAGTCTCCTCGAGACGAGCTTTTCCTGAAAGGTTTTTTGTATATTCGTTTTCCTCCCAATTCAATGGTAATAAATTATTAATAAGCGGTATATATCTCAATATATCCTCATTGCTTCCAAATACAGATAATATTTTACTTTGTATTTTATCGTCGGTTAGACTTTCAATTCCACATTTTGCAAATAAATCCGTAAATATACGTCGCCACACAAAGAACGGTGTATTTCTTTCTATAGGTTCGCCTACGCCTAGAACTGGAAATATACCAATCTCTTTGATTAGACGAATTGATTCTTGTAAAATTCGAGATTTTCCACTTCCTCTATCTCCATAAATTACTATTTTTTCTGAAATATTCATAGTAAAATATTGGTGAATTGATTTATTTATATCTCTTATTTCTTTGTCCCGTCCAAATATATTATATTTTTTTGATATAACTGTATCTTCATATTCTTTTAATTTTTGAAAAAGTGGACGAAAAATAGAAACTTTCTTTGCTTTGCCCTTTACGTAAACGGAGGGTATTTGCTCGAACTCAATAGAAGACCGGGCTTCATTTGATGTTGTGTGGCAACATAGAACTTTCCCTTCGATTGGTTTGCCAGTTTTTCCTCCCTTTGCCGCGGTCATTAATCTTGCTGCTAAGTTTACTACGTCACCCATAACTGTGTACTCACGCCGAGTCTGATTCCCAACGATTCCACAGAAGGCTTGTCCAGTCGTGACACCAATCCACGCTTTCTGACCTACTCGAGCGAGTCGATCTCGGACTGCCATGGCTGCCATGGTAGCTCGATCAGGATCATCGCGGTGATATAATGGTGGCAAGCCGTATACAGCTATCAGCGAGGCTCCTTTCTCATCCACACTCATTTTATTGATCGAACCTTCAAAGCGATAGATTTCCATCTGTGCTGCGCGCATAGCGTTCTGAGCTTCATTCAGTGGTGTTTCAACGCCCAAGTCTGGAAGGTTTATGAACAGGACTGACACTCTTCGCAATTCGCAGACCCATTCAATCGAGCCTGCATTAAGCCTGTCTTTAATTGCTGCTGGAATAAAACCGCGGATCAAGTCGGCAGCGAGAGCGGTGGGTCTGGGTCTTATATAATTTTGATCTGCTTTATTTTTAATAAAAATATCTGTGACCCGGAGGTTATTTCCAGGCAATTCTTTGCCTTCCAAACTTCCGTCTGCGAGCACTCTTGCTTGAGGTGAAACAATGACATCGCCAGGATTGGCGTGATCTGCTGCTGATCCTATTTGGCCAAGAGCATCCCCAGCTATAAGTAATTCCCAGCGATCAAAAACCCCACCAAGACGCTCAACCCAAACATCTCCAGCTGATAGTGCAAGCTTTACGCGCATCTGAAAACCTTTAGCAACTTCATAATCGCTGAGATTATTTCTAATCTTCATTGCGCATTGGATTGCTTTGTTAAATTGATCTTCAATAGTATTTACATTATCTTTTGGCCATAGAACTATCAAAGCATCCCCAGCAAATTTTACAATGTCACCGCCGTGATCCACCGAAATATCAATAAGCTTTCCAAGATAAATATTCAGTAACTCTGTTAGGTCTTCCGCTCCAGATTTATTTTCTGCTAATTTTTCAGTGAGAGCTGTAAAACCAGCAACATCAATAAATAGCACTATTGCTTCAAATATCTCTAAAGACTCTCTATTTGGCCTTCCTTTTCCATCGTTAGCTTCCCTCAGAACTAAGTCAGGAACAAAGCTTGCCAGCACAGACAGGTAGTCACTTGTTTCAGCCATATATTTTACCCAAAACCAAGATCGTATTTATTATTCATTTGTGCGCAGTTTACTTTAAATAATTTCAGCCTTACTGACAAGCGTTTTTTGCTTTGAGCAATCTTTAAGGTCTGCTAAAATGGAAAGTATTTTTTAATGCTGATTATAAATTCAGCGTTTGTATTTCAGTTAACAAAACAAAGCGAAGACCATTAATTAGAATAAGTGTGTGATCTGTAACTGAAAGCTATGGTCTAATTCGAAGCCTCCTGTTCTGGATACGTCACGCCCATACATTCCAACGAGTTTTGTCGTTGGTGTTATAAATTGTCCGTAGCTAACACGCACTTGTTGTGATTTTGTCTCTGTTCCATTAAAAATGCCATCGATTTTCTGTTTACCACCAAACGTTGCCTGATAACCAACGCTTAGCCATGAAGTAGGAGAAATATTATAAGACAGCCAAGCATACCCTTCAAAAGTATGTTTTTGTGTAAGTTTCTGACTGCCTGTACCTGCGCTTTTATTTGAACCATAATTAATCCAGTCAACGGTAAGGTCGAGTGTGAAATTTCCAGGAAGACTTTGAACTAGCCCAATTTGCAGGTCATGTTTCCACCGATTTTCGCCAATATTTAACGCTTGGCCTTTATTGTATTCACCCATTGGTATTGTAAGGAAATTACCTATTCCAAGCCAACGACCTTCTTCCGGCTGATTGATTGGCCAAAAGAAAAATGAGAATACTGGGTCGCCAAAACCTTCAGGCTCATTTAATGAAACACCACCAATTTTTGTATCATAAATTCGCCCATATGGGATTGCTAAAGCTGCTGCTACTGGCAGGCCACCAAGATCTTCATAACGGGCGATCTTTACAGCACCTACGTGTGACTTAAATTCAGATTCAACTAATCTGTTGCTCGAAGTGTCTTTAAATGAGTCTGCAGAGTTGTTAAAATTGAAACCTAAAATAGCATTTGTTCCAGCTGGTGCAGGTACATAATCAAAAGGAAGAAGGTCGATAGCCTTTGCTGTGTTTGTAAACATAAAAAATCCACAGGATATTAGACATGCACGAAACACTAATCTATTCAAAGTGACCAATAGTGATTTTAACATTCAATCAATCCCAGATTGTGAAACCTCATTTTACTCTTGCCCCCACAGACGACAAAATCTTAAGCAAACTATCCCAAAGCTCAATTCAAAAGTCCATAAGCCAAAATTTATATTTTACGATCCTGCGCATAGTGGCTTTGTTGCTGATAATATGAAGCCAAGCTGGACACGCACATTAACCACTGCTTCGGAAAGTAAATGAGTTTGTTACAACGATTCAGTGAATGCCCGAAAAATTTCAGAGCGAAATACAAGATCCCCCTAACGGGTTGTTATAATGAGCGATTGTCACGATCACGAAGGATGTTGCCATCGGAATTTACTGCTATCTGACGTAGGAAGAGAGCGAGCAGATTGCGATCCTGCGCGCTGCAGGCCTAACGAACATTACGGTAGCTTCCGCAATCGGCAAATCCTCGTCGATGATCAGTCGCAAACTTTGGCGGAATGCTCTGGCCAGCGGGCGTTACTCAACGCAAAACCCCGATGGGGCGTACATAGAACGCCGTCAGCGCGCCACGCGATCAGAACAGGATGTGACACTTGCACCTTCTGTGCGCCAGCACCTGAGTGAGGCATGGTGTCTCAGTAAATATCCGGCCTGCTGCGCGGGGGAAATGAGCAGCGGCTTGGTGCAGTGACAATGGAAACGATCTACAACTTCATCTACCGCACGGAACAGAAGGTGGTAGAGTTATGGCGTTACTTGGCTTGGCGGCGCAAGAAACGGCGTGCGCTCCGCAGCCGTCCCGCGCGGGCTGTTATCAAGGATCGCGTTTAAATCCATGACCGGTCTGGCGACGTGGAAAGCCGCTCCAATGTTGGCCAGCGGGAAGGTGACCTCATCATTGGTTAGCGCACCTGCCCAGTCTTGGTGCTATTGGATTGAATTCAACAATTGGAACCCACGGTTTCGGCCTGCGATGATCTCGTTGGGGTCGGCACGTCAATTGAATGGCTTCGCTTCGCCCTGGTTGTGCTCACGGATGAATTAGTTAATGGCGGTCTGGAGATCGAAGACCGATTGAAAGACGCCGTGCGTCAGCAGCAGCAGCAACGTCGATCCGGCGCTTTGCAAAAGAACGCAAGGCGCACCGATCGACGCAAAGGTTAGAATGACAATTTCAAACGTTCTGTTCCGTCCGTCAGCCCCCATTTCCGGATCTACGCCTTATAATTGGTTGTCCTTTAATAGGAGAGGTCCCCAGTCGGCGTCCGACGTCAACTTTAACCGATGGGTAAACGCGTAATTTGCCTGACAACCTTATGCATCAGTTAAAAGTATTCTGATTCGGAATGGTCTGGGTCGCAGCGCCGCAAGGTCGCCGCCCGGCGCTATGGTCGGATCGGACCCATTGCTTCTTCGACCCTACGGCTGAGGCCTTCGACATCAGTTAGGATCAACCCACCGCGTGATCGTTCAATCACGCCGTCCTTAGTAAGGGCCGACAATTCACGACTGATGACTTCGCGGCGCGACGAGATCAGATTAGCAAGATCTTCCTGAATCGGCGGCGGTGAAACGATCCGCTGATCGGGGTGGCCTGAACGTGGCCGTGACTGGCGAAGGAGCTCTGCGCAGAGGCGCTGACGAGCCGTCAAGAATGCCTGTTCAGCCAATCTTTCGTTAATCGTACGAACCCGCTCAGTCAGCTTTTCCATGGTTCTGAGGGCAATGTCCGGCACAGTTGTGGCTATTTTTACAAAAATATCGCCCGGCATTATGCAGACTTCCGATGTGAACAGCGCAACGACACTGGCCGACCGACTGCGCCCATCGATTGCAGACATTTCGCCGAAAAAGTCACCGCGATCCAGATGGTTCAGAATCACATGGCGCCCGTAAGCAGAGGACATCAGCACACGCACCTGGCCAGAGATAATAAAAATCACCTCATTGGATTCGTCACCGTAATCGACGATCAGTTCATGTGCTTCGTAGCTTTTCCACCGGCATTGATCGACCGCCCACTTGGCGACATCTTCCGTAATGTCCGCCAACAGGGGGATCCCTGTAAAGTCAGCCATTTCTGTCACCCCTTCTCGCCTTGTCGGCGTATTGTTCAATCGCCCCTGCAAAACCCGTTATCACACTTACGACCTACCGGACAATTCCGCAAACCCGTCTTTGGGACCTAAACCTCAGGATTGAAAGGAAATGCGCTTGCTCAAACTGCCGCGCCGCCCACCGTAAGTCCGTCTATCAGCAATGTCGGCTGCCCGACGCCAACAGGAACGCCCTGACCATTTTTACCGCACGTTCCGATGCCGGGATCCATCTCCATGTCATTACCCACGGCGCGAATCTGCCGTAGCGCGGTTGGCCCGTCCCCGATTAGCGTGGCGGCTTTGACAGGGTTCAGAACCTTTCCGTCTTTGACGCGATACGCCTCGGTGCAGGAAAAAACGAACTTTCCATTGGTGATGTCGACCTGCCCACCACCAAAACCAACCGCATAAATTCCGTCCTTCACATCCGCGACGATGGAGGCAGGGTCAGCCCCCCCACTTTCCATCACCGTATTGGTCATCCGAGGCATGGGAATGTGGGCATATGACTGGCGGCGCCCGTTTCCTGTTGCATCCATACCCATCAAGCGGGCGTTTTGCCGGTCCTGCATATAGCCAACAAGAATACCATCCTCGATCAAAGTCGTACGATTGGTTGGCGTACCTTCGTCATCGAAGGACAGGCTGCCGCGACGATCTGGAATTGTGCCATCATCGACAATCGTTACGCCCTTGGCGGCGACTTGCTTGCCCATCAGGCCTGAGAAAGCTGATGTTTTCTTGCGATTAAAATCGCCTTCCAACCCATGGCCGATAGCTTCATGCAACAAAATGCCTGGCCATCCGGCGCCCAAGGCGACTTCCATCACACCGGCGGGGGCGTCTTCTGCCTCCAGATTCACAAGCGCTATGCGCAGGGCCTCTTCGGCCTGCGCTTTCCAGTTCGCGGGTGAGATCATCTCAGCATAGCTCGTGCGGCCGCCGCCACCCGATGATCCACTTTCACGTCGCCCATCTTTTTCTACGATGACCGAGATGTTCAGCCGCGCCATTGGACGCGCCTCGGCAAGAACGCCGCCTTCAGGGCGCAGAATCGCAACTTCCTGCAATTGCCCGTTCAAAGACGCTGAAACCTGTACAACGCGTTCGTCCCGCGATCTTAGATAGTCATCAACTTCCTTCAGCAACTCTACCTTATGAGAGAAACTGAACCCGCTAAGCGGGCTTTCCTGAATATAAAGCGATTGGTTCGCTGCTGACGGTGGGAGCGCAATTGTGCGTTCACCTTGTGCGGTCACCAGTTTTACAGTTTCAGACGCCCTCTTCAGCGCCGGTTCAGTCAGTTCAGTCGAATGCGCATAACCTGCGACAGGCCCTGCAATAGCGCGCAGGCCAAAGCCTTTTGCACTGTCGTAACTGACCCCACGCAGGCGGCCATCATCGAATGTCAGTGATTCTGCGCGGCGGCGTTCCAGAAATAACTCACCATCATCGGCCCCCACAGTCGTGTCCAACAAAATCCTAAGGGCGTCATTCCGGTCCAGATCGGTCTCAAAAGGCTGGAATGGGGCTTCATTTTCGGACATGGTAATGTCTCCTGATAAGGGCGTGCCCGCCCGGTTTAGCGGCTGAATGACGCAATGGTCCAGCTTGCTCTCGACCCGGCGCTATGTTCTTAACGGCGGCAACAGCGCCGAGCATAATCTCAGGTGCAAAGTTTCGGGGGTCCGACGCCATGTTCAAAGCAAAAAACCTCATCGCAGCGGCGCTCGCCGCGATCGCCTCTGGCGGTTCAGCGATCGCGCAGGAATTGGAAACGATTGGCATTCCGTCTCAGGATGGTTTGGGCTTTCAGCCCGCCGTTACTGAGCTGATGCGCGACATCGTTTGGTACGATGATATCCTTCACATCGTCAGCGCAATAATCGTCCTGTTCGTCACGGCCCTTCTGCTGATCGTGATCTTCAAGTTCGGTGAAAAGAAAAACCCGACGCCAGCACGCTTCACCCACAACGCGGTGCTAGAGGTTGTCTGGACCGGCGTGCCAGTCTTGATCCTGATCGTCTTTGCGATCATCTCGGTCCCGCTTCTCTACAAGCAGCTGGAAGTACCAAAAAGCGACGTTGTCATTCAGGCGACAGGCAACCAGTGGTACTGGTCCTACGAATACCCTGATGAAGAAATTGAGTTCGACGCCTTGATGCTGGCGAAAGAAGAACTGGCTGAGAATGGCTATGCAGACAATGAATGGCTGCTTGCGACCGATCAGGCCGTTGTCGTTCCGGTCAATTCTGTCGTCCATATGCTGGTGACCGGCGCAGACGTTATCCACGCTTGGACCATTCCTGCATTCGGCGTGAAAATGGATGCGATCCCGGGCCGCATGAACGAGATCTGGTTCAATGCTGAGCAGGAAGGCCTTTATTTCGGTCAGTGTTCCGAGCTTTGCGGCAAAGACCACACCTACATGCCGATCACGGTCAAGGTTGTGTCTGAGGCAGCATACGAAGAATGGGTCGAAGAAACGAAACTAGCCCAGAATGGCGGTAGCGCGACTGAAGTCGCCGCTGTCACTGAGTAAGCGACGGGCCGCCAGCTGATGGCCAGCGCTCTCACAACCAATATGGACACCCCGCGGGATGCGGAGTTCGGAGACTACTACGAACTTCTGAAACCGCGGGTGATGTCGCTGGTGATCTTCACTGCGTTCGTTGGTCTGATTGTCGCGCCTGTTGGCGTGCACCCGTTTGTAGGTTTGGCGTCAATTCTGTGTGTCGCAATTGGCGCCGGCGCTTCAGCCGCGCTGAACATGTGGTGGGATGCAGACATCGACCACATTATGGCCCGCACGCAAAAACGCCCGATTCCATCGGGCCGGGTGACTGAGGGTGAGGCGCTTAGCGTTGGCGTTGGGCTGTCGATCATGTCAGTCGCTATGCTGGGCCTGTTTGCGAACTGGCTTTCCGCGGGCATTCTGGCGTTCACCATCTTCTTCTACGCGGTCATCTATACCATGTGGCTGAAGCGTCTCACTCCACAGAACATCGTCATCGGCGGCGCGGCAGGCGCGTTTCCACCGATAATCGGATGGGCCATCGCAACTGGGTCAATCTCAGTTGAAAGCGTGTTGATGTTTCTGATCATCTTCATGTGGACCCCGCCGCATTTCTGGGCGCTCGCGATCTTTCGGAACGAAGACTATGTGAATGCCGACGTTCCGATGATGCCGGTCGCGGCAGGTACGGCTTCGACCCGCCGCCAGATCTGGTGGTACACGGTTCTGCTCACACCCATCGCGATTGCGCCTGCATTTACCTCCATCGGTGGGGCGTTTTACCTGGTCGTGTCGGTTGCACTTTCAATAATGTTCCTGAAATCAGCTTGGGTCGTATCGCGCCGGGATGACGCAGCAGCCGCGGCCGACAAGCACCAGGCAGAGGTAAAACTGTTCAAGGTCAGCTTGATCTATCTATTCGCCCTGTTCACCACGATCCTGATCCAGAGCGCGTTGAAGACAGCAGGCTATGCATGGGTGCTGGTCTGATGGACGGTCGTGAGGAACATGAGCTTCACAAACGCCGCAAGGGCCGCAATATGGCCGTCGGTGGCGTATTGTTGGCGTTTGTAGTGCTGCTTTTTGGCGTCACAATTGCAAAGATGGGCGATGCGGTGATCAAGCCTGATCTGGCTTGGGGCGAAAGCCAATGACTGGGCGTGACAATAACAAAACCCTGATCAAACTGGTCGGCGTAGTCTGCGTGATGGTCAGCCTCAGCTTTGCATCCGTTCCACTGTATGACTGGTTTTGCCGCGTTACGGGATATGGCGGCACAACATCTGTCGCAGATGGCGGGTCGGATCTGGTTCTGGACCGCGAAGTTACGATCCGCTTTGCGTCCGCTACGGAACGCGGCATGCCGTGGCAGTTCAAGCCTGTTGCAACAACGATGAAAGTAAAGATCGGCGAAACCGGTCTGGCGTTCTATGAGGCGTCAAATCCAACCGATCGCACAGTTGCCGGCTCAGCTTCGTTCAATGTTACGCCATTCACAGCTGGCGGTTATTTTTCAAAGATCGATTGCTTCTGCTTTGAAGAACAGGTTCTGGTGCCAGGTGAAACGGTGCAGATGCCGGTCACATTCTTTGTCGACCCCGAAATCGTAGAAGATGACGAAGCGAAGCTTGTTCACACGATCACGCTTTCGTACACGTTTCATGAAATAGACATCCCCGAGGAGGATGCAGCGGCATTGCCCTTGGATGAGAACAAAGGCGTGGTAAACTAACCGCGCTTTAAGGAGGGGATCCTAATGGCCCACGAGAAAAACCACGACTATCACATTCTGCCGCCAAGCATCTGGCCGTTTGCCGGGGCCTTGAGCGGGTTCATCATGTTGTTCGGCGCAGTGATGTGGATGAAAGACATCACACCGTACATGTTCTTTATCGGCCTCATCGGCGTTCTCTACGTGATGTATGCGTGGTGGGCTGAGGTTATCGTCGAATCGCATCAGGGTGATCATACGCCTGTGGTTCAGATTGGCCTTCGCTATGGCGTGATCATGTTCATTACATCCGAGGTGATGTTCTTTTCAGCCTGGTTCTGGTCCTTCTTCAAACACGCGATCTATCCAATGGCTGACGTCGCCGACAAGGCAGCGGCGCGCGTAGCAACAGCAAATGGGTTTGATGGTGTTTGGCCACCTGCGGGAATTGAGACGTTCGATCCATGGCATCTGCCGCTGATCAACACACTGATCTTGCTGACATCAGGCTGTGCAGCAACCTGGGCGCACCATGCAGTTCAGGAAGACGATCGCGAAGGCCTGAAATGGGGCCTGCTGATTGCGGTTCTTTTGGGCGTACTGTTTACTATCACGCAGGCCTACGAATACGGCCATGCTACGTTCAGCTTTGATGGCAACATCTATGGCGCGAACTTTTTCATGGCGACGGGCTTTCATGGCTTCCACGTCATTGTTGGCACCATCTTCCTGGCGATCTGCTACTTCCGCGCCCTGCAAGGCCACTTTTCTCCAACGCGGCATATCGGCTTCGAAGCTGCTGCCTGGTACTGGCACTTCGTCGATGTCGTATGGCTGTTCCTCTTCCTGGCCATCTACATCTGGGGCGCCTAACACACCTGATGACAAACGCATCCAAGCTTTCAAAGGGCGACGTTCAGCGTCGCCCTTCGTCTTTGCGGCGCTGGGGAATGATCATCACCGGTGCTGTCGGCGTGGCGATTCTGATCGGACTGTGCGTCTGGCAAGTCCAGCGACTGGCCTGGAAACAGGACATCATCGAAAAACTTGAGGCGCGTTTGGCGCTTGCGCCTACCGAGCTACCAAAGATGTTCGACCCAGAGACGCAGGAATTTTTGCGCGTGCGCGTCGAAGGTAAGTTTCTGGGCGAAACTGGAAAACATGGTTTTGTTGACGCCCCCTTACTGACATCGCGCAAATTCATCGGCCCAGGTTACCGTATCATCCAGCCATTCGACCTGACCGACGGTCGCCGCATCATGGTGGATCGTGGCTTTGCCCCCGTCGCTGTCAAAAATGAACGTGGCATTGCCGCACGACCGATCCCTGCCCCCAATGGATTGATTGAAGTAACCGGCGCACTACGCTGGCCAGAAGTCAGCTCTGATCCCGCCTACGGCGAAAACGACAACGTCTGGACCGCCCGCGATCTGTCCGCCATGGCCCGGCTGTTTGGTGCGGAAGAGGTTCTCGTCGTATCTGAGACCCAGACAGCTGTAGCCGACTGGCCAAAAGCGGACCCGATCCAGACGGTCAACATTCGCAATAATCATCTGGAATACGCCATCACATGGGCTGCGTTGGCGATTGGTTGGGCGGTGATGACCGGGTTCCTGATCTTTCGCCCCGACCGTCGATCAAGCCGTTCCGTCGAAGGCGGCTCCTAAATATCGCTGGCGTCATCCACGTCGTTCAGAGGCCTGAGAAAGCCCACGCTTCGGCCCTGCAGATTTGCCAGTGTGTCCGCTAAAGCGTGCTCAGTCGACCACCTTACGCCCCGAAACAGATCGCGGGGCGGGGCATGTCTGAACCCAATCAACCAATACCCGCCATCATGTGCTGGACCAAACACAGCGTCGTGGGCGCCAAGAACACGAAAACCTTCTGCAATATCGGCAAGCGAAATATCTGGAATGTCCGAACCAACGATCATCACCGGCCCGGGATCAGAACTCGACAGCGCGCGCAGTATCCGCGCACCCAGATCGCCATTACCCTGCGGTTGGCGGGCGACGAGGAGGGGCCAAATCCGACTTTCCAAACCCTCACGATCTGGCGAAACGGCCAGTATAGTGCGCCATCTTGGATCACGAGAAAGCCGCTGGATCAGCCTTTGAGATTGATGGCGAAACCACCAGGCGGAAGCTACGAGACCAATCCCGGCGCCCAGCCGGGTTTTGACGCGGCCCGGATGCGGTTCTTTCACAAAAATGATGAGATGATTTTGCGCCCGCATACAACCCTACGCAGATACCTTAATGCCTAGGATGCGTATGACGGTTCTTCTTCATCCAGGATTTGTTTGATCTCGTCCAAATGACGGTCCGCTTGCCCGGGATAGTCCTCTAATTCCTGTGCGGTTTTGGAAGCAATCTCATGACTGAGTGTGCGAAGAGGCCTGCCTGTTGAGTACGCCAGAATCAAAGTCTGAGCCGCCCTTTCAAAGAAATAGAGACGGTTGAATGCGTCAGCTACCGTATCACCCAGCACCATGATCCCGTGATTTCCCATCACCATGACCTTCTTGCGCAGATCACTGAACAAGCGGGCGCAGCGCTCGCCTTCTTCTTCGAACGCCAATCCGCCAAATCCATCATCCACGACAATCCGCTCGTAGAACGTCGCAGTGTTCTGGTCGATGGGCGGCATGTCGCTATCTTCCAAAGACGCCAGAACAGTCGAATACTTCGGATGCACGTGCAGCGCGACGCGGGCGTACGGCACATGGCGGTGGATCGCGCTGTGCAAACCCCATGCTGTTGGGTCTGGCGCGTCTGGCAGATCCATCACATCTGGGTCGTTGGCGTTCAGGTGTAGCAAACTGGATGCACTGACCCGGCTGAAATGCACCTGATTGCGGTTCATCAGAAATTCCGTTCCATCATCGTTGGTGACGGCGGAATAGTGGTTCGACACAGCCTCGTGCCAACGCTCACGCACCGTCCAGCGGAATGTCGCCGCCAGATCAACGCGCAAATCCCAGTGCGGATCATTGTGAGCGGACGGGTGTTGCACGACGGTCGACATGGCGGTTCCGATTCAGTTCAGATTTGCGTCATGCAATCGCGCCGGGCGCGTTCTTGCAAGCCCATTTGCGACCTCAGCGCCGGTAAGCGGCGGCGAGGGTCTCAAGTGACACGCCAAGGAAGTAGCGCGCCAAATACGTCAGATTGCGCATCCCACGCCAGACCCAGCCCTGACGCAGATACTTTTCAGCGCTGGTAGTCGCGACTGCACCCAGTCCCACAAGCCGACGGCGGCCAAGCGCACGGGCCAGTGCAACATCTTCCATCAGAGGCTGATCGGGAAAGCCGCCTGCGTTGCGGTACAAGCTGCGATGGATCAGCAACGCCTGATCGCCGTAGGGCAGCCCCAGCCAACGTGATCTGAGGTTAGCCCACGCCGCCACAAACCGCGCTGCGCCGCCAGACGCATCAAAGGCCAGCCTGAACCACCCTGCCTTTTGCGCACCACCGCTGATATGCCGCAGCGCGACCTCAACCCAATCCTCGGACAGTCGTGTGTCAGCGTGCAGAAACAAAAACCATTCGCCCCGCGCTACATCAGCACCCGCCGCCAATTGCCGTCCGCGGCTCGCCTTACCTGTTACGAATTTTGCCCCGGTCGCTTCTGCAATATCCTCGATGTCATCGGTCGATCCGCCGTCTGAGATGATGACTTCGGACAGCACCGGATCAAGGATCGCCGGTGAAAGCGAACCGAGCGTCGGACCAATGACAGGCGCTGCGTTAAGGGTCGGTATGATTACAGAAATCATGATAGCGTTCGGGCGAATCCAGAAGGGTGACTGTTCATCAGATGGTTCGAAGGGGGTAGCATGCGCGCAGTAATCAGACGAGCCGCGATCTCGGCAGTGGCGGCTTTGTTCGCACTGCCATCGATTGCAGGGCCAGTCGTTTATGAGGTGATCTCACCTGTCCAACTGCTAAAGGTTTTGCAGGCTGAGGATCGCAGCATCACTTTGAACGACAGCGCAGGCGACGCAACAATTTCAGGTGGCGTCAGTGGCCATCCATTTGATATCTATTTCTATGATTGTGACGGCGGCGGTTTTGTCGCCCCTGCGCGCCCCGGCAGCGCCTGTCTGGGCTTTGAATTTCGCGCCTATTTCGAAGGCTATCCGAACGATGCGGAAATCGTGAATGCGTGGAACAACGCGCATCACTATGGCGCGCTCTGGCGAGATGATGGCGAAGATTTGGCCTTGCAACTCAACGTCATCGTTGAAGGTGGTGTCACCGAGGCCAATATAAGGTCCAACTACAAGTGGTGGCGCAAAGTGATGCCAAGCCTTAAACAGTTTCTGGCGGAGTAACGAATGACCGAGTGTGCTTTCAATGACGACAATCGTGTCGTCCTCAGTATCACAGGCGCCGACGCACGCGACCTGTTGCAAGACCTTGTCACCAATAATCTCGATCGGCTCGAAGAAGGCAAATTGCTCTATTCCGCGCTGCTGACGCCGCAGGGCAAATATCTGTTCGATTTTTTTATCACGCTGGACGGCGACGCTTTGCTGATGGAGGTCGTCAAGGGCCGCGCGCCCGCACTTGCGCAGCGGCTGATGATGTACCGCCTGCGCCGTGAGATGGCGATTGAGGCGACTGACCTCACAGTCTCTCTCCACTGGGGCGAAGGCGAGGCGCCTGTTGGCGCGATGGCCGATCCACGCAGCAATGCGCTGGGATGGCGGCTGTATGGCGCGCCGATTGAGGCCACGGCCAACCGCGCGAGCTATGATGCTTTGCGGATTGCGGTGATGGCGCCAGAAACGGGCGTCGAGCTGATTGCAGATGATAGCTACATTCTTGAGATGGGATTTGAGCGATTGAACGGCGTTGATTTCAAGAAAGGCTGCTATGTCGGGCAAGAGGTCACCGCCCGGATGAAACACAAAACTGAGCTGCGTAAAGGCCTGGCCGTGGTTGAGGTTTCTGGCGACGCCTCACCCGGCGATACGATCGACGCGGGCGGCAAGGCGGCTGGCGCCCTTCACACGATCGCCGGTGGCAAGGCGCTCGCCTATTTACGCTTGGACCGCGCGGTGGGTGAAATGACAGCAGGCGACGCGAAAGTCAGGCGCGTTTAGGCGCTTTCCTCGGCCAGCGTCGCCGCAAGCCCTTCGCGATAGGTCGGGTGTTTTACCTTAACGCCAAGCTCTTCGCGTAATCGCTGGTTCGATACCCGTTTCGATTCAGCATAGAAACTTGCAGCCATGGGCGACATTTCAACTTGATCAATTGGCGTCAGCGGCGGCGGCTCCACCCCCAGCAATTCGGCCGCATAGGCGATGACGTCCTGCGGTGGGGCAGCTTCGTTATCGCACAAATTATACGCCCGAACTGGGTTGGGCGCCTCAATCGACGCCTCAAGCGCAGCAGCTATATCATCGCGGTGAATGCGGGAAAAAACCTGACCAGGTTTTTCAATCCGACGCGCGGTTCCGTTACGGACCTTGGAAAAGGGCCCGCGCCCCGGCCCATAGATCCCAGCCAGACGAAAAATATGAAGCGGCAGGTTCATATCCCGCCATTCAGCCTCTGCCCGAACGCGCAAAGCACCGCGCTTGGTTGAAGGGGTCAAGGGAGTGTCCTCATCAACCCAGCCGCCGCCATGGTCACCGTAGACACCGGTGGTCGACAGATAGCCAACCCAGTCAAAGCTTGCATTGGCGATCACGTCTTTCGCTTCCCGCAATGTCGGATCACCCGCCTCATCTGGTCCTGCAGACACCAGAAAATGCGTCACGCCCGCAAGATCGTTTGCTACGGGTGGCCAGGATACCGCCTCAACCCCTAGCACCGCCATCTCAGCCTGTTTGGCGTCTTTTGACGTTGTCCCTTTCACCCGCCATCCCTGCGTGATCAGTCGTTTGGCCAGCGCAGCGGCGGAGTATCCGTAACCTGCGCAATACAAAGTGAGGGGTTCTGGCATTGGGTCCTGCGGCGTTAACGTTTATCAACTACGGCGTACACCATGGTGGAGAGACTATGCGACCCCTATTCGCCCTTCCCGTTTTGATCGCCCTTGCAACACCTGCATCGGCTGATTTGCGCGACTATCAGAAATGCATCGACATGGCGCAGATCAGCCCCGAAGAGGTTCGGCGCGAAGCAATCGCCTGGTACACAGAAACCGGTGAGCCTGGCGCGCTGCATTGTGAAGCGGTGGCTCTATCGGAAATGGGTGCGCTCAGCACTGCTGCGAACAAACTGCAGGAAACAGCGCAATTGCCGGGTGTGGATGAGCTGACACGCGTCAATCTGCTGACCCAGGCCGCCCTGCTTTGGCGGGAAGAAGGCGACAATGACGCCGCCTTTGGCGCGCTCGACACCGCTGTCAAATATCGTGCGACGCCGCGTGTCTTGATCGAACGGGCGATCCTGCATGCAGACGCCAGAGCATGGGAAAAAGCGCATTCGGATCTCTCGCAGGCCCTGTCCACGTCGCCCCGTGATGCAGAGGCGTTGTCTCTGCGCGCCGCCGCCAACCGCCGGATGGGCGATGCAGAGGCCGCACGCCGTGACGCTATGCTGGCCATCGAATATCTGCCAGTCAGCCCCGCTGCTTGGTTCGAGCTTGGTAAAGCGGAACAGGCATTGGGCCTAAGTGACGGCGCGCGGAGGTCGTGGTTGAAAACCATCGATGTCGCGCCCGGCAGTCCGTTTGCAACACTGGCGCGCGGCGCCCTTCAGGATATGGATGGGGGTGGGTAATGGGTGTGATCACCCATTATCCTTTATCCAACTCTGCCTAGCTCTGCTTCTAAGACGCCGCAGCCCCCAGCCGCCATTCGTCCGCCACTTCGGCATCGTTATCAGGTTCCCTGATTGCGCCGAATTCCACTGGCGACATCAGTTGCGACAACGCCCAGACTGCGGCGCCTCTGACCAGTGGCGACGGGTCGATAAGGTGGGGCCTTGCCGCCTCAACCATCCCTGCATCACCTGAATTGCCAATCGCGTTCAGGACATTACGGATGAATCTGTCCCGTCCAATCCGCTTGATCGGCGATCCAGCGAACACCTCGCGGAACGTTGCATCATCCAGACCGGCCAGATGGTCCAGACGCGGGCGGCGAAGCTCTACCCGAGCCCAGTACCCAGCCTCTGACGCCGTTTCGGCGAATTTGTTCCAAGGACAAACCGCCAGGCAATCGTCGCAGCCATAGATTCGGTTGCCCATTAACGGGCGTAGATCGCGGGGGATCGGTCCCTTATGCTCGATTGTCAGGTAGGAAATGCAACGCCGCGCGTCTAGTTGGTAAGGTGCGGGAAACGCATTGGTCGGGCAAATATCCAGACAGCGCCGGCAATCCCCACACCGATCTTCGTGAGGCTCATCAGGCGCAATATCCTCGGTCGTGAATATGGCGCCAAGGAAAAACCATGAACCAATCTCGCGACTAACCAGATTGGTGTGTTTGCCTTGCCAGCCAAGACCTGCCGCCTCTGCCAACGGCTTTTCCATTACGGGGGCAGTGTCGACAAACACCTTGATTTCGGTGCCGGTCTGATCAACCAGCCAACGCCCTAGTCGCTTCAGGCGTTTCTTGACCAGATCATGGTAGTCGCGGTTCTGCGCATAGACCGAAATGACCCCGGTGTCGGGATGCTCAAGCAATGGCAGCGGATCCGCGTCCGGGCCATAATTCTCAGCCAGCATGATCACCGACTTGGCTTCAGGCCACAGCGCGGTTGGATCGCCACGCCACACCATACGGTCGGCCATCCACGCCATGTCGCCGTGCTGACCCGCTTCGACAAAGGCCTTCAAGCCGGGCACGGTTCGGTCAGTCATTGCGCCTGGCCGGCACACGCCAATATCGGAAAACCCCTGTGCGCGGGCCTCTGCATTCAGGGCGTCGCGCAGCCCCGTCAATCAGAAATCCAGGTCAGAATAATGCGGCTTGGATGGAAAGCCAGGTATGTGATCTGCCAGCAAGGGTCGAAAACAGGGCCGCGATTTCAAGCGCGCATACCAGTCCTTCGCAGGCGGAGAAATCTCCCACGGCACATCACCGCAATAGTCGAGACAGCTTAGATGCGCCGCAGCGGCAAAATCCGCGATACTAAGCTGATCACCGGCCAGCCAGTTGCGACCTTCCATCAGCCAACCAACATATTCGAGGTGATATTTGACGTTCTTCGCGCCCGCCTTGACGCAAGCGCTATCGGGATATCCGGCCTTCATCAAACGTTTGTTTACACGCTCATAGACAAGATTGACCGTCACTTCGCGGTGAAACTTGCTGTCGAACCAACCGGCAAGTCGACGCGCCTCAGCCCGATCAATGCTGTCAGATGGCAGCAGAAGCGGCGTTGGTCCGGTTTCTTCGAGATATTCGCAAATCGCAGTACTGTCCGCGATGGTCTGGCCATCCTCGTCGACAAAAACTGGCACTTCGCCCGCCGGATTAAGGCGAAGAAAGTCGATGCGACGGTCCCATGGCAATTCTTCGACCAGCTCGGTCTCAATCCGTTTTTCGCCCAGAACAAGACGGACCTTGCGGGAAAACGGGGACAGGGGCAGGTGAAAAAGTCGGCGCATAGTTCCGATCAGAGGCTTGGCGTAGTGCGATCTTAAGTGCCTTGGCGGCGCGCCGATTGCAACCGTTCTGCGAGCCAGATCAGGTGATGTCAGCAATAAATGAGCGGATCGCAGCGAACGCCTCTTCCGGCCGATCACCAACTACCCCATGGCCGCATTTGTCGAACACCTTGAACGCGGCGCCGTCGGGCAGGCTGGCGACGATACCTTCGTTCATCGACAGCGGTGTGACTGGGTCTTCGCGCCCAGCCATGACCAACACAGGGCAGGTCACATTTGACAGCGCGCCCTGAAAATCCATGCGCCCTTGCTCGTTCGCCGGGCCATTGAGGTGCAGCGCCACGTCGTTTTTCAGGATGATGCGGCTTAACACATCCGGGTCCATAAGGGTTTGAAAATACAAAGACATGCACACCTCATGGTATCGCATCCGCGTCTCAACTGTCGGCGCTGACCAGTAGTTTCGCGCAGCCTCAGCCGCTTTTGCCCCGCCAAGCGCGCCGAAAGCAGCATACATCGCTTCAAAATCGAATTTCGCCGCTGTTGAGATCAGGATTAGCGCGCCCAAATGATTTGGGTGCCGCGTAGCGTAGGATTGTGCGACGAAAGCGCCAAACGACGTGCCAATGACAATGGGTTTTTGAACGCCCAGCGCATCACAAAGGTCTTTCACATCGTCGCCCCACTGATCCAGCGTCCAGCGGTCGGGCAGGCCATCATCGCTGCGCCCGTTCCCGCGACGGTCGAGGTAGATGATCTGGGCAATATCAGCTAGTTCAGACCACGCTGGTTTATGGATCGCGTGATCGGCCCCCGGTCCACCATGCAGAAGGATAACAGTCTGGCGTTCACGCAAGTTCGCGCCATCAGCAACCAGCTTAGCGCCTTCGACATCAAAAAACAGGCGTACGCCATTGACGATCACATGCATGGATCAGTCCTCTTCAGGGGATAAAAGGCAGCTATAGTTATCTTGCCATCGAATGTACTGAATATCATTTCTGATCTGTTTGACCGCTTTCAGATTTACATCGCGCGCCGTCCGGCGCCTGGGACTGGGCAGAACCCAGGCCAACCGTGACGCCTGATCCAAGGTTAGATCACTCGCGGGAACGCCAAAATACTGTTGCGCCGCCGCCTCTGCCCCAAACACGCCGGTGTCGAATTCCGCGATATTAAGATAGACCTCCAGTATTCTTTGCTTTGGCCACAAAGCCTCTACCAGCACTGTAAAACCCGCCTCAACACCTTTTCGAAGCCAGCTTGCGTCGGGCCAAAGAAAGGCGTTTTTCACTGTCTGTTGCGTGATTGACGACCCGCCGCGACGACGCTCGGGATCCTTCATCGCGCTGTAAATTTCTTTGAGATTAAACCCATAATGGCGACAAAACGGGGAATCTTCAGAAGCGATGACAGCGTGCTGCAGGTTCGGTGATACCTGATCCAGTGAGCGCCAAGTATGTTCAAGCTTGTCGACGCGCATTCGTTCAATAATCATCAACGAAGTGATGGGTGGATTGATGAACCGATAGGCCACAACCCAAAGCGTGCTGAACGCCGTGAATACAACGCCTAAGAGGAGGATCCAACGCAGGACGGCGCGCACTGGTTTAGCAGCGAGTAGTTGCCCGAAAAGTCTGAAAGGCAGTCTGATGAGGCGCTTAGGCAAGCCTTCAAGGCGTCAGCATTTTGGCGCGGGGCGAATTGCGCCTGCCTTGGAACCGATCCTTCAACGACTGTTCGCCAGAAACAACGCTTAGGAAATCAAATCCGCCCTCTTTGTCCGGCGCCGCGAGGTATTTCATGTGAAGGCCCATGGCGCGAAACCGCGTGCGTTTGTCGTCCGGATCAGGACTGGCCTTGCCGAATTTGGCCGAAATCACCCGCGGCGATCTCGCCTCAACGGGCGGGTCTTTCAGCAACAGAAGCGGATCGACCAATCCGAGAGAAAACCAGTCGCGCGGGGCGGACACATCGACCCATGTAAGGTCTTCATCCGAAGCGATGCGCGCAACGTCTAAGCCAAATCGGTCAGCGCCAACCCCGCCATGGCAGGACACATAGCCAGACACCGACCCAAGCGTCAAAAGTGAGATTTTCGCACGTCCGCCGGTCAGGTCCACATCCTGTTCCATCGCACGGGCCAACGAGCGTACGGCGACCAGCCCGCCCAACGAATGGCCTACGATAAGAATCTCATCGACTTTCTTCTCTTTCGCCGAATTGACGCATTCGGCGATGCGGTGGGCGAACAGCTCAACCCGCATTTCCAGACGGCCTGCGGGAAATTCCTCGTTCGCGACTTTGAACAGGAAATCAAAGAGCGCCAGCATTAGGTGAGCAAAGAAGGCTCGCTCAAACCTGACAGACATATACAGACCAACCAGCGCACCAACGACCCGGCCAACCTGTGACGCCCAATCGGGCGCGCCCAGAATTTCGGCCCCTTCACCAGCCGTACGTCCGGCGAAAACGCCAAGTCCTATGAATAGCGCTAGCATCATGACGGGATAGAAGAACAGCCCACCCGGCCCTTTGGCGACGGAAAAGACGCGCTTCAATCCGCCGTTGAAAATGAAGCCGAACCAGGCCGTCAGCCCTGACCAAAGTTTTTTGATGAGAGGACGGCCTTGCCATTGGCGGACGATATCTTCGTATCGCAAAATCTCGAACACGGTCTCGACGCGACCATCACCATGATCGGCCGTGATACGCCAACCTTCCGAGACATCGGACATCTGCGCAACCTGGCTCAACACCGGAGGGGCGCTAACCCGCTCAGCACCTGACCGCGCCATGATGCGGCGATAGCGTTCTGCCGTCGCAGGATCGAAGCCATGCGCGTAGAGCACACGCCGCCGCCTAACCGACCGCTTGTTGATTTCCGCCCCGTCTTTCAAAGACTGGCTCTCACATTCGCAACTTTGTGTTCCCTCAGATGATTCTTACCTCAAACAGCGTCTGGGGTCAGCCCCGATCCTGCTGTCCAATTAGGCGCCTTCGGCCGTAAAGATACCATTTACGTGAGGGGCCAGCGCTGGGATGCTAGGAATTCAGCGACCATCAGGGCCCAACATGACCAGCTCAGACGACACCCCCGACCTGCGATCCGCGTATGCATTGCAAACACCCGACGATTCGAAAGCTCTCTACCGGTCATGGGCGGCGACCTATGACGCGACCTTCGCCGATGCGATGGGATACGCCGCGCCTACCCGGATCGCCGCGCTCTTCGACAGCCGCTGGCAAGGCGGCGGGTATATTCTGGATGTCGGATGCGGCACAGGGCTGGTGGCTAAGGCTTTGACAGCACGCCCCGTGGACGGCCTTGATATCTCGGCAGAAATGTTGGCCGTGGCAGCGGGTAAAGACATCTATGGGCGGCTTATCGAAGGCGATCTGACAGCTAGGCTTAAGATCCCTGATCAAACCTATAGCGGCCTGATCAGCGCCGGAACCTTCACCCATGGCCATGTCGGTCCAGAGGCGCTGGATGAGCTGACCCGCATCGCCGCACCCGGTGCGCTGTTCGTCTTTGGCATCAACGCCGAGGTGTTTAGAGAATTGGATTTCGGCGCCAAACTGGCCGCGTTGGAAGGCGCTGAGAAAATCTCCGACGTCGAACTTGTCGAAGGGCGCATTTATGAAGACGGCGCAGAACACACGACCGCCGATGACCGCTTTCTGGCAGCCGTCTTCCGCAAACCCACCTGACAAAGCGTCACGAAAACGTTGGCTGACGGGTAATTGTTTGCTAACATACGATTATTGGCGGTAGCGATAGCAGAATAATCCGTATCTTTTTCGTTTGCATGGCTTTCTTAAGCCTGTCCCTGCCCACGCAGGCCCAGTTCTTACCGCAGTCTTCCGACGAAAAACCGGCGATTTCGACTGAAGACCTGACGCCAGAACTGGTCGATGGCGTCCTCGCAGGTTTGACCGATTCAGAAATCAGGGAACTTTTGCGCGCCGAACTGGTGCGCCAGGCTGAAGACAAGATGGTCGAAGAGACCGGCCCCGGCGCGTTCGAACTGATAGATACCCGCCTCACCGACATGGCGGCAGAGATTGACGAGCGTACGACACGCTGGGCCAAGGCACTGGCCAACATCGATAACCGCTTCAAAATTGTTAACAAGCGTTTGCAGGAAGGCGACCATGGCCTGACAGGCACGATCCTCGCGGCGCTCACTGTCATCGTCGCTGGCTTCGGCGCTGCGTTTATGACGCTGCGGATTACGCGAGGCTGGCGCACCTGGCTGATGACGCCGATCCGTAACGGATACTGGGACAAAGTCGTGCGCACAGTGGCGCTTGGGTTGGTCGATATGCTGGCCATCGTTGCATTCATTGTAGCGACACGGGCCGCAGTTCCGTTATTGGCCGGGGCATTGGGCCGGTTCGAACAGATGCACTGGATCTACAAATCCGGCGTCACGCAGGGTTGGCTCGCCATCGTTATCGCCAGACGGGCCTTTGCGCCGGATGCGCCACAAATCAGAATTGCACCGCTGGATGATGAGGCCGCGATCAGCCTGTTCAGGCTGATGCGCCGCGCAGCGCAAATCATTTTGGGCGGCTGGGTGTTCGCGGGTCTTACTTTGCACGCCGGTTTGGGCTTTCCCCCCGCCATGGTGATAAACGCGCTGGCAGGTACAGTCGTCGCAGCACTCATGCTGTGGGGAATCTTCACCAGCGTCACTCGCATCAGGATGGCGACCGCCGCCGTTGTTGGCGACGCCGAGCAGTCCGGCGCCTTTAGCCGCATCGTCATCGCTGCCTCGCCTGCCTTTCTGGCGCTCTACATTCTGGGCGCCTGAACCTATTGGCTGTCGCTTTGGCTGGAAAATGGGCGGCACTTTCTGGCTGGGCCGCTGGGCACGCTGCTCGTTTACCTTCTGCTGCCAATCGTAGATCAGATGGGGGCAGAGCTTGTCCGCTCCGCCATTCGGTCTGACACCGAAACGGCTGAACGTTTTCGCCGCGTCTTTCATGGTTTTTGGCGTCTGTTCATAGGGCTGGCCGCCATCGTGTTCGTTCTCTGGCTGTGGGGCTTTGATCTAATCGGCGTCATCGCACGAGCAGAAGCGCCGTTCTGGTTTGGCGCCGTTCTGAAAGTCATCGCCGCGCTTCTTGTCGGTTATGTCCTCTGGCGGCTGGTTCGCGCAGCGTTGGATACAGAAAAGCGCACATCTGACGCGTCTGAGGATGTTGATCCGTCCGAAATCCCCGCCGCGACGCGGCTTGATACACTGACGCCATTGTTCAGAAACGTCATACTGTTCTTCCTGGCAGCAGTGATCTTCATGATCGTGCTCAGCGCCATCGGCGTCGATATCGGCCCACTGATCGCATCTGCTGGGATCATCGGTATCGCGGTCGGCTTTGGCGCACAGGCCTTGGTGCGCGATGTCCTGTCGGGCGTCTTCTTCCTGATCGACGACGCCTTTCGCGTTGGCGAGTATATTGAGTTGGAAAACGACATGCGGGGGGAGGTTGAGAATATCTCAGTCAGATCGCTGCAGCTTCGCCATCATCGCGGGCCTGTCATTACCATCCCATTTGGCGAACTCCGCCAGATCACAAACCACAACCGTGATTGGGTGATCTACAAAATGATGTTCCGGATGGAGCCTGACACCGACCCCCAACGCCTGAAAAAGGTGGTCAAAAAAGTCGGCGTGGAATTCATGGAGCATCCGGTCCATGGCCCCAAATTCATCGAGCCGTTGAAATCGCAGGGCGTTTACTACATCGACGACGACAGCGCATTGGTCATTCGACTGAAGTTCAAGTGCAAGCCGCGCGCCCAGTTCGTTCTGCGTCGCGACATCTATCACCGGATGCGGGTGGTGTTTGAGGAACAGGGCTTCAAACTGGCCCGCCGTAAGGTCGAAGTTGTCAGTGCGGATGACAAACCGCTGATTGAACAGGAAAAGGCCGCCGCAGTTCCGGAGGAGGTTCTAACCAACCCGCCGCCAGCCACAGTTTAAGAAATCAAGGTTTCGATGGTGACGCTGCCAGTGGCGCTGTTATTGCCAAGGCTGTCGTCAAACGATCCGCGCGTGTAGCGCTTTCGTATGTGTCCGCGCGAGCAGTACATCGGGCAGAGTTGGCCTGCCGCATTTTGCGTTACTTTGATCGCATCTTCTGGCTGTTAAGCTTCGCCATTCGATGCGATAAAGTTGAACACGACAGGCCTTCTCATCAAATCATAGCAATGATCATATCTGGTCGACCAACGCCTCGCCCAGTGAACAGGTTACTTCACCCCGGCTGCCTTCAACGTTCAGCACTTTGACAACGCCATCTTCGATGAACATCGAATAACGCTGTGAGCGGCTGAGAAGGCCGACAGGCGGCGCAGTGAAATCAAGGCCGATGGCTTTGGTGAAGCTGCTTTCAGGATCGGCCAGCATGCGGATTCCAGCGGCAGCGGCGCCAGTGGCCTCACCCCAGGCTTTCATCACAAACGGGTCGTTGACCGAAACGCAGACGATTTCGTCCACGCCTTTGCCAGCCAGATCTTCGGCAGCGCCAACAAAGGACGGCACGTGTTTAGCGTGGCAAGTTGGGGTGAATGCGCCGGGCACAGCGAAAAGGGCGATTTTCTTGCCAGCGGTCAGGTCCGCGACCGAAACCGGGGCCGGGCCTTCGGCGCCAAGCTCAATGAAGTTTGCTTCGGGCAGTTTCTGGCCGATTTCGATGGTCATGATCGTGATCCTCTCGTTGGGTTCCGCTCGCCCTGATGGGCGTTCTTGTGTGAATATATGCGGGAAAGAGCGCATGTCGACGGGCGATGCAGACTCTGAGGGAAAAAGGAGACGCGATATGCGCCTTGAGGGAAAATCAGCGCTGGTGATTGGCGGCGGGCAGAAACCCGGCAACGGCCCGGTTGGCAATGGCCGCGCCGTATCGCTGACCTATGCGCGTGAGGGCGCGTCGGTGATGGTTGCGGACCGCGATCCTACGTCGGCTGAGGCTGTGGTGGCCGAGATCACGGCGGCGGGCGGTCAAGCGACTGCCCTGACTGTCGATGCGCTTGTTGAGAATGATCTGGCGGCGGCGGTAGCTGAGACCGAAGCGAAGCTAGGCGGCCTCGACATCCTTCACAACAATGTCGGCCTGTCGATTGAGCTGGGCGATGCGCCAGTGACTGAGATTGAAAGCGATGTGTTCGATAATTCGATGGCCCTGAACCTCCGCTCAATGGTGCTGGCCTGCAAACACGCGTTGCGAGGGATGCGGGAACGACGGAAGGGCGTGATCATCAACATCTCGTCCATCGCCGCGACTGAGGCTTATCCATGGGTCGGTTACAAGGTCGCCAAAGCGGGCATTCTTGCGCTGACCGAGCAGCTGGCGATCCAGAATGCGGAATACGGCATCCGCTGCGTGTCTCTCGCCCCAGGCAAAATTGACACGGTGATGGCGGTCGATGCGCGGGCCAAGGCCTGGGGAAAAACTCGCGAAGAGATCGCGGCAGAGCGGGCGGCGTCTGTGCCGATAGGTCGTCAGGGCACCGCCTGGGATGTAGCGAATGCGGCGCTGTTCATGGCCTCGGATGAGGCGTCATTTATCAGCGGCGTGCATCTGCGGATCGACGGCGCCGCTGGGTGTCGGGTGGGCTAGCCTGCAACTCTGATTAGATATTCATCTGTGGGACTGCGGGCAAAGCAACAGTCCGGCGGAAAGTTGTGTTAAGCTATCTCAAACGCAGAAATTGCTATCAACGCCGTCCTTAAAGATCATGCGGCAACAGAGAGAAACCCATGAAGAAAGTCGGTCTGGTTCTGGTCGCGCTAATTGCAGCGCTACATGCTTACATAGCTTGGTTTGAGATGTTCGCTTGGACCTCACGCGGCCCTAAAGTGTTTGATATGTTCCCACCGGAACTGTTTGAACAGACCATACAACTGGCGGCCAACCAGGGCATCTATAACGCTTTTCTGGCTGTCGGACTGGTTTGGGCACTCTTCATTAAAGACGAAGAATGGCAATTCAAAATAGCCGTATGCTTTTTGAGCTTCGTTGCAGTTGCAGGTGTGGTCGCAGGCGTAACCGTCGCGCTGAAGTCTGGCCTTCCGCAATTCGTGCCAGCGAGTATCGCGCTGGTGCTCTTACTTCTGTCGCGTAGGAAACCGGCGTCGCCCTAAATCGTAAGCGCCCGCCACAGATCACTACTGAACGTCACGCTCGCGCGATCAACACACGGGTCTCCCCGTATTTTCGCTCATCGAACAGATCGGCGAATTCGGGTGCCTCTTCATCGGCCGCGCATTCGTAGATGACCAGCGCGCCTTCGGCGATCCAGCCACCATCTTTGGCTGACTTCAACGCTTTCGCCCCAAGCCCCTTGCGATAGGGCGGGTCGAGGAAGATCAGGTCGTACGGGTTATCCCGATTTTCCCCCAGATTGGTCGCATCGCGTCGCCAGATCTTGGTCACGCCCATCAGGCCCATGGCTTCGACGTTGGTGCGGATCAGGGCGCGGCTGGGGCCATGGTCGTCTACAAAGATGGCGCGGGTGGCACCCCGGCTCATCGCCTCCAAGCCCAGCGCGCCGGTGCCTGCAAACAGGTCCAGTACGCGGCAGCCTTCGGGCGCGCCATCGTAAGGACCGTGGGCCAGAAGGTTGAACAAGCTTTCACGCACGCGGTCTGACGTGGGCCTGAGATGCGCCTCACCGCCACCCGCTGCGCCCGGGGCGGCCAACGCCTTGCCCCTGAATTTACCGCCGATGATCCTCATAGAACTGCATCCAAAGCCTTGATTGCCCGGTCCACTTCGTCAGCGCTTGTATAGTGCACGAAACTGAGCCGGAGCGCACCGTGGTCAGGGTCGACGCCCATGTTTTGCACGAGTTCGCGCGAATAAAAATCACCACCCCAGCACATCACTTTGTGCTGGACCATCTCAGTGGAAATCTCGGCGCCTGGCCGGTCACAGGCCAGCGCGACTGTCGGCACGCGGAGGTCCGGATCAGCGGGGCCGAGGATGCGGACGTCGTTGCGGGCGCGGAGGTAGTCGAGGAGGGGCGCCAGCACTTTCGTCTCATGCGCTCGCATCAGATCGCCGAGGCGGCTCGTCCTCTGGCAACCCGGCGAGCTGGCGCCAAAATGGTGCGCATCCAGTGCATCCAGATAGTCCGCTACGCCGTTCATGGCTGCTTCTTGTGCGTGGTCCGGCCCGGCGGGGGTTAGCCGTTTGCCATGAAGGCCTGCGTTGAAATCATGGCCCTGATTTCCCAACCGCATCGGCAGATCGCCGCGCACAACCATGACGCCCTGATGGGGCCCATAGGTTTTGTAGGCTGAGAACAGGTAGACGTCGCAGCCCAGCGCCCCGACATCCGGCATGGCATGGGGCGCATGGCTGACGCCATCGACGACCGTCGCCGCGTCAGCAGCTTTGGCCCGCGCGCAAATCTCAGTAACCAGGTTCGTGGCGGCGACGATGTTTGAGCAATGCGGGAACGCCACGACACGGGTCTTGTCATCCAGAAGATTGTCGAGATCTTCGAGGTTCAAAAGGCCGGTTTCCGGGTCCACATTCCAGTCGCGCACCTCAACACCCATCTCGGCCATTCTGCGCCAGGCGCCACGGTTCGCCTCATGGTTCTGATCAGCGACGATCACAGCATCGCCCGCTTTCATCACATCGCGAAAGGCGTGGGCGAGGGTGTAGACGTTGGCGGTGGTTGAAGGGCCCAACATCACCTCCTCCGTCTCGACGCACAACCATTCGGCCATGCGCCTGTGCGCGTCGTCCATCCATCGCCCCGCTTCGGTTGAGGCCGGGTTTGGCGCGTATGGCTGCATTTTTAGGCGGGTGTAGAATTCTGTCAGCCGTTCGATCGTGTGGCGGGCAGGGTAAGATCCGCCCGCGTTTTCGAAGAAAGCCCAGTCTTTCAGGGAAGGTTCGGAAAAGGCCGGAAACTGGGCGCGGACAAAGGTGAGATCAAGTTCAGTCATAGGCTGCCTGCAAGGATGTCAGACGGCGCTTTCCCGCCCCGACCGAATGGACTTCAACCGGTGCCCGACCGAAACGATGCTGTCAATCGCCGGCACCAGTTCAGCGCCAAGATCCGTGAGGCTGTATTCAACCGAGGGCGGCGAAGTCGGCTTGACCAATCGGCTGACGACGCCACTTTCCTCAAGTTCGCGCAATCTAGCGGTCAGCACCTTTGCCGAGATTGGGGGAATATCTGCGCGCAACTCACTGAACCGGCGCGGTCCAGCGCGTAAACACCAGATCACATTGACTGTCCAGGCGCCGCCGATCACCCCCATGCATAAGGTTAGGGCGCATTCGCCCGGCGGCTGCGGCGCGTGATTTCTGCGCATTTTCAGAGCCATGTCAGCCTTGCAAGGTTACCAAATGGAAACTCGAAACTTCGGTAACCGAAGGAAACCACGTTTACAAGGGATATCACAATTCATAACTGATTTGGCGAAGGCGGCCTTCACCCTTTCACCAGACGGAGATGACCGATGAAACTTTACTACAAACCAGGCGCATGTTCGCTTGCCAGTCATATCGCCCTGCGCGAAGCGGGCGCTGATTTCGATCTCGAAAAGGTCGACACCGGCGCAGGCGTCACCGAAACCGGCGCAGATTTTCTGGCGATCAGCGCGATGGGCTATGTTCCTGCGTTGACGCTGTTCGATGGCGAGACGCTGACTGAAGGCCCGGCAATTTTGCAACATATCGCTGACAGCGCCCCTGAAACCGGCCTCGCCCCAGCCGCTGGATCGCGGGACCAGACAACGCTGCACGCTCGGCTGATTTTTGTAGCATCTGAGCTGCATCGCGCCTTCGCCCCGTTCTTTGCATCGGAACCGCCGGAAGGCGAGGCGCGCGAAAAGCCGTCGCAAAGCTGGCCAAGCGGTTCGACCACCTTGAAGGCCTGCTGGAAGGGCGTGATCATCTGGTCGGCGAAAGATTTACTGTGGCTGACGCCTACGCCTTTGTCGTGTCCAGTTGGGCCATCCCAACCAAGATCGGCCTTGATCGTTGGCCCAATGTCCGCACTTTTGTCGACAGGATCGCCAAACGCCCGGCGGCGCAGGCGGCGATGCGGGCCGAAGGCCTGATCACCTGACTGGAAAGAGGGAACGCCCGGCGCATTCCCTCAAAAACGGAGAACACAATGACGAAACTAGACTATGAAGGTGTACAGGCAGCGATCACGCTTTATCTCGACGGCCTTTACCACAGCGACACCAATCTGCTGGGCCAGGTGATGCACCCTAACGCCCGCTATGTGACTGCAACGGCAGAACCGACGATCAACATGGGGATGGGTGAATACCTGCCGATAGTTGACAAGCGGCCGTCACCTGCTTCGCGCGGCGAACCCCGCCAGGACAGGATTCACGGTATTGATTTTGCTGGTCCCAACACCGCTATCGTACGGCTTGGCTGCGCCATCGCAGAGCGGCGGTTCACGGATTTTCTGTCGCTGATCAAAGAGGATGGCCAATGGCGCATCATCTCAAAAGTCTTCCATTACGACATCGTTGAGGTGTAGCGCCCATGCCTTATGTGAACATCAAGGTAACGCCAGAGGGCGTCACACCTGAAGCAAAAGCAAAGCTGATCGCCGGTGTAAGCACGTTGTTGGGGGATGTTCTGGACAAGCCCCCATCTATCACCTTCGTCACAGTCGATGTTGTCGAAACAGAAGATTGGGGTGTCGGTGGCCTGCCCGTCCACGAATACCGCCGACTGACAGCGCAATAAAAAAGGCCCCGGCGCTGCACCGGGGCCTTTCAGATTTGAATTTTCTGCCTGATCAGGCGTTGACGTCGACCACAACGCGGCCTTTGACGCCGCCTTTCAGGATCGACGCGCCCAAAGCTGGCAGGTCGGACAGGTTCGCCATCTCAACCATTGCTTCCAGCTTATCCATCGGCAAGTCAGACGCGATCCGGTTCCATGCTTCTACGCGCGGTGCGTAGGGCTGCATGACTGAATCGATGCCCAGCAGGTTTACGCCGCGAAGAAGGAACGGGATCACTGTCGTTGGCAGTTTTGCGCCGCCTGCAAGGCCAACCGCAGCGACCGATCCGCCGTAGGCCATTTGGGTCAGCACTTTGGCCAGCATCGGGCCACCAACAGCGTCAACGCAGCCTGCCCACATTTCCTTTTCCAGCGGCTTGCCTGATGGCTCAGCCAGCTCTTCACGCGCGATGATCTGAGATGCGCCGAGAGAATTCAGGTAATCCGCCTGCTCTGGCCGTCCGGTGACGCCAGCGACGTCGTGGCCCAGCGCCGCCAGGATCGCAACTGCGACAGAACCCACGCCACCTGCAGCGCCAGTGACCAGTACAGTGCCGTCGTCAGCTTTCAGGCCGTGGTTTTCCAGCGCCATGACCGACAGCATCGATGTGAAGCCAGCCGTGCCGACAGCCATTGCCTGTTTGGTGGTCAGGCCATTGGGCAACGGAACCAGCGTATCAGCTTTGGCGCGCGCTTTCTGCGCATAGCCGCCCCAGGAAACTTCGCCAACGCGCCAACCGGTCAGAACGACTTTGTCGCCTGCCTTGTACCGGCTGTCGGATGACTCAGAAACGGTACCTGCGTAGTCGATACCGGGAACATGTGGGTAGTTGCGCACAAGGCCGCCATTGCCAGTCAGGCAAAGGCCGTCTTTGTAGTTCAGGGTCGAATATTCGACATCGACCAGAACTTCGCCCTCGGGCAGCTGATCGGCTTCGATGGACTGAACTGACTGGCTGATTGCGCCGTCTTCGGCTTTTTCGACGACGAGTGCGTTGAAACCCATGACATCCTCCGGGGATTGATTGATGACGTTGGGCCAGGTTTTGCGTGTCGTTTTTCTATTTGTCAAACAAATCTCCATTCGCTAATTGTCAAACAAAACAAAAGCCCCCGTTTTCGGAGCGTTCCGTGGCTAAGAAGTCTGCAAAATCTGAGGATCAAAGCCTGCCCGCGACCATCGCGGCGGGGCTAAGGGAATCGATTCTGGCCGGCGATCTGGTGTCCGACGAACGTTTGCCAGGCGAGCAAGAACTGGCGGAACGCTTTGGCGTATCCCGCCCCACTATCCGCGAGGCGCTGAAACGGCTGGCGGCGCAGAACCTGATCCGATCGCGGCGCGGACCAACTGGCGGCACATTCGTGAACCGGATGAGTTGGGGTGAGGCGAATGACAGCCTTGCCACGCTTTCCATGCTCGCGATCGGCATGCAGGGCGCCGATCCGGCTGAGGTGATTGAGGCGCGGCTGGCTTTATTGAAATCCTGCTTGCCCTTCGCTGTTAAGCGGCGTGGCGAGGATCATCTGGCAAAGATGCGGGTTGAGGTTGATGTGCAGCGCGGTGCCGGAACGTCGGATGAAGATTTCTGCGCCTCGGACGTGCGCTTTCATCGGGCGCTAGCCGATGCGGCGGGCAACCCGATGCTTAGTTTTCAGATGGCGGGCGTTGTTGAAGGCATGCAGCCCCTACTCAACCTCATCACCTATCAGGCCCGCGATCGTGAAATGATGGCGGCGGGCGCTGAGGAAATCGCAGACGCAATCGAAGCGCGCGACGCCAAGGCGGCTGAGGCCGCGCTGGCGCGGATCGCGGCTTATGTATCGGGCCTAGCGACCGGGCTACTTACACGCAGAGACGCAAAATGATCCTTACAAAAGTTGATGACCCCCGTTTTCTCACCGTGGTGGTCGCATTGCTGTTTTCCGCCGCGCTTTGGATTGCGACGTGGTCTGTCATGGGTTCCATGGACATGGGTGCGATGGATATGTCGGCCGACATGAAGGGCATGGAAATGTCCGGTATGGAGGCATCGACGGAAAAGCCGATGGCCATGGACGGCATGAAGGCCGAAGCCCCAATGAAGATGGAAGGGATGGCTGACCAATCGACCGCGATGGAAGGCATGAACATGTCTGGCGGCGCGATGCAGATGGACATGTTCGGGATGTCCATGGATCCAAACGACTGGTCCGCACGCACCATCGTGGAAACCTCAGCTATGTGGCTTTTGATGATGGCGGCGATGATGCTGCCCGCCATGGCCCCGGTGATGAGTGTCTATGCAGGTATTTCGGTCAAAGAGGATACGGGCGTCCGTCTAGCCCTACGTATCAGCCTGTTCACTGTCAGCTATTTTCTGCTGTGGGCGATATTCTCGGTCACAGCAGCGATCATCCAGATGGCGCTTAGATCATCAGACATGTTCACTATGGGCGGCACTGTTGCGACCCCACTGATGGCGGGCATTCTCGCGTTGATTGCGGGTCTCTACCAATTCACGCCGATCAAGGACGCCTGTCTGAAACACTGCCGGCATCCCCTCCACTACCTTCTCCAGCACTGGAAACCCGGCCTTGCAGGCGCATTTCCAGTTGGTGCGCGCCATGGGCTTTACTGCTTTGGCTGCTGCGTCGCCTTCATGGGGCTGATGTTCATTTTTGGCGCGATGAATATCTGGTGGATGGCGGTTATCGCCGCTTACTTCCTCGCCGAAAAAATCCTGCCCAAGGCTGAGTTGTGGAGCCGTATCACAGGCGCGCTTCTCATCGCCGCCGGGGCGTATATGATAATTACGAATCTCTGAAAGGGTTGGTCATGGCCAAAAAAGACAAGAAATCTAAGAAAAAGGATACCTCGTCGGACATCCCCAAGTGGGAGTTTAACGGCGAGCTTGCCATGAACTGTAACTGTGACGTGTTTTGCCCATGCGTGATTTCGCTTGGCGCCGCGCGGCCAACACAGGGTTACTGCCAAACCTGGTTCGGCGTGAAATGCGATGATGGCTTTTACGGCAATACAGATCTGGCCGGGCTTTCCGTCGGCTTCATGGTCGACATCCCGGGCCGTATGGGCGAGGGCAACTGGACTGTTGCGCTGTACATCGACGAACTTGCTGACGAAAAGCAGTTCAATGCGCTTGAGATGATCATGACCGGGTCCGCCAAGGGCACCACTGGTCTCTTTCAAATGTTGGTTGGCAACTACCTTGGCGCGCGCCGTGAACCCACATCGTTCACAATCGCAGACGACGGAATTCGGACCTTTACCGCTGGCCGCGCGATCTTTGGCCAGATCAAACCGCTTCAGGGCGCGGACCCCTCAAAAGGCGGTGTGACGATCAACAACACGCCCTATTGGATGGGACCGGTTGTGACGACCGCCGTTGGCCTGAAATCCAAAGTTCGCGATTTTGGACGGACATGGAACTTTGACGGCAACTCGGCTGAGATTTGCCAGATCGAATGGGCCGGGCCGTAATTTTCCAATGACTTAGCCCATTTGGGTTATGCGCTGAAAACCGAGTCGCCCTCAGGATACTGACGGGGCGGCTGAGATGGGCGCCTCGTATTTGATGAGGCGCTTTCAATGAACACGACCTTTCACAAAATCTGCGGAGGCGGTCTTCTGGTCGCCGCCGCAATTTTTGCAACACCAGCGAATGCAGCGACATTCGATCTGAACTTGTTTCATGTGACGCCAACTGATGCTGGCGAAGGGGATATTTTTTCGATCGATAACCTGGATTTCGGGAAAGACGATGAGATCCTCTTTCGCGGCGTCGGGATCATTAATGGCGGATCTGAAACTGTTCTCGGCAAAATCGACACTACAGGCATATCCACCGTGCTTTCCCGCGCTGACGGCGTAACGAGCATTGGTCAAGTGCGGGCGAATGGAAGTGGCGAGGTCGTCTTCAACGGCGGCATTGTCCAGCCAGATCGGCCGGTGAACGGATTATCCATACTTCGGAATGGTGTCCGCGAGACACTGGTTCTCGACCAGATCACCCAGTTCGGCGATCCACCGCAGACAGTGCGCTTCGCGGTTGGCGATCTAGACGCTGACGGCAATGCAGTTTTTCAGGCGCGAAAACAATCAAATCAGACGGCGGTCTTTGCTGAAACGCCGGACGGCATTGTTGAACTTTTATCCGTCGGCGATCCCTTTCCCGGATTGGTTGGACAGACCATTATTGCGGTAGGGCAGCCATCGGTAAACGATGCTGGCGATATCGCGGTTTCCGCACTGGCTTCATCCGGCGCTTCAGCAATTCTTGAGGTGAAGGGTGGGGTCGTGAGCAATCGGTTCGACACGTCGCAGCCTGCGCCGTTGCCAGGCTCGCCGATGTTCGCTGGTTTTGGGACACCAGATCTGAACAATACGGGCGCTGTCGCCCTCTTCGCCACGCTGCAAGGCGACACCCCAACTGAGATTTCGTCTGGCGGGCCTCCTTCGGGCATTTTTCTGGAACATGGCGGCTTGGCTGAGGCGATCATCGCACGGGGCGACATAGCGCCAGACGCCGGTGGATTGCTGATTGACGGGCTGTTCGACATTACGCTCAACGACGAAAACGATGTCGGCTTTCTTGCCAGGCTCAGCGATGGATCCACCGCTGCCTACTTCGCATCCGAGGGCAATGTAGACCTGATCGTAAAAGATGGTGATCAGATTTCCGGATTTGGCGATACATTCACCATTCAGGATTTTGGCTTCAATCCCGGCGGCGCGATTGACCTTAACGACGCGTCACAGATCGCCCTTTCCGTGCGATTTGACGGTGGTCGGAGCGGTTTCATTCTCGCTACGGCTGAGGTTGATCGGACAACGCCAGTCCCCCTTCCTGCCGGACTTCCGCTTCTCATCGGCGGCATCGCAATCCTTGGTCTCTCACGCCGTTATTTCACGTAATCTGCGCCAAAGCTCATCAGCAGTCGCACGAATTGCATGCAGCTGGCGGCGTCAGTTTTGACGAGCAACGATTTGATCTGGGCGTTGATCATCGCGATCGCCCTGACCCGCTCAACTGTGATCCACGCGGTGGTCAGGCCCCGGCCAGGCGTTCGGCCAGATCACATTCCAACGGGGTCAGTTTGAAGACCTGCTTTAACGGCCCAATGACAGGCTAAGCGGCCATGATCGCAAACACTTACGAATAAAATGGCAGTTTTTTCAAATGGGCTGTGCCGTAAACCTCAGCTGACCATTAAGTTTTGTCGATTCCGGTCAGCTGTTGTTTCTTGCAGAAGTATGCTGTCTACCCCTCATGAACAGCTTTCGAACGCGACGCGCCTAAGTGGCCTTACCTTTTGCGACACAGGCGGCTTTGCCAGCAAGGACAACTCAGATGAATGATGTAGCAATAGATCGCGCGGCGATGGGGCGATTGGCGACGGCTTTGACATTCATTTGCGGGGCCGATCATCCCACGACAGTTCTGCTAAAGACGGCATCCGACAGCGGCGCTGATCAGGACATCACCAAAGCGCGGAAATCATTCCTTAAACTGAAGCCCGGCGACCGGAAGGCGGCGATGGCGATGCTCGACGATGACTGAATAAAGCCATCGGGCGAAACATATCGCCGGCATTCCAGCGCAGCCAAACCACACTCACATGAGAGCAATTCAGCAATGAGTAAGTTAAAAGCCAGCAAACGGGCCAAAGCGAACAGCCTTAAGAAGGCCGCTCGCAAGAGGTTAGTCGCCAAGCAGGCGAAGGCAGATAATCCGGCAGAACAGTTTGACGACGCTGGCGAAATCCGAAGCGCCTTTCATGCCGCCGGTGGCTTTAAAGGCGCGAAGGCAAAATCTTCACATTAAGCGGGCAGTTACTATAGCGCCGCCGCAGCCCCCTCGATTGCCTCTTCCGTCGCCTGCAAATCCTCTTCCGTCAGCGCAGCGCAGATATAGGTTTTGCCCGGCGGCTTCAGAATACCACGCGCCCTCAGCAGGTCATTGAACCGAAGGTTCGTCGCTCCATCGGCTGAGATGTAATCGCGGTAATCGCGCACGTCCCGGTCGATGAAGGCAAGATCGAACAACGTCTCGTCCCCCACGATCTGAACGGTATGGCCTGCGTCGCCCAGATGCTTGCGGAATATCTCCATGACTCGTGCGCCGTCACTGCGCAGTTTGTCATAGGTTCCTTCACGGCGGAGGATTTCCATTGTCTTGATCCCGGCCGCCGCGGCGATTGGGTTGCCGGAAAGCGTGCCCAGCTGCATCAGGAACCCTTCAGCACCGACTTTACCCTTATCAAAATGGCTCATGATGTCTTTTCGCCCCGCCAGGGCAGCCAGTGGAAAGCCCCCGCCAACAATCTTGCCAAGGGTGCAAAGATCAGGCGTCACGCCGTATTTTTCCTGCGCACCGCCATAGGCGAGGCGGTAGCCAGTGACGATCTCATCAAAGATCAGAATGACGCCGTGTTTGGTGCACGCTTCACGCACCGCTTCCAGAAACCCAGGTGCGGGTGGGATCAGCCGTTGCAAAGGTTCCATGATCACGCAGGCCAGCTCATCTGCGTGTTCGGCGATCAAGGAAACGGCGAATTCGGTGTCGTTAAACGGCGCGATCAGCATCTCATCCCGCACGCTGTCGGGGATGCCCGCGCTATCGGGTACGGCGTTGGGAAAGTTGACCAGCTGCGTGGGCGCCAGCGACATCTGCGCCTCAGCGCTCATCCCGTGATAGCCGCCTTCAAACTTCATCACCTTGGGCTTGCCGGTGAACGCCCGCGCGGTGCGGATGGCGTACATGTCCGCCTCACCGCCCGATGTCACATAGCGGACCTGCTCAGCGCAGGCCATGTCATCGACGATCTGTTCAGCCAACTCCACGCCCAGCGCGTTGTTGGCGAAAAACGTCAACCCGTCGCGCAGCTGTTTTTCAACAACCTCAATCACTTCAGGGTGGCCATGGCCGATCAGCATCGGGCCGGAGCCGATCAGGTAGTCAATCAGCTCATTCCCGTCTTCATCCCAAACCCGCGCGCCAAGGCCGCGTTTGATGAAAATCGAGTGGTCAAAATTCCCGAACCCGCCCGCGGGCAGAACAGTTGAAGCGCGGTCGAACCAGGCGGCGTTGGACATGGGATTTCCTTGGATGAAAGCAACAGAAGTTGTGGCAATGATATCAATGTCTGGCGCGACGCCAAGGCCAACATTACGTGTCGGGCGCCGTTTTTAGACAGTGCGGCGACCTCGCCTCGCAAAAGACAAAACAGGGCGAAGTCCGCAACAGGGTGGCGTTACTTTTCATTGGGCGAGTGCTGTTCAGACAGTCTGCTCGACGTCCATTGCAGGTGGCGTCAGCAACTCGCCGCCTTTCCAGCCAATCACAGCCAGCAACGGACCGAGGATCATGTCCGTTGCATGCAATTGGTTGCTTTCGTGATGAACGAAATCACCGACACCTACGTCGCGCGGCGCACGACCGGTGGCGCGAAATCGCGCCGATCCAGCGACGACCGCGTACAATTCTTCCGGTCCATGCCAATGTTCAGGATAGATCAAACCAGCGCCCCAAAAGGCGATGGTGATCCTTGTATCATCACTGACAAAAGGGCCGGCGGGTGAGACCAGATTGATGTAGGCATACCGTTCCAAAAAATCTGCATCCACACCGTGTTCCGACTTGTAGCTGCGAATCCAGTGAAACTGGGGCGCCCGGTCGATGATTGCATTGACCAGCGGCTGAAATGCAGGCGAGGTCTGGCTGCGGCACGTTCCGATATGATTCAGCATGGGCCGGGCAACCGGATCGAAATGCAGATAGGATTCTTTGTCAGGCAACGCAGATGGACAGAAGTCTCGCAACTCTGACAGATCCTCCCCCCATATCAGGTTCAACTCAGACAGTACGCTTTGATAAGCCGCTCTCACTTCATCCATCTCATCCCCCGGCATTCTCTACAAACGGATCGCGGCCCATTGTCGGCAGGTCAAACGGGGGGTCGCCACACAAACCGACATCCATGTAACAAATGCGTCATTGAACCTGTCTTGGGGGAATGGACTATGCCCGCTGCAGTGGATGTTTGAAGGATGAGCGAACGCAACAAAAAGTTAACAGATCAATAATATCTGTTTTGATACAAATGCTTAGCAATGTTTTCACGCGTGAAACCTTGCTCAGATCCAGCAAAAGGTTCAGGCGGGCGAAAGGATGACGGATTGAAGCGCTGTCGCAATGGGCCCGTTTTCGTCCGATATCCGCGCTTCGGCCAGCCCTATCCCATTCGGTCGCCAATGGGACAGGGTTTCACTAAGCAACCAATCCGATGTGGTCTGGCGGTGGGCGACAATCGTCAGATCAGGGTTCACGAACCCAACTTCCTGCAACTCTGCATTCCGCGAAATGGCGTTGCCACTATCAGCCATCGGGCACAGTCGCTGAAAGGACGACGGCGTTTCACCTTCGATCAGTGGACCGGTTTTCAGCCAGATCGAAGTGGGGCCAGGCGTGTGATCCTCACCTTCGGGGTAGAGGACATCGACGAAACTGCCAAAAGCCTGCAGGTCATGCGCTGGTTTCTGGATCGGAAACGGCCCCGGCCTCGCATCGGCGACTTTCAGGGGCGCGACAGGTGCGGTCGGAACTCGCCGTTCTTCGGATGGCGCGATCAAAAGGGCGCTGCCCGTGACACAGATCTTTCCATTCAGATCGGTCAAGGTTGCGGCTGCGGTGGACACCTTTCGCCCCTCACGCTGCATTTCGACATCAACGCGAAACCCAGCAATAGGAATGGGCCGAATTAAGTCGAGCGTTAGGCGGGTCAGCAACTTGTCTGGCCCCGCGACGATCTCAACTGAACGGGCGATGGCCCCGGCAGGTGGGCCGGCGTGGCAATGGTCAACTGACCAAGGCCCCCGCGTCGCTTCAAGCCCGATATAGACATGGGTGTCGTCCAGTCTCAGAAAGGCGGTCATCGAAGTCTCCGTCTGCGGGGGCATTTTGTCGAACACTTATGCAATAAGAAGAAGGAGAACCAGATGGACAATATGTTTGAAGAAGGTCTGAAACAGCGCAAAGCCACTTTGGGGGCCGAGTATGTAGAGAAAAACCTCGCAGCCGCTGACGACTTCACTCGCCCGTTTCAAGAGGCGATGACGGCCTGGTGCTGGGGCTTTGGGTGGGGTGATGAAGCGTTAGACGCCAAGACCCGCAGCCTGATGAACCTTTCCATGATCGGCGCCCTTGGGAAAATGAACGAGTTCAAGATCCATACCCGCGGCGCGCTAACCAATGGCGTTAGCAAAGAAGAAATCCGCGCCGCCATCCATGTCGTTTCAATCTACTGCGGTGTCCCGCAAGGCCTGGAATGCTTCCGCGCCGCCCGTGAAGTTCTGGAAGAAGCGGGTGAATTGTAAGGCTGCGCGAAAGTCGTCACAGCGCCTCGGATAATTCTGCAAATGGGCCGCGGCCAGGCGTGATGCTGATCGCCGCCGCCCGAACCTTCCGCGCGTGATCATATCGCTCAACCATGCACACAGCCTCTGCGAATGACAGATTACGATTGTTCCTGAGGGTGCCGAGCATCATGAGGTCTTTTGAGCAAATCGTACGCTTATCGCGGAGCTTGTTCAGCAAGATCTCCATCGCCAGTATATTTGCCTCAGCAAGGATGCCATGATCGCCTGAGACGCCCGGCATTTGTCCCGCTCTGGGCGCTGGTGAAATTGCCACTTCTCCGACAATATGCGTTGGCGCGCTTCCATCCATACTGATCGGATGAAGGATGGAGCGGATCTCCCTCGCCCCGTCTTGAAAGGTCAGGCGTGTAGAATATGTGACCGGTCTTCGTTCGGTTATGCAGGTTCGGTAGCGGCTATTCAGAAACTCTGCTTCCGACCTGCTCTGCAAAATCATCTGCGGTGTCTTTGCGATCGCCGCATCCAGACTAAGCCCGCTTTCCTTGGTATGCGCCTCATTCAGGGCGACAACGTGAAACTCGCCCTCTTTGCCCCGATCAAGGACAAAGACCGGCAATTCCATACGGTTTATCGAATGCTGCAGGTCGACCTGCGGCTTTGTAAATATCATGGCTGGCGCCCTGTAGCATTTCTTGCTTGGGGCGCTTATGCGAAATGTGCCTGAATGACATCTTAATGCGAGCCGCCAATCAGCGCACAGTTTTTCGACAATGCGCCGAAAATTACCTGACGCCTGAGCGCACCGACATGGTGCGCGCATTTTGCAAAGGGGCGCCCAGCTGAAGGGTTTGGCTGGCCTCAGATCGTCGTCAGATCAACATTTGACCCACACACCAGCACACCGACATGACTGCCCGGCTCAGGTGTGACCGCCCCGCTCATCACCGCCGCCAATGCAGTTGAGGCGCCCAGTTCAGCCGCAATGCCACACTGGCTCCACAGTGCTTTCTGGGCGGCGCGGATCGCATCATCTTCAACCAGCGCGAGGTCATCGACATGGCTTGAAATCGCTTCGTGGTTCATCCGACCAATCGAAGGCGCGCCAAGGCTGTCACGTGCGATAGAAGTTGGCCTCATTTCAACCGGTGCACCCGCCTTGCGGGCCTCATAGGCGCAGCGGGCGTCTTTGGGTTCGACACCTATGACGGAAGGTCCCATCTGCATGGCGTAGGCCATGCCTGAGATCAGGCCGCCCCCACCGATAGCGATCAGGACAGCATCCATATCTGGGCATTGTTCAGCCCATTCCAGGCCAAGCGTTCCTTGCCCCGTAATCGTGCCAATCGCTTCATAGGGGTGCACGTCCGCTACATCGGTTTCACTGCGAAACGCATCGTAGGCCGCGATTGTATCGGCAATGTTGTCACCGATCAGGCGAACCTCTGCGCCGTAGGACTTGATTTTCTCAACCTTGGGCGTCGGTGCGAAGGTGGGCACAAAGATCGTCGCCTTTAGCCCCAGCGCCCTGGCCGCATAACCAACCGCCGCGCCGTGGTTACCGCCAGAAACAGCGACCAGATCGCGGGTCTCGCGACCACCGGTCAACAGCGTCGTGAAAGCGCCGCGCGGCTTGAAGCTGCCGGCATGCTGAAATCCTTCTAGCTTCAGCGTCAGTCGCCCGCCCCAGTCGCACCCGAAATCCTTGGGATCGACTTCCATCACAGGGGTCCGGCGAACATAAGGCCGGATCGCGCGATCAGCTTCGATGATGGATTGCATTGTTATGGTCATGGACGAAAGCCTCCGTTTCGCGCACGGTCGCCGAAAGACAGGACAGGAGCAAGACCTTGAGCATCGAGATCGAATATTTGGGTGGCCCGCAGATCAAGGAACTGGCGCTAACAGACGAACAGATCCTTGATGCGGTTGAAGGTGGTCTGATCGCTGCTGGGCGAGGTGACACAGTGATAGAGCCGCGGATGCACCTCGCGCCCGGTCATTCGGACGGGCATTTCAACGTGCTGCGCGGGGTCATCGGCGACTATGCCGGGGTCAAGGTGGTTGGTGATTTCGTCGACAACTACAAATCCGGCCTGCCGTCCGAGATGGCCCTACTGAACCTTTTTGATCCCGTGAACGGCGCACCGAAAGCGGTGATAGATGCTGCCGGGATCACCGATATGCGGACAGGGGCCGTCACAGCGATCGGGGCAAAACACCTTGCGCCGGAAAAGCCCCGCATTCTGGGTCATATCGGGGCGCGGGGGACGGCTTACTGGAATGTGCGGCTGCTGGATCATCTTTTCGATTTTGAAGAAATCCGCGTTCATTCGCGCCGCCCTGAATCGCGCGAACCCTTTGGCGAGAGACTATCTCAGGACCTCGGCAAGCCGGTCATCGTGACCGAAGATTGGGAAAGCTGCCTGAAGGATGCCGACATAATGGTCGAAGCGTCCCGATTACGGGAACCGACGCCGATGTTCGATCCGGCCTGGGTCAAGCCCGGCGCGCTGGTGATCCCCTACGGTACGATGAGTTCTCTGCCGCTGGAGTTCGTCGATGGAATTGATGCGTTTTTCATGGACGATCTTGGTCAGATGAATGCAGGCGATTTCGGTGCACTTCGCCCCCATATCCAGGCTGGAAAAGTTACTCGTGACAGTTTCCGGGCAGAGATCGGCGAGGTGGCGGCGGGCGCCAAGCCGGGGCGAAAATCAGCTGATGAAACGATCCTGTTCTGGCACCGGGGCCTCGCCACTTCGGACATAGCACTGGGCGTTCGGATGCTTGAACTGGCGCGGGAACGAGGGATCGTGATGCGGCTGCCCTATGCGTGAAATCGACTAGGGTTTCACACGTGAAACCAAAGCTATCCCTCTGAAGTTACATAATAATAAGGTTGCGTTAACCTTTGAGGTTTCACACTACATGCCTCGATGCCCTTGAAGGGCAATATGCGCCGGGGCGTCCAGATCACCAGCAAGCCAGCCCAGATCGTCCCTGTCGAACCTGATCGATTTGACGGTGCGGACCGAATACGCCATTTCGAAGCCCAGAGATTATCGGGGCAACGCTGTCATGTCGCAAAAAACCATGCTGATCACCGGCTGTTCAAGTGGCATCGGCCACGAGGCGGCGCATGAGCTGCATAGACGTGGCTGGCGCGTTTTCGCGACCTGCCGCAAGGCCGAGGACGCCGTGCGGCTGGAAAGTGAAGGTCTGGAAAGCTGGGCGTTGGACTATGCCGATGAGGCGAGCGTTGCAGCAGGCGCGGCTGAGGCGTTGTCGCGGTGCAATGGCAAACTGGACGCTCTTTTCAACAACGGCGCCTACGCGCTGCCCGGCCCAATGGAGGACGTGCCAAGGGACGGTCTGCGGGCAATCTTTGAAGCGAATGTCCTTGGCCCTCACCAACTGACCGCCGCAGTCCTGCCTGCGATGCGCGCCGCGGGATCGGGTAGGGTGATCAACTGCTCATCCGTCCTCGGCATGGTCGGCGTGCCCTATCGCGGTCCGTACAACGCCACAAAGTTCGCGTTGGAGGGGATGACAGACACCTTGAGGAGGGAGCTGACCGACAGCCCGATCCACATCATCCTGATAGAACCTGGCCCAATCCGCACGCCATTTCGCAGGAATGCGCGCGGACCGTTTGAACGGTGGATGAAACCCCAGCGCGAAGGATCATCCCACCCCCAGCACATGTGGGACGAAGTTGAGAGACGCCTCTACAAGGACAAAAAAAAGAACGCCAAGTTCGAACTGCCGCCTTCCGCCGTCACCGCAAAACTGGTGCGCGCGTTAGAGGCGGACAGCCCCAAGCCCCGGTATTTTGTGACAACGCCGACCTATGGCGCAGACGTGCTGCGCCGCGTGTTATCTACGCGGATGCTGGACCGAGTGATTGGCGGCAGGCAGTAAGGCGCCTGTGATCAAGCGTTTCTCGACGCCCCAAAAAGGCCAAGGCCAAAGGTGACGGCGGCGACGGGGATAGCGGATACGAACAGCATGGATCTTTCCTTTCATCTGATGCGACCAGAGAAAGGAATAAGTCTGTCTTAGTGGCTGGACCTTGATCGAGATCAAGGCCCAGCCAGATATTCAGGCCCGCGTCACCTTGCCAGCGAAGCAGCCATGTTTTGCAAAATGGACGTGGCAATACGCAACCTCATCATCGGCGAAAGCCTCTTTCAGCCGCTTGTCCAGATCAGCGCCGTCAAGCACGTCTCCATCCACGATCAAATCCGCCCCGCTGAACATCCTGAGTGAGATGAGGCGAGACCGGATCATGTCTGGCACTTCGCCGGGTTGAAGCATGACCTGTGCTGCGCCTTTCGTGACATAGACCGCATGGCTGGACTGATAAGGACTGTTCGCTGGCTGATGTTGGTGGTTGGTCAGAATGACCGTCTCGCCAATGTCTGCGTCCTTCATGCTGACGCGGTAGGGATAGCCCGGCGCCGATTTTACAGTGGTGCGAATGGCGTTTCGGGTCGCCAGCTCATCATCGCTGAGGTCGAAAAGCGATGCGAAGTCCTCGCCAGGCAGGGAGTGGATTTGGAACGTCATTTCGGTCTCCGGTTATGTGATGGAGACGGGATACCTGCAGCGTTGAGGTCCTGCGACCCGGATGGCGCCGCAGGAAATGGGTGGACCGGCCTTTGCGACGTAGCGGTCTTCGCACGGGCACTTAAGGGCCCAGGGATAATGCTTGAAATAAGTAATGTTATAACATTACAAAATAGAACTTGCGAATGTACCGGACTCAGGCGGGGCAAAGCCTGCATAGAAATCCGGTTCGTTGGCGAAAATTGATGAAATGCAGCTGCCAGATAAGCGAGCCCCTCATGATCACGGCAGAACAGCGTCTCCCCGTAACCGTCCTTTCCGGCTTTCTTGGCGCAGGCAAAACAACATTGTTGAACCGCGTACTCAACAATCGCGATGGACATCGCGTTGCGGTGATCGTCAACGACATGTCTGAGGTGAATATCGACGCTGATCTTGTCCGTGCAGAGACAGAGCTTAGCCGCACAGACGAGACACTGGTTGAGATGTCCAACGGGTGTATTTGCTGCACTCTGCGCGATGATCTGCTGGCTGAAGTGCGTCGTCTCGCCGCCGAGGGGCGCTTTGACTATCTGCTCATCGAATCCACGGGGATATCTGAGCCGCTGCCGGTGGCGACGACATTCGAATTTCGCGATGAGGACGGTCAAAGCCTGTCTGACGTCGCCCGGCTCGACACCATGGCGACGGTTGTGGATGCAGTGAACCTGCTGAATGACTTTTCCAGCCACGACTTCCTTGCCGACCGGGGAGAGACGATGGGAGAGGGCGATGAACGGACGCTGGTGAATCTGCTGACCGATCAGATTGAGTTTGCTGACGTTATCATTCTGAACAAGGTGGATGATGCTGGGCCGCAAAAAGTCGACGCCGCGCGCAAGATCATTCGCAGTTTGAACGGTGACGCCAAGATCATCGAGGCGAACCATTCGGATATCCCAGCAGGCCGTGTCCTCAACACGGGTCTCTTTGACTTTGAAAAGGCCCACGATCATCCGATGTGGGCGAAGGAACTTTACGGCTTTGCCGATCACACGCCGGAAACCGAAGAATATGGCGTGACCAGCTTCGTCTATCGCGCGCGTCAGCCGTTCGTCCCGGAAAAGATCATGGCCGTCCTGAATGGCGAGATACCGGGCGTGATCCGGGCCAAAGGCCATTTCTGGTTTGCGACACGGCCTGACTGGGTTGCGGAATTTTCGCTGGCGGGCGCGTTGTCGTCGGTCAAGCCGCTTGGTACGTGGTGGGCGTCTGTCCCCAAGGATCGTTGGCCAGATGATGAACGGACCCAGGCCTAAATGGTGGACAAATGGCAGGAACCCTGGGGCGATCGCCGTCAAGAGATCGTCTTTATCGGCGCCGGGATCGACTGGCCGACGTTAACCGCGCGACTTGATGCGGCGCTTTTGCCGGAAGATGTGGCATTGCGCTTGAGTGATCTACCGGACCTTGCCGATCCGTTCCCAGTTTGGCGGCGAACGCCGGTTTCGGAAAACGCTTAGCGTTCGGCGTTTTGTATTAGGCCAAGGTGGGTTTGGTGAACCCACTTGGCCAGAATGCGCCTCGGGCGGCGAATGCGGTGGGCTTTAATGCCTAAAGTGGCGCATCCCGGTTAACACCATCGCCAACCCCAACTCATTCGCGGCTGCGATCACCTCATCGTCACGCATTGATCCGCCGGGCTGGATCAGCGCTGTGGCACCAGCCTCCGCCGCTGTGATAAGGCCATCTGCGAAGGGAAAGAAAGCGTCTGAGGCGACGACGGCGCCTTTGACCAGGCTCTTGGACAGACCCATTGCCTCAGCCATATCCTCACCTTTGCAGGCAGCGATGCGGGTGCTGTCGACGCGGCTCATCTGACCGGCGCCGACGCCGACTGTCGCGCCGTTCTTCGCGTAGATGATCGCGTTGGATTTGACGTGCTTTGCAACAGTCCAAGCGAACAACAGATCTTTCAGTTCAGCATCCGTTGGCGCGCGTTTGGTGGCGACTTTCAACTCATCCGCTGAGATGCGACCGTTATCGCGATCCTGAGACAGGTATCCGCCCGCAACCTGCCGCCAAGTGAGGCCGGGGGCCGATGGGTCGGGCAGCGCGCCAGTGGTCAGCAGACGCAGGTTTTTCTTCTTTGCGAAGACCGCTTTTGCTGCATCGTCGGCGTCAGGGGCGATCACAACTTCGGTGAAGATCTCGACGATTTTTTCCGCTGTTGCGCCGTCCAACGTCTGGTTCAGCGCGATGATGCCGCCAAAGGCAGAGGTGCGGTCGCAGTCGAAGGCGCGCTCATAAGCTTCGGCCAAAGTCGCGCCTGTGGCTACCCCACAAGGATTGGCGTGTTTGATGATGGCGCAGGCGGGACCGTTGGTGGGGTCAAATTCAGCCGCCAGTTCAAACGCGGCGTCAGTGTCGTTGATGTTGTTGTACGACAGCTCTTTGCCCTGATGCTGGGTTGCGGTGGACACACCTGGGCGGTCGGATCCGTCAGTGTAGAACGCCGCTGACTGGTGCGGGTTTTCGCCGTATCTCAGCGTCTGCGCCAGCGTTCCTGCGACAGCGCGGCGGCGTGGGGCGGCCTCTCCAATCGCGCTCGCCATCCAGGTGGACACGGCAGCGTCATAGGCGGCGGTGCGGGCGTAGGCGATTTGTGCCTGGCGCTGGCGGAACGCGAGGGATGGGCCCCCTGCGTCCATTTCTTCAAGCACCGCGCTGTAGTCTTCGGCATCAACCACCACAGTAACGAAGGCGTGGTTCTTCGATGCTGCGCGGATCATTGCAGGGCCGCCGATGTCGATGTTCTCAATACAGTCGTCATACCCAGCGCCCGCCGCCACGGTCGCCTCAAAGGGGTAAAGATTGACGACCAGCAGATCGATGGCTTCAATCCCATGCTCATCCATCGACGCCTGATGGCCAGCATCATCGCGCAGGGACAAAAGCCCGCCATGCACCATCGGGTGTAGCGTTTTGACCCGACCGTCCATCATCTCAGGGAAGCCGGTCAGATCAGCGACATCGCGTACAGCCAGCCCGGCATCGCGCAGCGCCTTCGCCGTGCCGCCGGTGGAGACGAGGTCAACGCCGCGGTCTGCCAATGCCTTGCCGAACTCGATCAGGCCGGTTTTATCGGAAACAGAGATGAGGGCGCGCTTGATAGGCGCGGGCTGATTGGTCATGGCGGTCGCTCCAGTTATGGGCCGCCAGACGGGATCAGGTGTCGGCGGCGGCGGTCTCAGCCAGATCGCGCGGGGCCGGTTTATTCGGCTCAGCCCGGCGAAAGGCCCATTTGACGACGCCGGAATACTCTTTCGCTTCGCCCCTGACCACGATCTGTTTTGTCGCGCGTGGGCGGACGCGGCGATCATCGAGGAAAACGCTGTCTTCGATGGTCAGATCACCCCCCAGCTGGCGCATGACCCAAAGATCGCCAGTGGGCGGGCGCAGACGCACGGCGCTACCGGCAAGGAACACGTCTGCTTCAACATCGGGGTGCAGGTGGAACCGGATGATGAAGGGAATCGCCATCTTGTCCATCCGCCCCGCTGCGATATCAAAGGCCGATTGGGGCCCCGGACCAATGGCGGCGACGTTGTCCTCACCCCGGAAATCACCGCCATCCGCCGTCAGGATCAGGCGTCTCTGATGGATCAGGCCGTGCGTGGCGAGGTAACCGTCATGGCTGGCGATCAGGCGCACGCCGGTCGCGTCTTCTTCGCGTGTACAGCTGATTTCGCGCGCGCCGCCCAGCAATCGGGGCGCGCCGGTCTTGCGGGTGATCAGACGGGAAGACGACATGTCTTCGATCGTCAATCCGCTATGCGCCGCCGTTGCGCGCGATGCCGTACGCCATTCATCGCCGAAGGCTGCGCCAGGACCACAATTGATGATCATCAGTCGTCGGCCGACGGAGGCTTCAAAGCAGAAGGCGCTGGCATGAAATCCGACCGCTTCGTCGCCTTTGCCAACCACGCCGCCGTCGAAGACGACGGTTGAGCGGGCGGTTGAGATGCGGTGAAAGCCCATGCATTCGTGGATGCGCATCGTGGGTCGGATGCCCGACGCGACCAGCGCTCGATCGATGCGTTCGGGGTCGCCGCCGCCGCCACCATGAAAGCGGGTGAGCGATCCGTCGCCCATCCGCATGGCGCGAATGGCGGGGGCGATGCGGGCCAGCGCGTCGGTATGACCCGAGGAAGGCTCAATTCCGTTTTCGCGAAGGGATTGCGCGGCCCATACCAAAATCGCGAAGACCTCAAACAGATCTTCGGGGCTGCGGCTGGAAAGGCCTCCATCTGCGCCGATATTCGTGCAGCCTGTTTTGTCGAGGGCGCGGACGCCTTCCTTCATCACCCCCCCGCCAGCGCCTTCCAGCGCGAGGCCAGCGTAGATCAACCCAGCGGCGGCTTGAAAGCGCGGCAGGCCTTCGGGCGCCGACGACCATCGACGACGCAAAAACCGGGTTTGCCGCCCGAGTGAGCGGAAAAACGCCTTGGATTTCACCGATCCGGCGCCATTCAGCAAGACCGGCGCATGGCAGATCCAGCGAGCAAGTCGGCGACCAGTCAGATCTGGTCGCCAGCCGGGGCCTTTGCCCGCGCCATAAAGGCTGATCCAGTCGAACAGCCAACTGATCAGCTTGGCGCGATCGGCAGGCTCAGACGCGGCGACGGCATGGTCCAGCCAGTCAAAACCTTGCAGTGCGTTTTCCCAGTTGGGGGAAGGTGGCGAAATCGTCCACGGCGTTTGATCGCGCGCCTCAACCATCCCGCCGCCAAGACGAAACAGGCCAGAGGCAAGCTGCCGCGCGATCAGATCATCACCAGTCCATAATGGTTCGGGGCTGGTTACCACGCCGGATGTTGAGCGACCAACCAGACTTAGACGCGCGTGGAGACGATCCGCCCACACAGGGCGATTCTCCATAGGCTCGGGGGCGCGTGACGCCTTTTTTGCCATTATCCGCTCGATTTTTCTTTTATCGTTTTGCGAATTCTACCGCTGTTCGGGTCGCCCTGTCACGCAGATCGTTGTGCACGAAACGCGAAAAACCCATCCATTCCGCCGATTTCCGGCCACAAACTGGGCTTGGTGCGTAGATCGCCTTCCTCAGTGACCAGATCAGGGTCGCCAAATTCGTCAGATTGCAACGGAACATGGGTCGCGTCTGGGGTCGCCGACAAGAAGGCTGCGGCCTGATCCTCGCCTTCAGTTTTGGTCATCGAGCAGACGCAATATATCAGCGTGCCGCCTTGCGCGACACGGGCCCATGCGGCGGGGAGGAGTTTCTTTTGCAGGGCGCTGAGCGTGGCGATCTCAGCTTCCCCCCGGGTCGAAGGCAGCTCTGGATGGCGACGGACCGTGCCTGTGGCCGAGCATGGCGCATCCAACAACACCAGGTCGAACGTATCCTCCGCCCAGGTCAGGGCATCCGCAGTGACCAGACGAGCAGTCAAGCCGGTGCGTTTCAGATTGGCTTCAACCCGCCTCATACGAGGGACCGAACTGTCAAGCGCGGTGACGTCCCAACCGGCGGCGGCCAGTTGCATGGTCTTACCGCCCGGCGCGGCGCACAGATCCAGCACCTTGCCGTTGGCAGGCGGCGCCATGCGCGCTGGCAGGGCGGCTGCAGCATCCTGCACCCACCATTCGCCAGTCTCGTAACCTTCCAGCGAGGTGACAGCGCCGGGTCGGGTCAGGCGAACTGATCCGGTGGGAGTGACCGCGCCGCCGAGGCGTGTCGCCCAATCGGCCGCATCGGATTTCACGGTTAGATCCAGCGGCGCATCATCCAGCTGAGCTTTCAGAATCCGCAGCCCGCCCGCCTTGCCCCAGTCGGTTTTCATCCGCCGCCAGCCATCTTCGGTTGCAGAATGACGGGCATGGTTCAGCTTGGCCCAGATCGGCGCGCCTTCTTTGGCAACCTTGCGCAAGATGGCGTTGATGAACCCGGACGCCAGCGTCGTGTGCTGGCCTGCATGGGCGAGTGAGACGAGGCTGTCGACGACGCCAAAGGCGGCCTCCCCCATCACCATCAGTTCAACTACGCCAATACGCAGAATCATACGGACATCTTCGCGTGGGGGCGTGTTGGCGAACTTGTCGATCATCTGGTCCGCACTGCCGATCCAGCGCATCACCTGCTTGGCCAATGTCATCGCCCGCGCCCGGTCGGCGCCCTGCAGCGATTTCGGCAAAGCGCGCTCATCCAGCATCTCACCTTCTTCCAGCGTTGCGGTGATCAGCTGGAGGGCGGCATTGCGAACCGCCAGTTGAGGTGATTTCAGGTCGGGCGTCTTGGGATCAGGCTTTTGTTCGGCTTTCTGACCAGCCTTGGGTTTCACTGCCACGGATTTTCGCTCTCGCGGTTGATAGATGGGCGGCCATAGCGCCGAGGTTCGGCTTCACGCGCATTAGTCAACGCGCGGCCCGCCATTTCTTCGAGGGCAGCGATACGATTCTCCATATTCGGATGGGTTGAAAAAAGTTTGTCTGCGCCTGAACCGTTCAGTGGGTTCATGATGAACAGATGGGCCGAAGATGGATTACGCTCGGCGCTGTCCATTGTCACGCGGCCTGCATAGCCGCCAATCTTGCGAAGGGCGGAGGCAAGCCATAGCGGGTTGCGGCAAATCTCCGCCCCCATCTTGTCGGCGGCGTATTCGCGGGTGCGTGAGATCGTCATTTGGACGAGAGACGCAGCGATGGGCGCGAGGATCATGACCGCCAGCGCGCCGATAATGCCGCCTGCGCCCCGGTTGCCCCGAAAAAACATCGCAAACTGTGCAAGAAACCCGATGGCGCCTGCAATCGTCGCGGCGACGGTCATGATCAGTGTGTCGCGGTTTTTGATATGCGCAAGCTCATGCGCCATGACGCCTGCAAGCTCTTCAGTCGACAGCAGTTTCATGATGCCGGTTGTCGCCGCCACAGCAGCGTTTTCCGGATTGCGGCCCGTCGCAAAGGCGTTCGGCTGATCGGAATGGATAATGTAGATCGCTGGCGTCGGCATTTCGATATTTTGCGCCAAACGTTCAACCATATCATACAGTTCCGGCGCACCAGACCGGGTGACAGGTTCGGCGTTGTGCATCCGCAGCGCCATCTTGTCAGAGTTCCAGAACGCATACCCGTTCATGGCCAGTGCGATGATAAACGCAATTGCCGCGCCGCCCAGCCCGGCCAGCACATAGCCGATCACAAGGAACAGCGCGGTCATGGCCGCTAGCAATATCGTCGTCTTGGCATAGTTCATCGGTTGGTCCAGTGTTACGATAGCCAGTGTTAAGAGAGACACTATACACAGTTTCGGAGGATATATGCCCCAGCCGCCCAACGATAAAGAGCGCAGACTGGCCGAAGCCGCTGAACGCGCGCTTTTGGAAGCAAAAGAACGCAAAGAAAAGGCCAAACCACTGGATTTGCCGACAGAGCTTGGCGGCCGCGACGGACCAGAGCCGACGCGCTTTGGTGATTGGGAAAAAGACGGTGTGGTTACGGATTTTTGATAGACCGGGGTATTTTCAAAGCGCCATGATTTGGGCGCCTGCCTGAAAAGCTGCTCGATCTGCAGCTTGACCTTAAGTTTTGGGCGAACATGCCAAACAATCGCCCAATCGGGGTGGACGCGCGGCCTGATACTTTTACTATCCTCGCCAGATATCGCCCCGTTCCCTACCAAAAGGGGCGAATCTTACAACGACAAGGAGAAACACATGCGAACCAAATCGCTGCTTGGTGTATCGCTCGCAGCCCTTATGGCCGCCAGCCCCGCACTTGCCGAAAACGTACTGCGCTGGACCAGCCAGGGCGACGCCCTGACAATGGACCCGCATTCGCAGAACGAAGGCCCGACCATCGCGATGAACGGCCAGATCTACGAATCGCTCGTCACCCGTGATGCCGCGCTCGTTCTGCAGCCAGAGCTTGCTGAAAGCTGGGAAGCCGCCGCTGACGGTTGGACGTTCAACCTGCGCAAAGGCGTGAAATTCCACGACGGATCCGATTTCACTGCTGAAGATGTCGTCTTCTCGTTCGCCCGCGCGAACCACGAAGCGTCTGACTACAAAGAGCAGGCGAAAAACGTCGTCAGCGTCGAGGTGATCGATGATCACACTGTCAAACTGCTGACATCGGGTCCGAACCCGATCCTGCCAAACCAGCTGACGTCAATCTTCATGATCGACAAAACCTGGTCCGAAGCGAATAACGTCGTCGCGCCGCAGGACTTCAAAGCCAAAGAAGAAACCTTTGCGGTTCGAAACGCCAACGGCACCGGCCCCTACAAACTGGTCAGCCGCGCGCCTGATGAGCTGACAGTTCTTGAGGCCCATGGCGGCTGGTGGGGCAAAGGTCAGTTCCCGGGTAACATCGACAAGATCGAATATCGCCCGATCACGAACGCCGCGACCCGCGTTGCAGCCCTGCTGTCTGGCGAAGTTGACTTCGTTCTTGACCCGCCATTGCAGGATCTGAAGCGCATCGAAGGCGCTGATGGTCTGAAAGTCACCACCGTGGCTCAGATCCGTTCGATCTTCCTAGGCATGGACCAGGGTGTTGACGAACTGCGCACCTCGAACATCAAGGGTAAAAACCCGTTCAAAGATCTGCGGGTTCGTAAGGCTATCAACCTCGCCATCGACAAAAAAGCCATCCAGCGCGTCGTGATGGAAGGTCTTTCTTTCCCAACCGGCATGATCACACCTCCGGGCGTTCTGGGCAACACGCCTGAGAATGATCCTTCCTATGGCTTTGATGTTGATCAGGCGAAAGCGCTGATGGCTGAAGCAGGCTATGGCGACGGGTTCTCCGTTCGTCTCGACTGCCCGAACAACCGCTACAACAATGACGAAAAGATCTGTCAGGCGGCTGTTGCGATGCTGGCGAAAATCGGCGTGAACGTCAGCCTCGACGCGATCCCGAAAGCGCAGCATTTCCCGAAAATCCAGAAGCGTGAGACTGACTTCTACATGCTGGGTTGGGGCGTTCCTACGCTCGACAGCCACTATGTGTTCTCATACCTGCTGGATGGCGACGGATCGTGGAACGCGACCGGCTACAACAACCCGATTGTTGACGCTGTCACCTCAGCCATCGTGACCGAAATCGACATTCCAAAGCGGACTGCGATGATGGATGCGGCCTGGACCCAGGTGAAAGCTGACATGCCTTACGTGCCGATCCACCACCAGGTGCTGGCATGGGGCATTGCGGACGGATTTGAAATTCCGATCGCAGCTGATGATGCGGTTCGCCCGCGTTTCATCGTCAAAAACTAAGACCTAACGCCGGGGCGGCTGATGCTGCCCCGGCGCCTCCTCCCGGACCCAATCCATGCTCGCATTCATCCTGAAACGTCTGGCGCAATCTGTGCTGGTCATGGCGGTGGTTTCCGCCATCAGCTTTTCGCTATTCAACTTCGTCGGCGACCCAGTCAACAACATGGTTGGCCAGGACGCGACCCGCGAACAGCGGGTGCAAATCCGCATCGATCTTGGGTTGGATGACCCCATTCTGGTGCAATACACCCGTTTTATGGGCAATGCGCTGCAAGGTGACTTTGGCCTCAGCTACCGGATCAAACGTCCAGTGGATGAACTGATTTTTGAGCGTCTGCCAGCAACGATTGAACTGGTATTCGTTTCCGCCATCATCGCGCTGGTCGTTGGCATCAGCCTTGGCGTCTACACCGGGATCAGGCGAAATTCGTGGATATCGCGAACGGTTCTGTCGACCTCGCTTGTCGGGGTCAGTCTGCCGACCTTCATCATCGGCATCGCACTGATTTATCTGTTTGCCGTGATCCTGCGCTGGCTGCCCTCATCCGGACGCGGCGGCGTGGTTGATCTGGGCTGGTGGAAAACCAGTTTCCTCACAGTCGATGGCTGGCGAGCCATCATCCTGCCGGCAATCACGCTGTCGCTGTTCCAGCTGACGCTGATCCTGCGTTTGGTCCGTGCTGAGATGATGGAAGTGATGCGTACCGACTACATCAAATTCGCCCGTGCGCGCGGACTGGCCGAACGATCCATCAACTTTGTCCACGCGCTGCGCAACACACTGGTGCCTGTGATCACAATCATCGGTCTGAACATTGGCGGTCTGATTGCGTTTTCGGTGATTACCGAGACGGTGTTCCAGTGGCCCGGTACCGGTCTGATGTTCATTCAAGCCGTCGATTTTGTCGATGTTCCAATCATGGCGGCGTATCTGGTGTTCGTCGCCTTACTGTTCGTGATCATCAACCTCGTGGTCGACATCCTCTATTTCGTGGTCGATCCACGCATCCGGTTGGGAGACTGACGCATGACCGACCAACCCATCAACATCACGCCATCACGCTGGCAGAGGCTGAAAGACAACGACATCTACTGGTCGTTCATCAACTCACCCGGCGCCATGATTGCGGCTGCGATCACGCTAATCTGCATCGTCGCCGTGTTCTCGGCCCCGCTGATCGCGCCGTTCAACCCGTTTGATCCGTCCCAAATCTCGCTTTGGGACGGCAAGCTACCGCCCGCGTGGGCTGAAGGTGGACAGTCGCAATACCTGCTCGGCACCGACAATCAAGGCCGCGATATGTTGTCGACGATCCTCTATGGCGGGCGATTGTCCGTTCTGGTCGGGATCGCAGCTGTCTGTCTGGGCATGGTTCTGGGCGTCTCGCTAGGCGTCATCTCCGGCTATATAGGCGGCGCGACCGACGCGATCATCATGCGGATTGCAGACGTGCAGCTGACCATTCCCGGCATTCTGCTGGCGATCCTGATCAACGGCATTGGTCGCGCGGTTCTGCCGATTGAGGTGCGGGACGAGTTTGCGATCTACGTCGTCATCCTCGCCATTGGCCTGACCGACTGGCCACAGTTCGCCCGTGTCGCACGCGGCGCGACACTGGTTGAGGCGAACAAGGAATATGTGCAGGCGGCGCGGGTTATCGGCCTGCCAAGCTGGCTAATCATGTTGCGGCACATCCTGCCAAACACGCTGCGCCCAGTGCTGGTCATTGCGACCATCGGTCTAGCATTAGCGATCATCGCTGAGGCGACGCTTTCTTTCCTTGGCCAAGGCATCCCGCCGACCACACCGTCGCTCGGCACACTAATCCGGGTGGGAAACGAATACCTGTTCTCTGGCCTCTGGTGGATCACGTTCTTTCCCGCCATCGCACTCGTCGTCCTTGTGTTCGCTGTAAACCTTCTTGGCGACTGGATGCGCGATGCCCTTAATCCGAAGTTGCGCTGATGTCTGAGCTTCTTGAAATCAACGACCTAGACGTCGAATTTCCGACCCGGCGCGGTACGGTCAAGGCCGCGCGCGGTGTATCTCTAACCGTAAAGCCGGGTGAGGTTCTGGGCCTGGTCGGCGAATCCGGCGCGGGCAAATCCACCATCGGCAACGCGATCATTGATCTGTTGGAACGTCCCGGCCGCGTCGCAGGCGGTTCAATCATGTTCGAAGGGGAAGAACTGCGCGGGCGCACAGAGGATGAGATGCGCAAGGTTCGGGGCGACCGGATCGGGATGATCTTTCAGGATCCACAAACCTCGTTGAACCCGCTGCTGACTATCGGTGCGCAGCTGGTTGAGACGATTGAAAAGACGACCGGCATCAAAGGCTCTCAAGCCGATGATCGCGCGGTTGAGCTGTTGGAGGCTGTCGGCATCACCGAGGCCCGCGCCCGGCTGAAAGCCTATCCGCACCAGTTTTCCGGCGGCATGCGCCAACGCGTTGTGATCGCCCTCGCTTTGGCGGGCGACCCCGATCTGATCATCGCGGATGAGCCGACAACGGCGCTGGATGTGTCCATCCAGAAACAGATCCTTGACCTGATCAAGAAACTCTGTCGTGAGCGGGATCTCGGCGTCATCATCGTCACCCACGACATTGGTGTCATCGCTGAAATCGCCGACCGCGTGTGCGTGATGTATCGTGGTGAGGTTGTGGAAACCGGGCCCGTCGCGCAAATCCTCGGCGCGCCCAATCACGAATACACCAAATCGCTGATCGCCGCCGTGCCGCGCGCCGACCAACGGCTGCATCGCTTTACCTCGGTCGACTATATCGAGGGCGGTGATGAAGAGCGGCGACGCATCGATATCCAGACCCACTGGCTGGGCGAGGCGCGGTCAAAGCCGAGCAGCGAAGATGCGATTGAGGTCGAAAATCTGAACCTCAGCTTCACCCTGCAAAAAGCTGTGCTGAAGAAGAACCGCAAGATGCTGAAGGCGGTGGACAACGTATCCTTCACCGTGAAGCAGGGTGAGGTTTTTGGGCTGGTGGGGGAATCCGGTTCGGGCAAGTCTACAGTCGCACGGCTGATCGCGGGGCTTTACCGACCCGACAGCGGCACGATCCGCGTGAAGGGCACTGACATCACCACCAAACCGAAATCAGCCGAAGCGGTTGAGGCGCGGCGCGCGGTTCAGATGATTTTCCAAGACCCGTACTCGTCCCTCAACGCCCGGATGCGGGTGATGGATGTGGTGGCTGAGCCTATTCGGTTCTACAAAATGACCTCGTCTGAGGCCGAAACCAAACAGATCGTCCGCGACTTGCTGGATCACGTTGGCCTCGGCGCTGAAGCTGCGATCAAGTACCCGCATGAGTTTTCCGGCGGGCAGCGGCAGCGCATTTCCATCGCCCGCGCGCTCGCCTCACGCCCCAAGATCCTGATCTGCGATGAGCCGACTTCTGCGCTTGATGTGTCCGTGCAGGCCACCATCCTGAACCTTCTGAAGGACCTGCAGGAAGAACTTGGCCTGACCATGCTGTTCATCACCCACGATCTGCCGGTGATCCGCCAGATGTCGGACAGGATTGCGGTCATGCGTCATGGCGCGATTTGCGAGATAGCGGATACTGACCAGCTGTTCGCGGCGCCAGAGCATGAGTATTCCAAGCACCTGCTGGAACTGATGCCGCGTATGGACCTGCTTGGAACAGCAGCGGAGTAAGTCATGTCTGATCGTGTAATTGGCGTCATCGGCGGCTCTGGCCTTTACCAGATTGACGGGATGACGGGCGCAGAATGGCGCAAGATAGATAGTCCATGGGGCGAGCCCTCGGATGAGTTACTGTTCGGCGAACTCGACGGCGCAAAGCTGGTGTTTCTGCCCCGCCATGGACGCGGCCATCGCCTGTCCCCCACCGACATCAACTACCGCGCCAACATCGATGCATTGAAGCGGGCAGGCGTGACTGAGGTCATCTCTGTTTCCGCTTGCGGATCGTTCCGCGAAGAAATGGCGCCGGGCGATTTTGTCATTGTCGATCAGTTCATCGACCGCACGGTGAACCGCGAAAAATCCTTCTTTGGTGCAGGCCTCGTCGCCCATGTCTCAGTCGCTTATCCGACTTGCCCCCGCCTTGGTGATGTTCTGGAAACGGCAGTCAAAGCCGCAGGCGTCACAACCCATCGCGGCGGGACATATCTGGCGATGGAGGGGCCGCAGTTTTCGTCTCTCGCCGAGTCGAAGATGTACCGCGAGGCATGGGGCGCGGACGTGATCGGCATGACCAATATGCCCGAGGCGAAATTGGCGAGAGAGGCTGAGCTTTGCTACGCCACCGTCGCGATGGTCACGGATTACGATAGTTGGCGGCCCAAATCGGGTGAGGTTGATGTGACCGAGATCATGAAGGTGCTGGCGGCCAACACCGCCCATGCAGCCAAAATGATCGCCAATGTCGCGCCTATGCTGGCTGGCGAGCATTCACCGTGTGAGCATGGTTGCAACAATGCGCTGGAATATGCGCTGATCACTGCGCCCGAAGTGCGTGACCCCGCGCTGGTCGCCAAGCTGGATGCGGTCGCGGGCCGGGTTCTGTAACGCGCCCAATACATGCTACCGTCCCCTCAAGCTGCGCAGGGGACGGCGAATGACCAACTACTTCACCGAAGAAAATTCAGCCGAAACCGTGATCAACGCGATGAGCGATGACGCCGATCCGCGCCTGCGTGAGGTCATGTCAGTCGTTATCCGCAAACTGCACGAAGCGGTGAAAGAGATTGAGCCAAGCCAGGATGAATGGATGGCGGCGATCCAGTTTCTAACAGCCACAGGCCAGAAATGTGATGAATGGCGGCAGGAATACATCCTTGCGTCAGACACCTTAGGCGTTTCGATGCTGGTCGATGCAATCAATTCCCGCCGCCCCTCTGGCGCGACAGAGAACACGGTGCTGGGCCCGTTCCACGTCGCCAACGTGCCCGAAAGCCCGATGGGTGCAAACCTGTGCCTGGACGGTAAGGGAGAGCCGATGTTCGTGCACGGCGTCGTGCGCGATCTGGATGGCGCGCCGGTCGAAGGCGTAAAGATGGATGTCTGGCAGGCCAATGAAGACGGGTTCTATGACGTCCAGCAGAAAGGCATCCAACCAGAGTTTAACTTGCGCGGCGTGTTCCGCACCGGCGCGGATGGGCGATACTGGTTCCAGGCAGTCAAACCGCTGTATTACCCGGTACCGACCGACGGCCCGGTCGGCGCCCTGATGGAACGGCTGGGGCGCCATTGCTTTCGCCCGGCGCATTTTCACTACATTCTGGAAAAGGACGGTTACGATCGGCTGACGACCCACATCTTCGACCCGGACGATCCCTACATCGGCTCAGACGCCGTGTTTGGCGTGAAGGAAAGCCTGATGGCGAAGTTTCGACCCATCGATGATGTCGCGCAGGCGGCGGAACATGGGTTTGAGGGGCGGTTTTTTGATGTAGAGCACGATTTTGTTCTGGCGCCAGTTTAGCTCACCAGCGTTTTCAGCCACTTGGACATCGCTTCGATGGCTACGCTATCAGCCGATTTTGGCGTAACGATGTAGTAACCGTGGGGGCCATCCTCATCTGCCCGCCACAACTCCACCAACCGACCTGCTTCGATATCAGCTCGCGCCAGCACTGCCGGCGCCAGCGCGACGCCCTGTCCGTTCACCGCCGCATCAAGCGCCAGCCCTGTTTGGTTAAAGCGTAGGGTTTGCGAAGGTCTGGGCGCGCCTGCTTGATCCAACAACGCGTCCCAATGGGCGTGGCCGTCGTAGATCAAACGATGGTGGGTCAGCGTTTCATCCATATCGAAAGCACCCGCGGTCTGCGCATAATCAGTGCTGCACACGGCGCAAAGGTTCAGCGGGCACAAGAAAGCAAAGTTAACGTCGTCGCCAAAAGGCGGCTCCCCTTGCCGGACAGCCATGTCGACGGCGTCTGCACGAAAATTGGCGATGGCCTCGCTGGCCCTGATTTCCACCACGATATCAGGCTGCAACTCTGAAACCGACGACAGGTTCGGCGCCAGAAGTTTCGTGGCGAAAGAGGGTGGCGCGCTAAGTGTTAGCGTCTGACCACTGGCATCCAGCGCATACGTCGCATCCTCGATAATCGCCATCGCACGCCTGATTTCTGCAGTATAGGTCCGCCCCGCCGCCGTAAGCGCAAGCCCGCGAGCCTTGCGGATGAATAGCTTTTGGCCGAGGTCAGCCTCCAACCGCCGGACCTGTTGTGCGACGGCGCTTTGGGTCAGGTTCAGATCCTCTGCCGCGCGACCAAAATTCAAACGACGGGCGGCGGCGTCGAACATGCGTAGGGCATTCAAGCTGGGCAAGTGCATCAGATCATCCAGACAGTAGATATTCTACTGTCTGCAGTGACAAATCATAATTAGTCAAGGCTGGGCCCTCTCACCATATTCCCCTTACCCGGAAAATGGAGAGATGAGATGAGCGATCTGAAAGTAGCATTGATCACCGCAGGCGGCAGCGGCATGGGCGCGGACAGCGCACGCAAACTGGCAGAGGACGGCTTTCAGGTCGCGATCCTTTCATCTTCTGGCAAAGGCGAGGCTTTGGCTGAAGAGCTTGGTGGCATCGGCGTCACCGGGTCGAACCAGTCGAATGAAGACCTGCAAAAACTGGTGGATGCGGCAATGGCGAAATGGGGCCGGATCGACGTTCTGGTGAACAGCGCCGGCCACGGCCCCCGCGCTGCGGTACTGGAGCTGACGGACGAAGACTGGCACACTGGCATGGACGTCTATTTCCTGAACGCAGTCCGCGCCACGCGGTTGGTCACGCCAATCATGCAAGCGCAGAAATCCGGCGCGATCATCAACATCTCGACCTTCGCAGCGTTTGAGCCTGACCCGGTATTCCCAACCTCAGGCGTCATGCGTGCAGGTCTGGCGGCGTTCACCAAGTTGTTTTCGGACAAGTACGCGGCTGAGAATATTCGAATGAACAACGTCCTGCCCGGCTTCATCAACTCTCTGCCAGAGAAAGAGGAATTCCGGGATCGCGTCCCGATGGGCCGCTATGGCGATAGTCTGAACGAGATCGCTACGACTGTTGCATTCCTCGCCGGGCCAGGCGGTGGTTACATCACCGGGCAGAACATCCGCGTGGATGGCGGGATCACCCGGTCGGTCTGATTTCCCCACCTTTCACCATCGCGCCGCCATAAACTCTGTTATGCTGGCGCGATGATACGAACACTGATTTCTGCTTCACTACTGCTGGTATTCGCCGCACTGCCTGCGTCGGCGGATGACTGGGAACGCTATGAAGGCGCCTGGTTCGCGGCGGATGCGCCAGGCGATTTCCGCGCGCAGGTTGCTGCGAACACCACCGCCGATGATGGCCCCATGACTGTTCGGTTCATCGCGCCAGATGGCGATGTTGCCTTCTTCATCCATGCGCCCCTCTGGTCAACGCCAACATCTGAGACTGACGGCGCCGAAGGCGAAACTCTACGTGGTGAGCCTACGGCAAAAGCCGGCAGAACTCAAACGACGTGGCGCACTTGGCGCGATCCGTCGTCCGGCAAACAACAATCTTACCGCATCATCCGCGGTAATGACGGGGCGACGTTGACCGTTTACGGGATTGAATATGCGTCAGCCGAGGCGCTGACGCGGTGGCGGCCCGCCTAGTTGCGGTTCCTGAAATCAGTTGAGCGGTTTGCAGATTAACACGTAACTAATATCCTTATTGGTGCTACGATCATTACATCTTCAATTTTAAGAGGATGGCCATCTACCAGAGCGCTGTCAGAATTTTACAGCAAGTCCTGAAGGCCGAAGGGCTTTACTCAGGGAAAATTGACGGGGATCGCGGCCCCAAAACCCATGCCGCAGCTAAGAAATTCGTAACCAAACGCACCGCCGAGCTTTCCGGCGACCCGGCCGCATGGTCCGGAAAACGCCTGTCTGTCGCAGCCTATCAGCTTCACCTCACGGACGAAGGTTTTGATATTGGCGATGTCGACGGTCTTTGGGGCCTACGCACCAACGGCGGCCATGAAGGGCTTGAAGAAAAACGTGAATTCGGCAAACCGCTAAACTGGCGGGACGTAGTGCCGGGGCGCGACAATCCCCACAATTGGCCGGCAGACGGCGCGGGCCAGGCAGACTTGAAAGCGTTTTACGGCCAGCCCGGTAGCGCGAAATGCACTGCAGGCAAAGTGATCTGCCCCTGGAAGCTGAAGCTGGACTGGGATCGCAATGTCGCCACGACCAAGATCAGCTGCCACGAAAAGGTCGCCGACAGCCTTCAACGCGTTTTGAATGCCGTCGTCGCGAAATACACCGAGGATCAGATCAATGATCTGGGCCTGAACATCTATGGCGGCTGTTTTAACAAGCGTAAAAAACGCGGCGGCTCTACCTGGTCAACCCATGCCTAGGTTGTTGCATTCGATTTTGATCCGTCGCGCAACAAGCTGAAATGGGGTCGCGACAAGGCAAACTTCGCCCGTCCCGGATACGATGCGTGGTGGGAAGCTTGGGAAGCTGAAGGCCGGCTTAGCCTCGGGCGAGAGCGGAATTTTGACTGGATGCATATTCAGGCGGTCAAACTGAGATAGAGACCAATCGCCTGATTGCCGCGGACGCCGCATCGCGCGATAAGTGCGGGCAAGTTCAGGAGACAAGCCCATGACCAGACCGCCGCGCAAGACCGTTCGCGACTACATCCGCACGATCCCGGGCTTTCCTGAGCCGGGAATCATGTTCCGCGATGTGACGACGCTGTTCAATGACCCGCGCGGGTTTCGCATGGCCATTGATCTGCTCTTGCACCCCTACGCGGGACTGCAAATCGATCATGTTGTCGGGCTGGAGGCGCGCGGATTTATCCTCGGCGGCGCCGTCGCGCATCAAATGTCTGTAGGGTTCACGCCTGTTCGCAAGAAGGGCAAGCTGCCCGGCAAAACCATCGAACAGTCCTACAAGCTGGAATACGGCGAAGCGACGGTCGAACTGCATGAGGACGCCATCCAACCCGGCGATCAGGTTCTGGTGGTTGATGATCTGCTTGCAACCGGCGGCACAGCAGAGGCGGGCGTCAGTCTGATTGAACGCCTGGGCGGCGAAGTCATCGCCTGCGCCTTTGTCATCGACCTGCCAGATCTGGGCGGCCGCAAACGGTTGGAAGGCATGGGCCTGACTGTTGATGCGCTTTGTGAGTTTGAGGGCGACTAGCTATTCAGCAAATAGCCGTATTCAGCCTTGTTCGTCTCGACGATTTTCACGCGCATGAAATCCAGGAAAGCCTTCACCCGCGCATGCATAAGGCGAACGGGTGGGCGAACCGCCCATATCTTTGAATCCTGGAAGATCTGAAAATCTGATAGAACCCGCACCAGCGCGCCAGACTTCAGGTCCGCCCCGCAATGCCATAGCGATGCATGACCAATCCCAACCCCAGCTTTGACCCATTCACTGACCGCATTGCCAAGATTGACTGAAACCGGGCCGGTTATCCCAATGTCATGGATCGCCTCATCCGCTGACACCAAACGCCATGTCCTGACATCGCCCAACGGGATGCAGGCGTGGTCCTTTAGATCATCAGGCGCCAACAGGCGCCCGCTTTGGGCCAGATAGTCAGGTGAGGCGACCAGAACACTGGGATTATCGTCAATCTTCTGCGCCAGCAGGCTGGATGGCGCCAGATCGCCAATCCGGAACGCCAGATCGTATCCTTGGTGAACAATGTCGACGACAGCGTCAGTCAGGTTCAGGTCCAGCGTCAGATCTGGATGATCTCGCAGAAACTCTGGCACGTAGGGTACGATATGCGATCGACCGAACGACGCAGATGCAGTGACGCGCAACCGGCCTGAGACAGATTTTGCTTTGTATGACAGAACTGTCCGCGCCTCTTCCACATCATCCAGAATACGGCGCGAGTGTTCCAGAAACACTTCACCATCCGGTGTCAGCGAGACAGACCGCGTGGTGCGGTTCAGTAGTTTCACATCCAGATCGGCCTCAAGCGTCTGAATACGCTGCGAGGCGTTGGTGCTGGACAGGGTAAATTCTGCGCCAGCCTTGCCAATGGCGCCTAGTTCGGCGACCCGAACGAACAACTGCAGGTTTCTGAGATCAAAGTTCATAGGCTATTTATCCTGATTTTCAGGATAATGTCATCGAATATAAGCAGATAATCCCCAACTGAAACCTCGCTACATATCCCTCAGCAAACAAAAAGCTGAGGAGCACCCGCCATGAAAGCCGTCGCTTACCAAACCCCAGGCCCAATTGATCGCGGAGACGCGCTGGTCGACATCACCCTTGATACGCCCACCGCAGAAGGTCGTGACCTGCTGGTGAAAATCCACGCTGTCTCGGTCAATCCCGTCGATGTAAAGGTCCGCGCCGGGCGCCCGAAAGAGGACGGCTGGGCAGTTCTTGGCTGGGACGCATCAGGCGTGGTTGAGGCTGTTGGCCCCGATGTCACCGGCTACAAACCCGGTGATGAGGTCTTCTATGCCGGCTCGATCATCCGCCCCGGCACAAATTCAGAATATCATCTCGTGGACGAGCGTATCGTCGGCCGCAAACCAACGATGCTATCCCACCCTGCAGCTGCTGCGCTGCCGCTGACGGCGATCACGGCGTATGAGATACTATTCGATCGGCTGAAAGTGAATGACCCAACACCCGAAGGGGGTGATACGATCCTGGTCATCGGTGGCGCCGGCGGTGTCGGATCGATCACCATCCAGCTTTTGCGCGCGCTCACAGATATGACGATCATCGCAACCGCCTCTCGTCCTGAAACGCAGGACTGGGTCCGGGAATGCGGCGCGCATCATGTTATCAACCACCGCCAGCCAATCGCACCACAAGTCGCAGCGTTGAACATCGGCGCGCCCGGCTACGTGTTCTCAACCAACAACACGCAGCACCATCTTGACCAGATCGTCGAGGTGATCGCGCCGCAGGGCCGGTTTGGGTTTATCGACGATCCTGAGGCGCTGGATATCGCTGGCTTCAAGCAAAAATCTGTCTCGATCCACTGGGAATTTATGTACACACGATCCCTTTTCGGCACGCCTGATATCGAAAAGCAGCGCGATTTGCTGAACACGGTCGCTGATCTGGTCGACGCAGGACGGATCACCAGCACAGCAACGGAAACGGCTGGCAAGATCGACGCTGCCACGCTGAAGAAAGTGCATGCCCAGATCGAAACTGGCGCGACGCGCGGCAAGATCGTGCTGGAAGGGTTCTGAGGCGCGGCTTCACCCGCCTCGGACGGGGTGCTGCCAGCCTCGTGATTGCGAGGTTAGGGCAGCGCCCGCTCTAGAAGCGCATCCAGTTTTGCCCCGCCCGGCAAAGCGCCAAACGCGCCGCGCCAGCGGGGGCCAAGGCGACTGGCGCAGAAAGCCTCCGCCACATCTGCATCGCCGTGTTGGGTCAGAAGCGCGCCTTGTAGGGTTAGGGCCATCAGTTCTGTCACGCCCCTCATCCGGGCCTCCAACCCGTCTGGCGCATCCAGTTCCGTTCGGATTTCATCGATTGCCGTGTCCAACCGACTGTCGGCGCCTCGCGCTGCGGTCAATTCGGCAAACAACGCTTCTATCGCATCAGGTTCTCTAGCCAGAACGCGCAAAACGTCCAGGCACTGCACATTGCCAGGCCCTTCCCAGATGCTGTTCAGCGGCGCTTCGCGATACATGCGGGCCAACGGCACCTCTTCCACATATCCAGGCCCGCCATGGCATTCGAGCGCTTCGAACACTGCATAGGGTGCGCGCTTGCAGTTCCAGTATTTGGCTATTGGGGTCAGAATGCGCGCCATTACAGTCTCATGTTCATCGCGACCAGCCGCATCAACTGCTTTGGCTGTGCGAAGGCCGAGCGTGAGTGCGCTTTCGACCTCTACCGCCAGATCGGCGAGAACGTTTTTCATCAGGGGCTGCTGAATCAGGCGTTTCTGAAACGCACTGCGATGCGTTGTGTGATGCAGCGCCTGCGCCAGCGCACCCCGCATCTGCCCCGCCGATGACATCGCGCAGTACAGCCGGTTCAGCGACACCATGTCGATGATCGTGCGAATGCCCCGCCCCTCGTCACCGACCATGACGCCGTAAGTGTCCTGAAACTCCATTTCGGTAGAGGCGTTGGATTTGTTGCCGAGTTTATCTTTCAGCCGCTGGATCATCAGCGCGTTCCGCGTCCCATCAGGCCGCCAGCGCGGAACGAGGAAACAGGAAATGCCGCCCGCATCCGTGCCCGCCAGCACCAGAAACGCGTCGCACATCGGCGCAGAACAAAAGAATTTGTGCCCCGTCAACAGATATTCCGCGCCCATCCCCGTTTCAGCACCCATCGGTGCAGCAGAGGTCGAGTTGGCGCGCACGTCCGACCCCCCCTGCTTTTCGGTCATGAACATGCCGATCATTGCGCCGTTTTTTTCATCCGCCGGGATGTCGCGCTGATCGTACTGCGTGGACATCAGACGGGGTTTCCAGATCGCCTCCAGCGTCGGGGTGTAGGCGAGCGACGGCAAGACGGAATAGGCCATCGCCATCGGGCACATCACTCCGCCCTCTGCCTGACTAAACATATACGTCAAGGCCGCATGACCGACATGGCCGCCGGGCCTGTCCGCGCGCCAGGCGAAGTTGTGAATCTCATTGCTGATCGCAAGATCCATCAGCTGGTGATAGGCGGGATGGAACTCCACTGCATTCAGGCGCATGCCCTGACGGTCGAATGCGCGTAACTCTGGCCCATAACGGTTCGCCTGTTCCGACCAGTCAATAACTTCGTCCCGACCAAAAGATGCGCCTGCAGCGGCAAGCTTATCGGTCGCCCAGTCGGCGCCCATCGTCGTCGTCCATTGGCGCAGGGCCGTATCCCCTGCCCAGAAATCCTGATCGCCAATTGGTGGCGACATGTTAAACACGTCATGCGTTGGCAGGTTCGCAAGCGGGGCGCGGTGGATGGTCATGCTGCAATCTCCTTCATTGTTGAAACTAACCGCCAAGGCGCAGCCCGTCCTATCCCAAACGCGCCGTAAACCTGTCGCCAGCTGATCTGACCCCGCGAAGCGCTTTACCTCGATCCGGTGCAGGGCTAAATCCATTACGAAACCAGCAGGGCCGGACGCTATGACCTATGAACTCGACCATCCCGAGATCCGCGATGCAGTCGCCAAACTGTGCGAAGGGTTCCCCGGCGAATATTGGCGCGCCAAAGACCGTGAGCAGGCCTATCCGACCGAGTTTGTGCGGGCGTTGACAGAAAATGGTTATCTCAGCGCGCTTATCCCCGAAGGGCTCGGCGGCCTTGGCCTGCCAATATCGGCTGGCGCCGCGATCCTTGAGGAAGTGCATCGCGCAGGCTGCAACGCCGCTGCGTGCCATGCGCAGATGTACACGATGGGCACGGTTTTGCGCCACGGCTCGGACGCGCAAAAGGCTGAATACCTGCCCAAGATTGCATCGGGCGAATTGCGTCTGCAGGCCTTTGGCGTAACAGAGCCGACCTCTGGCACTGACACCACCGCCCTTCGCACGACAGCCCGGCGTGAGGGCGACAAATACATCGTTAATGGCCAGAAGATCTGGATAAGCCGGGCAGAACATTCGGACCTGATGGTCCTTCTCGCCCGTACAACGCCGCGCGATCAGGTCGCCAAGAAGACCGATGGCCTATCAGTATTTCTGGTGGACATGCGGAAAGTTCAGGGCCTGACCATCCGACCGATCCGCACCATGATGAACCACGCGACGACTGAGTTGTTCTTTGACAACATGGAAATCCCAGCGGACAGCCTGATCGGGGAAGAAGGCAAGGGCTTTCGCTATATCCTCTCAGGCATGAACGCAGAGCGTATCCTGATCGCGGCAGAGTGTGTTGGCGACGCCAAATGGTTCACCGCGAAATCTTCGACCTACGCCTCAGACCGAACTGTGTTCGCCCGTCCCATCGGCCAGAACCAGGGCGTGCAGTTCCCGATCGCCAAAGCCTATGCCGATTTGCGCGCGGCCGAGTTGATGCTGCGAGAGGCGATCCGATTGTACGAGGCCGGTGAAAACCCCGGCGAGGAAGCGAACCTCGCCAAGATGCTCTGCGCCGATGCGTCCTGGGCGGCGGCGGAGGCTTGCGTGCAGACCCATGGCGGGTTCGGGTTTGCAGAGGAATATGATGTGGAGCGTAAGTTCCGCGAGGCGCGGCTGTATCAGGTGGCGCCGATCTCGACCAACCTGGTTCTCAGTTATGTGGCTGAGCATGTTTTGAAGATGCCTCGGTCTTATTGAGGCAGAGGATGAATGCTGACTTAGCCGAATTTAGCCAAAGCGCTTTTGGTTCTTGCGGCTGGCGCGTGCCGCGTCGATCTACCAGCCGGTTGGTGAATGCAGGCAATCGTCATCAGGTCACCTCAATCGGTGGGCAAAATCCTGTGCAGCCTTCAAAGCGCCTCTCGCAAAACAGGGGTAAATAGAGAACAAATTGTGGCGATCCACTCTTCACATACATGTTTTCAATAGCTTAGCCCTACTTTCACATGTGAAAGAAACTCCGTCTCAGTAGTTTCCCACGCCGCATTGACCCGGCAGCTTCAGCCTGAAATTGTCCCCCAAATACTCAAGGAGCATCATCATGGGCATGTCAGAAATCGTCGCCAAGGGCGTCGCAATGGTCGGTGGGGCCGCCATCATGATGCGCCGGTTCGGCGCCACAACCGACAAGCCTGCCTTTGGACCAGAGGCGGACGTGCCAGAGGCGAAGGCCCAGGGCATCATGACCCTGAAGATGCCCACCGCCCAAGGCTTCGCCCCCGGCAAAACGCCCGACGCCGCGCCCGGCCTGAAGGTCAACGCCTTCGCCACCGGCCTAGACCACCCAAGATGGATGGAGGTGATGCCAAATGGCGACGTTTTGGTGGCAGAGGCGATGTCCACCCCCGGCGGCATTCGCACCCCGTTCGATTACGCCATCGTCGCCACGATGAAGCGCGCCAAGGCGACCGGCGTCAGCGCCAACCGCATCACGCGCCTAACCGATGCGGATGGGGATGGCGTTGCAGAAACTCAGGAAACGTTCCTGACCGGCCTCAACCAGCCCTTTGGCATGGCCCTGAAAGGCGAGACCTTCTACGTCGGCAACACCGATGGCATCGTGACCTACAACTACGATCCGACGACTGGAAATGTCTCGGGTGAGGGTAAGAAGATCACTGACTTCAAGCCCAACGGTCACTGGACCCGTAGCCTGTTGTTCAATGGCGACAAGTCCAAACTGTACGCTGGCGTCGGGTCCCTCTCCAACATCGGGGACAAGGGCATGGACCTGGAAGAGGGCCGCGCCGCGATCTATGAGGTCAACCCCGAAACCGGCGATGCACGCATCTTCGCGGGCGGCCTCCGCAACGCCGTCGGCACGGCTTGGGAGCCGACAACAGGCGCCCTCTGGACCGTTGTGAACGAGCGGGATGGTCTGGGCGATGAAACGCCGCCTGATTACCTGACTTCAGTCCAAGACGGCAGCTTTTACGGCTGGCCCTACTGCTACTGGGGTCAGACCGTCGATGACCGGGTAGAGCAAGACCCGGCGCTGGTAGCCACGGCGATCAAGCCTGACTATGCGCTTGGCGGCCACACAGCATCGCTTGGCCTTTGCTGGATGCCTGAAGGCACCCTGCCTGGCTTTCCCGATGGCATGGTGATCGGCCAGCACGGATCATGGAACCGCTCAACCCTCAGTGGTTATGCCGTAATTTTCGTTCCATTCGAGGACGGCAAACCATCCGGACCGCCCCGCGATATCCTCAAAGGCTTCCTCGCACCCGATGAAAAGGTCAGCTATGGCCGCCCGGTCGGCGTTTGCATCGGCCCAGATGGGTCATTGCTGGTCGCCGATGATGTCGCTGACGCGATCTGGCGGGTGACAGGGGCCTAAATCGGCCACTTAGATCGTCGGCCAAGTTTCCAGACCGCGCGTTCAGACGTGGCCCGTTGATGTTTCATCAGTGCAGCTTCACGGTTTTCTGCGCTATTCACCTCTTGCGCATCCCCTTCAGGGCTGTCAGCTTTTGCGCGCCCAGACCCCTACAGGACCGAACTGAATGACCCCTGACTTCGCTGAACCGACCGAAGGCGCCATCCCGCTGTTTCTGATCAAGTCGTCCCAGGCCGACGACGCGCTGGAAGCGCTGGATGACGCCGCCCGAACATGGGTGAAACTACATGGCTTTACCGGCAAACTGGGCCAGATCGCGCTGGTGCCGGATGGTGAAGGCAACATTTCTGAGGCGCTGTTCGGCTGGGGCGCCGCAAAAGACCGCGCCAAACGCCGTTTCGCCCTCGGCGACTTTGCCGCGAAGGCCCCCGAAGGCGTTTATGAAATTCAGACTGACCTGCGCAAAGATGAGGCGGAAGAAGCCGCGCTCGGCTGGTTGCTTTCAGCCTATCGTTACACCGACTACAAGGATGCGCCCGACCAGAAGGCGCAGTTGATCGCACCTGAAAACGTTGATCCGAACCGCTTGAAATTCATCGCCGCTGGCGCTTGCGCCGCACGTGATCTGATCAACACCCCCGCCAACGATCTGGGCCCATCCAAACTTGAAGCGGCGGCGAAAGAGCTGGCTGAGGCGCATGGGGCTGAATTCACCTCTATCGTCGGGGATGAGTTGTTAGAACAGAACTTTCCAATGATCCACACCGTCGGCCGTGCATCCGTCGATGCGCCGCGCCTGCTGGACATTCGCTGGGGTGAGGAAGATGCGCCTAAAGTCACGCTGGTTGGAAAGGGCGTCTGCTTTGATACAGGCGGGCTTGACCTGAAAACAGCTGTGGGCATGCGCCAGATGAAGAAGGACATGGGCGGGGCGGCGAATATCCTCGCGCTGGCGCACATGGTCATGGCCGCTGAATTGCCTGTGCGCTTGCGCGTCTTGATCCCTGCAGTGGAAAACGCCGTCGCGGGCAACGCATTCCGCCCCGGCGACATCCTGCCAACCCGTAAGGGCCTGACTGTCGAAATCGGCAATACAGACGCCGAAGGTCGGTTGGTGCTGGCTGACGCCCTCGCCTTTGGCTCAGAAGAAAGCCCTGAACTGATGATCGATATGGCCACGTTGACTGGCGCGGCCCGCATCGCGATGGGCATCGATATCTCGCCCGTCTTTTCCAATGATGATGAGATGGCGGCGGACATCGTCGAAGGCGGCCAGTTGGCCCGCGATCCTGTTTGGCCCATGCCGCTGTGGGACCCCTATGATGACGACATCACCTCGCATCATGCTGACATAGATAACGCCCCCCCGGGCGGATATGGCGGCGCGATCACGGCGGCGCTGTTTCTGCGCCGGTTCGTGGGTGAAGATATCTCTTGGGCGCATTTTGACATCATGGCGTGGAACAACGTCACCAAACCAGGTCGCCCGAAGGGTGGCGAGTGCATGACGGCCCGCGCTTGTTTTGCAATGTTGGAGAAACGCTATGGCGGATGATCCACGCGTCATACCCGCCCGCCCGGATCTGGCGGCGCTGCATCTGAAGGATGTGGTTGAGGCGGATGTCTATGCTTCGCCAACTCAGATGCGCGTCTCTGTTCCGCTGGCCCCGTTGACGGGTTCACATGATGCAGAAGGCGAAATGATCAGCCAGCTGATCTTTGGCGAAAGCTTCACCGCGTATGAGAATGACAACGGCTGGGTTTGGGGGCAAACGGCGCTGGACGGATATGTGGGTTATATTCCTGAAGCGTGCATGATGGAGGCGCATGGAGAAGCCACCCATCGCATCACAGCAGTGCAGGCGCTGGTTTACCCCGAACCCGACTTTCGCGCCCGACCTATCGGCGCCCTGCCTTTCGCGTCCCGCGTCAGCACTGGTGAGCGGTCAGCGCCGTTTGTTGAGTTGGATGTCGGTGGCTGGGTCGGTGAGGTGACCGTAAAACCTATCTCAGACAAGGCCCCAATGTGGGTTGCGACGGCTGAGCGTTTCAAAGGCGCGCCCTATCTTTGGGGCGGCCGGTCAGCGGCTGGTTTCGATTGTTCCGGTCTTGTCCAGATTGCGCTCCATTCTGCGAATGTCGCTTGTCCACGAGACAGCGATCAGCAAATGGCGTCTCTGGGTCGTTCTACCTCGCAGGCAGCATTGCGCCGCGGTGATCTGGTGTTCTGGAAAGGTCATGTCGGCATCATGACCAGCCCGGAAAAAATCCTTCACGCCAATCTTCATCACATGGAAGTTGCGGAAGAAACTTTCGCCGCCGCCGTTGACCGGATCGGCAAGAAAGAGTTTGGCGATATCCTTGACGTGAAGCGGATCACGGCCTGACCCCGCCTTTTTCTCGCCTGCCAGTTGGGGTATGTTCTGCGTAACGGGCAAAAGACCCAAAACAGGCGGAGCAGGCCATGACATCGAGACCCCTATCCTTAATCGCATCAGCTTTGCTGATCAGTGCAGGCGCCAGTTGCGCAGCGCCTCAAGCAGAGGCGCCAAAAGCCGCTGCGCCAAAACCAGTGGCTGAAACGCAGGTTGCGCAATTGTCGTATGCAAACTTCGGACAATGGCGAGACGCCTTTCGTGTTCGGGCAATGAACGCTGGCGTTCGGGCCGGCGTTTTCGATCAGGCATTCGCCGGTGTTGGTGTGAATGACCGGGTGGTTGAACTGGATGGTCGTCAACCCGAATTCACCCGGGCGATCTGGGAATATCTCGACAGCGCCGTTTCAAAATCCCGCATCGACAATGGCCGTGAAAAGGCGGCACAACACCGTCAGACGCTAAGCGCCATCGAAACGACTTACGGTGTGGACGCCGAAGTGGTTGTGGCGATCTGGGGCCTCGAAAGTGCATATGGCTTCAACTACGGATCAATCCCTGTGATCGAAAGCCTGGCCACGCTGGCCTATGATGGTCGGCGCCAGAAGTTCGCCGAAGAGCAGCTGATCAGCGCATTGAAGATCATTCAGTCAGGCGATGTCACGCCATCCCGCATGGTTGGCTCATGGGCTGGCGCGATGGGGCACACGCAGTTCATCCCAACCAGCTATGACAGCTACGCTGTCGATTTTACCGGCGATGGGCGGCGCGATGTCTGGTCAGATGACCCCTCAGATGCGCTCGCCTCAACCGCAAACTACCTGTCCCGGTTTGGGTGGGAACTTGGTGCGCCCTGGGGCGTCGAAGTACGCCTGCCCGCAGGCTTTGACTACGCCAGCGCCGACCAATCCATCCGTCGCCCGGTTGCCGACTGGCGCGCGGCTGGCGTCACGGCTGTGAATGGCGGCGCTGTGCCGGACCATGGTGAGGCCGCAATCCTGCTGCCCGCTGGCGCCAACGGCCCTGCCTTTGCCGTTTACAAGAACTTCCGCGTCATCAAGCGTTATAACAACGCAACGTCCTACGCGATGGCGGTCGGGCATCTTGGCGACCGCATAAGGGGCGATGGCCCGTTTGCAGCTCCATGGCCGCGCGATGACCGTCCTCTCAGCCGAACGGAAAAAAAGGAAATGCAGGGGCTGCTGACCCGCCTCGGCTTTTCCACTGGCGGTGTCGATGGGATAATCGGACCGAACAGTCGCAAGGCAATCCGCAACTTTCAGCGAGCGCGCGGCCTCACGCCTGATGGCTATGCCTCTGACAAGTTCCTCGCCACTTTGCGCGCCGCAGCGGGTTAAAACCCATCACCCCGTCTTCAGGCCACAAATATCCAACTTCCACCGGGCGTCCCATCGCGCCCGGTTTCATTTGAAGTACGCGCCCTGATCATGCCAGATGTCCCCTAAAATAGAGGGAGACGTTTTATGACGGCGGATATCGGACTTGTGGGCGCTGGCGTGATGGGCTCAGCCCTAGCGCTGAACCTTGCAGACAATGGTTACAAAGTCGCCGTCTACGGCAAAAGCCCGCACAAAGTACAGACCTGCGCTGCTGCCGCAAAAGAACAAAACCTCAAAGGCGAAATCATCCCCTGCGCCACGTCAGCTGAGATGGTCGCACATGTTCGCGCGCCGCGCCCGTTCTTGCTGCTTGTGCCAGCGGGCGACGCAGTCGACAGCGTAATTGCCGAGCTGCGCCCCCTGATCGACAAGGGCGACCTGATCATCGATGCAGGCAACGGCAATTTTCACAACACTCGCGAACGCACGAAAATGCTAGAGGCTGACGGTTACGCCTTTCTCGGCCTTGGCGTATCCGGCGGTTCCGAAGGCGCGCGTCACGGTCCCGCAATCATGGCTGGCGGATCGCCAGCCTTGTGGAGCCGCGTTGAAGAACCGCTAAAGGCCATTTCCGCGAAACATAATGGTGAAGCTTGCTGTGAATGGTTCGGGCCAGACGGCGCTGGCCACTTTGTCAAAACCATCCACAATGGCATCGAATACGCCGACATGCAGATGATCGCCGAGGCATATGGCGTCATGCGCGACGGCCTTGGCATGCAGGCGGACGAAATCGGCGCGGTTTTCCAACGCTGGAACGAAGGACCGCTCGGATCGTTCCTCATCGAAATCACCGGCCAGACTGCCCAGATCGCCGACCCCGAAACCGGCAAGCCTCTCTTGGATGTCATTCAGGACAAGGCGGGTCAGAAAGGCACGGGCCGCTGGTCAGTGATTGAGGCCCAGCACCTCGCCGCCCCTGCCAGCACAATTGAGGCGGCTGTCGTCGCGCGGAACATATCTTCCCGCAAGGACGCCCGCGAAGAGATGGAGGCACTGTTTGGCGCTGCGCCGACCGAACTGGGCGACGCACTGGGCGACCGCAACACCACTCTGAACGCACTCGAGCAGGCGCTGATTGCGGGCAAGATCGCCTGCTATGCGCAAGGCTTTGAGACCTTCAAAGCCGCCTCCGCCACTTACGAATGGGGCCTCGATTACGCCGCCATTGCACGCGTGTGGCGGGCAGGATGCATCATCCGTTCAGTCTTCTTGGATGATATCGCGCGAGTTTTGGGTGAGGATTCTGACGCGCATCTGATGGCGACGCCTTTCTTTGCTGATCTAATGCGCGATAATCAGGGCGGGCTACGCAATACAGTCGCAGCCTGCGCCACGCACGGCTTGCCAGCACCCGCCTTATCGGCTGCTCTCAGCTATTTCGACATGTACCGAACAGACCGGGGCACCGCGAACATGGTGCAGATCCAACGAGATTTCTTTGGCCACCACGGTTTTGAACGTGTGGACAAAGATGGGGGCGGATATCACGGACCCTGGGTTGTTTAGAGGCGCGCCGCTAGCGCCTCAATCTCTCCACCCAATGGTCGATCATCAGTGAAGCGGCGCGAGACGCTGCGCACTGTTGATCTGGCATCCTCCAATGCCGGTGCGATATCGATATCCCGCAAATCGATCGCCTGAGAAGCGACGATCATTTCGATCGCAATAACACGACGCCAATGATCGGCGATGCGGTTCAACGCCTTAGCTGCAATGGCCGTATGGCAGGCGACGTCTTCTAAGCCGTCAGCGGAAAATGATGGATAGATCGGCGCTGGCATAGCGGCGTGGGAGATTTCGGCAAAAAGCGCTTCGACCGTTTTCATCAGAGGACCAAGGCCCGCGCCCGTGGCGCCGCTGCTGGTCAAACCATTTGGCAGTTCTGTAAATCGGCCTGCCAGCATCTTGCCAATTCGCGCTGCTTGAACTGCAGCAATCTGAGCGGTCGCCTGCGCCAGCGCGCCAAGCGAAATGACCAAATGGGGCGTCAGGTAACCGCCGTGGGAAGCGATCTCTCCACGATCAATAAGGACCCCGGGGTTGTCAGAGGCGCCGTTGATTTCGGCCTCAACTGCTTCCTGCGCGCCCTTCAGGGCAGCCAAGAATGCGCCATGAACTTGTGGAATATTGCGGATGGACAGAGGATCCTGGAGCCGCCTCGCCGCGCCCACCTGTTGTAAAGGCGATCCATTCAACAAGCCCATTATTCGGAACGACGCCTCGACCTGCCCTGCTTGCGGCCGCAGAGCCAGAAGGTCGAGATCAAAGGCGCTTAGGTTAGCGCGAAACCCCTCCAATGTCAGAGCGGTCGCCGTATCTGCACTATCATAGAGAGACGAAAGCGCGCCTACCCCAAGCGCAGCAATTGCGGCCGAGGGGCTGGAGTGGGAAACGAGGGCCAGTCCTTCACGCGGTGCAGGAATGAAGGGCGCCAAACCAGCCCCGGCCAGCGCATCAGTGGCTGGCAAGACTTCCCCCGCGCGCCACATGCGGCCTTCACCGATCAACGCCAGCCCGAAGTCGCCGCCCCACATCAGATCCGCGGCGCCGATGGAACCGACCCCCCGAATGACAGGCGACAGTCCGGCGTTGAGACATGCGGCGAGATGCTCCGCCATTTCAGGGCGCGCGCCAGCCGCGCCAGTCAGAAGGGTGTTGATCCTGACGCCTATAGCAGCGCGGCACGCAGCCTCTGGCAGATCGTCACCGGCAGAATGCGCCCGTCCCCGCACCGCAGATAAAGCAAAGGCGGATATTTCATCTTCATTGAGCGCCTCTACCACGCGAGGTCCCAGACCAGTCGTCACGCCATAAACAGGCGTGCGGTCACGAACTGCCGCATCAATTAGCTTTCGCGCCTCAGCCATCCGGGCCAAACCGCTGGGATTAAGCGAAACGTTCGCGCCGTCCGCTATGGCCTGAACCTGAGCCAACTTCAGTGTTTCGCCGTTTAGTTCGATCATCACTATCTGCCGCCTCGCTCATGTTCCGGTGATTTTCATCGCTTGGCCGCAACCTCAAAGCAATAGATACAGATCGGCTTGCCTGATTCCTCTTGCCGACCACCCAACACTTGCCTATACGACCGGCTTCCGACGCAAAACGAGGCGCTGGTCGGAATCAGTGCCGATAGTCAGGACGAGAGACATGAAAAAAGACATTCACCCGGAATACCACTTCATCGACGTCAAGATGCTGAACGGCGACATCGTTAAAATGCGCTCTACTTACGGCGCAGAAGGCGACCAGCTGACGCTCGACATCGATCCTTCGGCGCATCCAGCCTGGACCGGCGGCAACAACAAGCTGCTCGACACCGGCGGCCGCGTTTCGAAGTTCAAGAAAAAATTCGAAGGCTTCGGCTTCTGATCTCGCCCTTTGGGCTGTTCTTAGCTATGCATCTGCAACGCGCGCCTCCTGGCGTGCGTTTGCTTATGTGCGCCTAAATTCGGAGTTGCCATGTCCCGCGCCCACGTCATCGTCCTCGGCAATGAAAAAGGCGGATCTGGCAAGTCCACGACAGCTATGCACTTGTTCACTGCATTGGTGAAGCAAGGCAAATCCGTCGGCGCCATGGATCTGGACCTTCGCCAACAAAGCTTTTTCCGTTACGCAGAAAATCGCGCCAGCTATGCAGAACGGGAAGGCATGGAAATGGCGCTTCCTGAGATGATCAAGCTGAAGAATTCAGTACTGAAGAACCGGGATGAAGCGCTGGATGAAGAAGAACGCTTGTTCGGCGCTGCGTTGGAAGAGCTGCAGGATGGCAATGATTTCATCCTGATCGACTGCCCCGGCACGCATAGTTATTTCAGTCAGCTAGCGCATGCTTCGGCTGACACGCTGGTCACGCCGATGAATGACAGTCTTATTGATTTTGACCTTCTGGCGCGGGTTGATCCGGCGACACATTCTGTCCTTGGTCCTTCAGTCTATTCTGAAATGGTCTGGAAGGCGCGGCAGTTACGCAGCCGCGCCGGGCTAAAGCCCATCGATTGGATCGTTACGCGAAATCGGATGTCGAACTTGCACGCCAAGAACAAGCGCAAGGTTGGAACATTGCTTGAAGATCTGGCCAAGCGGATCGGGTTCCGAATCGCACCTGGCTTTTCGGAGCGTGTGATCTTTCGCGAAATGTTTTTGAATGGGCTGACACTGCTAGACCTCAAGGGCGGCGCATTGTCTCTTTCTCATGTCGCTGCACGACAGGAAGTGCGCGAGCTGCTTAAAGAGCTGAATCTGCCTGGCGTTGCTGCGTCTGTCTGATGGCGGAAACAAACCTCGACAAACTGATCGCCGGTATGTCGCCGGCGCTAGCGCCAGATGTCTACGTATTCACGACATCAGAGTTTCCGCCTGACATCCCCTTCATCATGCGGTTTGAAGAGGCTGAAGGCAAAACGTTGATTGTCACCCGTACGGCGGCCAAAACCGCCGGGCTAAATTACGAATTTCCTAGCAGAATGATCACCCTGAATGTCCATTCATCTTTGGACGCCGTCGGCTTCATGGCGGTCATCGCTACCGGGCTGGCAGCCGAAGGGATGGGTGTTAACCCTGTTGCAGGTTTTCACCATGATCACACCTTTGTACCTGAAGGTCGGGCCGAAGACGCCATGCGTGTACTGACGACTATGGCCATAGACACGCATTCGTCCTAAACGCCACACGAATTGATGACTTAACGAAAAGAGGTTTCCATGAGAATTGCAATGATCGGCACCGGCTATGTCGGCCTTGTTTCTGGGGTATGTTTTTCAGATTTCGGCCATGATGTTATTTGCGTCGACAAGGTCGATGCCAAGATCGACATGCTGAACAAGGGTGAAGTTCCAATTTACGAACCAGGCCTTGATACTTTGATGGCGAAAAATGTCGCCGCTGGCCGACTGACATTCACGAAAGATCTGGCGACTGCTGTTGCTGGGGCTGATGCAGTTTTTATCGCTGTTGGAACTCCGACGCGGCGCGGTGACGGCCACGCCGACCTTACATACGTGTATGCAGCCGCCGAAGAAGTTGCGCAGGCGCTGACCGGGTTTGCCGTGATTGTCACCAAATCAACGGTGCCGGTCGGAACCAACCGCGAAGTTGAACGGCGAATTCTGGCCGCGCGCCCGGATGCGCCATTCGCAGTTGCCTCTAACCCAGAATTTCTGCGTGAAGGCGCCGCAATTGACGATTTCATGCGACCCGATCGCGTAGTGGTTGGAGTTGAAAGTGAGCAAGCACTGCAAATATTGGAAGACATTTATCGGCCATTAAACCTGCGTAAGACGCCCATTGTCGTCACCACGCTGGAAAGCGCCGAAGTGATCAAATACGCCGCCAACGCATTTCTAGCCACGAAAATCACCTTCATCAATGAGATTGCGGACCTTTGCGAAAAGGTAGGAGGCGATGTGCAGGAAGTCGCCAACGGCATGGGTCTGGACAATCGGATCGGCGGTAAATTCCTCCACGCCGGACCGGGTTATGGCGGATCTTGCTTTCCAAAGGATACGTTGGCCCTCACCCGAACGGCGCAAGAACACAATGCTCCCATCCGGATCGTAAAAACAGTTATTGAAGTAAACGACGCCCGCAAACGGAAAATGGCTGAAAAGATAATAGACGCTTGCGATGGCAAAGTTGCAGGCAAAAAAATCACCGTGCTTGGCGTGACGTTCAAACCAGACACTGACGATATGCGTGACGCGCCATCGCTAACAATCGTTCCAGCCCTGATAGGCGCGGGTGCTGACGTCGTTATCGTGGACCCCGAAGGTCGCAAAGAGGGAGAGGCCCTGTTGCCAGGCGCGACGTGGGAAGAAGATGTTTACCAAGCGGCGGCGGATGCGCACTGTATTGCTCTCTTAACCGAGTGGAATGAATTCCGTGGCCTCGACTTGCCCCGCTTAAACAAACTTATGAGCGGTGATGTCATGGTAGATCTACGCAACGTATACCGACCAGACGTCGCGCGACGGGCTGGGTTTGAGTACGTTTCTGTTGGACGTCCTTAGAAAAGGAAGTCTTCCGGAGCAAACTCAGCAACGAGCGTATCCTCGACCGTAACGATGACGTTAGAGAACTGGATTTGCACGTCTTCGCCCGCTTGGAGGATTGCAAGATCAGCAAAGTCTTCAGCGCCTGACCTGATTTGTATTAGGTCTAGGCCAGACTGGTAATCGACCATCCGGTCTTTGCCAGAGCCCGTGCCAAAGACGAATGTATCGGGCCCACGCCCGCCGGCAAGAACATCGTTACCGCGCCCACCGTCGAGCACATCTCTGCCTCCACCGCCTTCGAGGTTATCGCGACCGCCATCACCCCTCAGGGTGTCACTTCCACCATCACCAATGACATCATCCTTCCCGTGACCACCCGCTAGATGATCCTTGCCGCCGCCACCAAACAGCGTGTCCTTGCCGCCGCCACCGCGCAACATATCTTTCCCTCCGTTACCGATGAGCATGTCTTTGCCGCCGCCGCCGTCGATGCTGTCCGCACCGCCAAGACCCTTAACGGTATCGTTCCCCCGGGGTGCAAAAATCAGGTCGCCACCGCGGTTACCAACAATGTTTTCCGATTGTTTTGTATACTGGCCTTCAAACTCGGGGTGTCCAGTCTGCCGCGCCGTTGCAAGAAACTGATCCCCTTCGAATTCGTACGTCTCAGCAAAACGAATATTTGCACCATCCAGAATGACGGAATTATCACCGGAACTTAGATATCCCTCTATAGCCGGATAATCTTCCCCTGTTATCGGCATGAAGCTGCCAAATCCCGTATTCATCAGAAAGATCGGGCGGCCCGATTCAACCGCGAAGTTCAGAAAGATATCGTCTTCGCCGTCGCCGTTCACATCAGCAATCCGCAGGAATTAGGCCCACTGTTCATTGATGTTTTCGGTTTTTCCAATCAAACGCGAAGATGCCTCATCAACAAATGATCCATCTTCTTGCTGGATCAGCATCTGAATGCTCCACCCTTCGTAGGACGTGGTTGTTTGCAACAAGAGGATGTCCTGCAAGCCATCCTTGTTGATATCGAAGGTTTGGATGTCCTGGGTCAGTGAATAAAAGTCTCCGCCAACGATCTTCGGCGCTATTTCGAAAACACGGTCATCGAAAAAACCACCCGCGCCGTCGTTGAAAAAAATCTTGTTCACCTCGTTTCCGCCAGTCTCGTCTTGCCCAAGGATCAGATCGTTTGCGCCATCGCCATTAACGTCGGCCAAATGCGAAGACAGATACCGGTTAGGCATCGGCAATGAGAGGCCCGTCGCAACGCTTCCGGGCAGTAGTTCCCGGTTAAGCGCGAACCGCGCCGTTCCGTCGTTGATCAAGAAGTAAGATTCGATGAGGCCGAAACCGGAGATATTTCCAACATAGAGGTCAATATCGCCATCGCCGTCCACATCTCCCGCAGTGACGAAATGAGAAAAGTCACTGACGGTTGGCAGACGATCAGTGACGTCACGAAAACCACCTCGACCATTACCTAACAACAACTGGCTTTGCCCGCCGAGGAAAGGTTCGAAGTCCAGGCCCTGCTCTGCTATGAAAATGTCGAGGATGTCATCGCCGTTGAAATCTTCTACAGCCAGCTCGCGAGGTCCTTGCGCCGTGGGTCGCGCACCGGGTGCGATATCAAAGCCTCCCCGCTTGTCATTGATCAGAATAACGCCTTCTTGAGGGCCTGCGTTAGGTCGATCGGAAAAAAAACGCTCCAATTGCGACCAAGTCGTCAAAGCCGTCGCCATTTACATCGGCGGCATAAGACGCGAGGTTGGCGATTGGAGGGATGTTGAGGGTTTCAACTTCGACCTCAGCTGAAACGCTGGGTCTGGACACACCAAAAGTCATGTTCGTTACTCTCTGCAATTCTACTATAGGCTGCCTTTTTGCAGGCTTTGTACCAATCTAAAGTGATTGATCGCACAGCGCGTCTCCGCCACAAGTCTTGACGCGGCGAAACACGATTTACATTTGGCATTGTCGGTCAGCTTTAGTGCGACACAGCTTCCGTAGCGAAACATTCTTTCCCACGCGCTCGCAATGCTGTGCATGCGGTTTTGGCCCCAGATTGATCAAATCCCGTCAGCTGAGCTCGCCACGCCTGCTGACCTGATAATTCAGTCTCCAGCACATCTCGGCCTGCGCTTTGCAAACCATTGATGTCCGACAAAGCTACGCTCGCAAGCTCTGCGATCGCAGTCTCTTCGCGGGCGAAGACGCCCAACTGAACCGCCCAGCCGGAGAGAGCCTGTTTGTCAGATGCAGGCTTCTCTGGCTTTGGCTGAGGTGTTGTCGCCAGTAGTAGCGGTGATTCCCCCCCCGGTCGGCGTAATGGCGAGGGGCTAACCAGCGGCGCATATGCTGACAGCTTGATCGGCAGGTTGCTCGCATGTGCCGCCGGTGCAATGGCATTACCCAGTTCCACCCCCGCACGCGCAATCAATGATCGCTGCGTACCAGGCCGCGGTATCGGAAGTGGACTGCGACTGGTTGCGACCCGGGAAGTTTTGACGACGGCTGCGTGCCGCGGGGCGCGTTTGAAGCCCATATCAAGCAATTCTGCGACGCGCCTATTGCGGGAACGGCTGGATTTTCCGCCAAACACAACCGCAATGATCCGTTTTGAGCCGCGCTTTGCCGACGACACGAGATTGAAACCTGCAGCGTTAGTATAGCCTGTCTTGATCCCGTCTGCGCCTTCGTACGCTGACAATAGCCGACGGTTCGTTGAATATACCGTTTTCCCGTAGGTGCGCGTCTTCTTACGCCCAAACAGGTTGTAGTACTGAGGGTAATCATAAAACAGCCGCCGCCCCAGGATCGCCATGTCACGGGCTGTTGATCGCTGGCCAGAATGCGTCAGGCCAGAAGCGTTGCGGAATGTTGTGTTTTTCATTCCCAGTTTGCGCGCCTTCTTGGTCATCAGGTTTGCAAACGCGATCTCAGACCCGCCAATCGCTTCACCCAGCGCTACTGAGGCGTCGTTAGCTGATTTGACCGCCGTCGCCCGGATGAGATCCTTGATGGTGACGCGCCGTCCTGCTTTCAGCCCAATCTTGGACGGTACCTGGCGCGCCGCCCTTCTGGACACACGAACCTTTTGGTCCAATCGCAACTCACCCGTACGCACTGCTTCAAACGCAAGATAAAGCGTCATCATCTTGGTCAATGAAGCCGGGTGAAGTTTTCTATCTGCAGACCGCGCATGCAGCACTTCGCCGGTGCGCGCATCCATTACCAGCGCCGCATAGGGCGCAGCATCACCGCGAATTGGGGCAATGCACAATACCAACAAAGCAACGGCGATAGACGCCATTGTCTTGCGAAGACCAATCATGTCGACCTCGCGCCTGTAATTTTCCCTGCAGTGGCAATGCTCTGTCGGCGTGCTCTACTGCTTGATTTGAATTAAGCGTAACACCTAATTGACTAATTGGGAATAAAAATCCAAGCCAGATTTTTGGGGCCTACCTGCCCCCAAGGGCAATATCCAATTGTGCATTGCAACATTTTCCTTGACGCACTGCAACATCTCACCGTAGACGGTCACAGAGTTCGAATCTTATCATTGACGGAGATCTTGTTATGCCTAACGCCAAAAACGCTGCAAAAAAAGTTGAAACCCTTGTTGATGACGCGCAGAAAGCTGCGACCGAGGGTTACGAGAAGATCGCTAAGGGCTTCGAAGATGTCGCGGCCTTCAACCAGGACAACATCGACGCGTTGGTCAAATCTTCAGGTGTCGCTGTCAAAGCCGCTGAAGAAATGAACGCAGAGTGGATGTCTTTCTCAAAGAAAAGCATGCAGGAAGGCGTCGCAGCCGCCAAAGAGATGACTTCAGTGAAATCAGTTCCTGAATTCGTCGAAAAGCAGGCTGATCTCGCCAAAGCGTCTTTCGATGCATTCGTTAAGCAGAGCGCCCGTTTCAACGAAATGTACCTTGCGGCTGCAAAAGACGTTTTTGCGCCTTTGTCTCATCGTGCTTCGGCCACTGCCGATATGGCGAAAAACCTACGCCCCTAAGACAATCTTAACATGGTTCAGCGAAAAGGGGGCTCTGGCCCCCTTTTCTTGTTTCAGGCTGATACTATATAATCGGCTCTCCAACCAAGGATAGCAGCGATTCACATGACCTCTTCGCCAAACATGGCAAACGACGACAATCGCCCCGATCAGGGCGAAGGCGAAGGCGTCGATACGGTCATTGTCGCCAAGCCAAAATCCAAGACGCAGCGCCCTTCCATGTACAAAGTGCTGCTTCTGAATGACGACTACACCCCGATGGAATTTGTAGTTCTGGTGCTGGAACGCTTTTTTGGAATCACAAATCAGCACGCCGTCGAATTGATGCTCACGGTTCATCGCCGTGGCGTAGCGGTCGTAGGGGTGTTTTCCTTTGAGGTGGCTGAAACGAAAGTGACCCAGGTCATGGACTTTGCGAGGCAAAATCAGCACCCTCTGCAATGCACCATGGAAAAAGAGTAAATCGTAATCTTTTGCGATTTCTTTGGTCCGGCGCCTTGATCCGGTGCTGACAAGCCCGAAATAAAATGGTGTGATCCGGTGACGGGGCGCCTGTGCCCCGAAACCTTTCTGCGAGGTTGAGCATATGCCGTCATTTACCAAACCCCTTGAAGAGGCGATTCATCGCGCGCTTGGCCTTGCAAATGAGCGCCGCCATGAACTCGCGACACTTGAACATTTGCTGCTGTCGCTGGTGGATGAACCAGAGGCGGCTGGCGTGATGAAAGCGTGCGGTGTTGATCTCGATGCCTTGCGGACCGCCCTGACCAAGTTCGTTGATGAAGAGCTCGATACGCTCGTCAGCGATATTGAAGGATCTGAGGCTGCGCCAACAACCGGTTTTCAGCGCGTGATACAGCGCGCCGCGATCCATGTTCAATCTTCAGGTCGGTCGGAGGTGACTGGCGCAAATGTGCTTGTCGCGATCTTTGCAGAGCGTGAAAGCCACGCTGCGTTCTTTCTGCAAGAACAGGACATGACCCGCTATGATGCAGTAAATTATATCAGCCATGGTGTAGCTAAAGACCCAGCCTACGGTGAAGCGCGCTCAGTGCGCGGTGCAGAAGATACGGAAGAGCAGGACGAAACGAAGGGTCGGGCCGAGAAGGAGGAAAGCGCGCTTTCGAAGTATTGTGTCGATCTCAATGCAAAATCGCGTAAAGGCGATGTTGATCCACTGATCGGTCGGCATGAAGAAGTTGAACGCTGCATTCAGGTTCTTTGCCGCCGTCGCAAGAACAACCCTCTGCTGGTTGGCGACCCGGGCGTAGGTAAAACTGCTATCGCAGAAGGCTTGGCCAAACTGATTGTTGAAGGCGAAACACCAGATGTGCTTGCCAATTCGACGATTTTCAGCCTCGACATGGGCGCACTGCTTGCCGGCACACGCTATCGCGGCGATTTTGAAGAACGGCTAAAGGCAGTTGTGAAAGAACTTGAGGATCACGACGACGCGATCCTGTTCATCGACGAAATCCACACCGTGATCGGAGCCGGTGCAACATCCGGCGGTGCGATGGATGCCTCCAACCTGCTGAAACCGGCGCTACAGTCTGGTGGGCTGCGTTGCATGGGCTCAACCACGTACAAAGAGTTTCGCCAGCATTTTGAAAAAGACCGGGCGCTTTCCCGCCGCTTTCAGAAAATCGACGTCAAAGAACCGAACCTTGATGATGCGGTGAAAATCCTTCGTGGCTTGAAACCGTATTTTGAAGATCACCACGAGGTAACTTATACAGACGACGCTGTGAAAACGGCTGTCGATTTAGCTGCTCGCTATATCAACGATCGTAAGCTGCCAGATTCGGCAATCGATGTGATTGATGAGGCTGGCGCCGCCCAACATGTTGTTGCGGAAGAACTTCGCAAGAAGACAATCGGCACGCCGGAAATTGAAGACGTGGTCGCAAAAATCGCCCGCATCCCACCAAAAACAGTCTCGAAAGACGATACCGAGTTGCTGAAAGGTCTGGAGACGAAGCTGAAGCGCGTTGTGTTCGGACAAGACAATGCCATCGATTCGCTAGCCTCCGCGATCAAGCTGGCACGCGCCGGCCTGCGTGAGCCTGAAAAGCCGATCGGTTCCTATCTGTTCGCGGGTCCAACAGGGGTCGGCAAGACAGAAGTAGCCAAACAATTGGCCGATAATCTGGGCGTGGAGCTGTTGCGCTTTGATATGTCCGAATACATGGAGAAACACTCTGTTAGCCGTCTGATTGGCGCCCCTCCGGGCTATGTCGGCTTTGATCAGGGCGGCCTTCTGACTGATGGCGTCGATCAGCATCCGCATGTGGTGTTACTGCTTGATGAGATCGAAAAAGCACACCCGGATGTTTTCAACATCCTTTTGCAGGTCATGGATCACGGCAAGCTAACCGATCACAATGGCAAGTCAGTCGATTTCCGCAATGTCGTACTGATCATGACGTCCAATGCTGGCGCGGCGGAACAAGCCTCAACTGCCATCGGTTTTGGGCGCGATCGGAAAGTTGGCGAAGACATCGCGGCGATTGAACGTGCATTCAGCCCAGAGTTCCGCAATCGCCTGGACGCCGTCATTTCGTTTGGCCCGTTGCCTCGCGAAGTGATCCTACAAGTTGTCGAAAAATTCGTTCTCCAACTCGAAGCGCAGCTTTTGGATCGTGGCGTTTCCATCGAACTTTCCAAAGGCGCCGCCGAATGGCTCGCGAATAAAGGCTATGATGACAAGATGGGCGCGCGTCCACTTGGCCGAGTAATACAAGAGCATATCAAGAAGCCACTGGCGGAAGAGCTGCTATTTGGCAAGCTGGCCAAAGGCGGTCTGGTTAAGGTGAAGATGAAGGGGGGCAAACTGTTCCTCGACATCCAAGCCGATGATCGCGCGATACCAGAAGACAAGAAGCCACTTCTCACGGCTGAATGATCCGTATCGGCGCCGTTTTCTCGCTGATTGCGGGGGCGGTGGCGATCGGTTTCCTACTCGATAACCCTGAAGAAACCGGCAAACCTATCCTTGGATTGCCGGTAGACTGCAATATGGGTGAGCGTTGCTATATCCAGTCATTCGTAGATCGCGACCCTGGGCCGGGCGCCGCAGATTATGCCTGCGGTTCGCTGTCCTATGATGGGCATAAGGGCGTAGATTTTCGTGTCGCAACCTTCGTCGAGATGATGAAGGGCATCGACATAATCGCTGCAGCGCCGGGGCAAGTGCGGGCGACGCGCGATGGAATTGATGACTTGGGGGTCGATCACTACCCACTTGGTCAGGATTGCGGAAATGCAGTTGTCATCGCCCATGATAATGGATGGGAGACGCAATATTGCCACCTCGCCAAGGGGTCGGTCTCTGTCAATGCGGAAGATTTGGTTGAGACTGGCGACTTGCTGGGAAAAATGGGGTTTTCTGGACGAACGGAGTTTCCCCACCTTCATCTCAGTGTTCGCAAAGACGGCGCACCGGTCGACCCATTTGACGGTCAAGAGATAACGCTATCTTGCGAAGCTTCTGATGCCGATAGTTTGTGGTCAACAGATGCAAAGCAGGACCTTTCCTACCAACCTGGCGGAATTGTCGATATCGGGATCACCAATGCTCGGCCGACGTTGACCGCCATTCGTCACGGAAATCAGGCGATTGCGCAAAGAGCTTCGCAAAAGAACCTGCTCATCTGGGCCCGGTTCTTTGGTGTTCGAATGGGCGATCAGTTAGAGCTTCATCTGATTGGACCAGATGGTGAGATTGTCAGCGACATCACAGAAATAGCACGCAATCGCGCCGAAGAGATGCGCTATGCAGGCCGAAAGGCTCTGAACGGTTGGACGAAAGGACAGTACCGCGCCCGCGCTGCTATAATACGTGCTGGCAGATTGTTCGACAGCGAAGATCAGGTTTTCGTCCTGAACTAAAAGCTATGCGGCTTTCCGCATCCGCCATGTACGCGCCGCTTCGCCGAAGGCGCCAAACATTTTGGCGGAAACTTCGTCTATCGTTGGCTCATATTCGGCATGCCATTGTACGCCCAACACAAATCCGGGCGCAGATGGCATCGAAATTGCTTCGATGGTGCCATCTTCTGCCAAACCTTCCAAAGCAATACCCGCGCCAAGATCGATACAAGCCTGACCATGCAGCGAGTTCGTCTGAATCTCGGAAACTCCAAGAAGCCGTTCCAGATAACCGCCTTTGGTCAATGTCACCTTGTGGCGTTTCTTGAAGATAAGTTCGATGTCCCGGCAATCCTTTGGCATTCGGTGGTTCATTTTGCCAGGTAGATCGCGGACTTCAGGGTGCAGCGTACCACCAAAGGCGACATTGATTTCCTGGATCCCGCGGCAAACCCCTAGCACCGGCATGCCAGCCGCTACCGCGGCACGTGTTAGTGGCAGAACAACTTCATCGCGGCCAGTGTCGAACGGCCCATGACCTTCAGTTTCTTCATGCCCGTAATAGGATGGATGAACATTCGGTCGCCCGCCTGTCAGCAAGACCCCATCCAGAATGTTCATAAGTGTAATCGTTTCAACAGCACTTGGATCGCCCGGAATAATGATAGCGCTGCAGCCCGACGCCTCAACAATGGCTTCTACATTCCGCAGACCGGTCGCTTGAACATGATAAGTCTCATTTATCAGGGACTGGTTGGCGGCGATGCCGATCAACGGGCGGTTCATGTAGCGTTTCCTCTCGTAACTCACAGAAAAATGCATCAGGTCGGTCGAACATGCAAACTAGCGCCTTTTCGTATGAGTTACACGCCTTTATGGTCACCTTCGCCCCTAAGCGCCCGCTTGGTGGAATTGGTAGACACAAGGGACTTAAAATCCCTCGGCCATAGGCTGTGCCGGTTCGAGTCCGGCAGCGGGCACCAACTAACTGTTTTTAAATGTTTTTATCTGTCCAAACTTGTCGTTATCCACCTTTGATACAAGGCTAAACCTGCCCGAAACTGTCTTGACCTGTCCGGCCTTATCCAAGAATCTAAGGTGGATATTTGGGTGGATGCAGGCAAGGCCGCCTATTCTATGCAACCCGGCGATAGCCATATCGGCCGTACTGGCGTGTCAGCTCGATCAGATCAGCGATCAGCCACTCTTCGTCTGCGCGCCCGCGTGGCAGTCGACGTTGCGTGGATCGATGCTGGCCCAGAACGCGGCACACACGGCGCTCGGAAACCTTCATCTTGCTGCGAACCAGATCGATGCAGGCACGTCTACGCGAGGGGCTCAGAAGTTTCCCCGCGCAGCTTCCGATAAGATCAGTTTGTCCAACGTCAGATCCGAAACTGCGCGACGCAGGCGTTCGTTCTATTTCTGTAGTCGCTTCAGTTCTGTAACCTGCTCCGTGCCCATTCCGCCGTATTTCTACTTCCAGCGATAATAGGTTTGTTCAGTTACGCTGATCTGTCTGATCGCATCGATCCGGGGCATGCCTTGCCCAATCAAAACTTCAACTTGCCGTAACTTCACGACAATCTCTTCGGGCTTGGGTCTCTTTATAGCCATCTCGGGTCCTCC
>CALKOT010000006.1 GCA_938092015.1 uncultured Paracoccaceae bacterium
GGAGGAACCACTACAACACCAAGCGACCACACAGTGCATTGGGCTACCGCCCGCCAGCGCCTGAAGCCATCGTCCCGATGGACCAAAGGCCGATCATGCACTAACCTTCAGTTGGGACCACTAAAGTGGGGCTGCTCACAAGTGCCGCATCTGAATGCTGACGCAATCTTTAACAGAGTATGAAATTCTATTGATATCAGAGTGTTAGGGATGGTTTCACGCGTGAAACCTTCGCCGGTTTCACACGTGAAAGACCCGGTCAGCCCTGTTTTGACCCCAGTGGGCAGAACCCGACCGGGTTCATCAGCTTGTTTTCCTGACTGACCAATGCACCCAGTTCAGCGCTTTTCTTGGTGTAAGCCAGCCATTCCGGATCAGACCACAAGGTCGCCCGTTTCGCTTCCCGGTCGCCAGCGTTTTTGTAGACCCAGATATGCACGTATTCATTTGGATCGCCGGTTTCCCCCTTCAGGTAGCAAAGCGGCTCACCCAGACAGCGGAACTGGGGCGATTTTCCAAAATCTTCATAAAGTTTCAGGTGGGCGCCGATTGTTCCGGGCTTGCACTTGTAGGCGCGGACGTCGAGCAGCATTCCAGCCTCCTTCATGTTTCACTGTGAAACGCTATCGCCGCGCGCCCTTGCGTTCAAGCCCGGCGCGAGGTATTGCCCGCGCCTCTGAAACAAATAAACGGAAACTTGCGCCATGACGGTGTCCAAACCCGTGATCCTCGCCATCTTTGCAATGGCGGCGGTCGTGGTCCTATCAAACATACTCGTGCAGCACCTGTTCGGCGATTGGCTGACCTGGGGCGCATTCACTTATCCCATCGCGTTTCTGGTGACCGACCTGACGAACCGCGCCTTTGGCCCTGCGAAAGCCCGTCAGGTTGTCTTCGCGGGGTTCATCGTCGGTGTGATCTGCTCGCTGATTGCGTCCCAGATGGTCTCAGCTGAGGGCTACCCGCTGACCACCCTGCGCATCGCCATTGGTTCTGGCGTCGCCTTTCTGGTGGCTCAGCTCGTCGATGTTTTCATTTTCGACAAGCTGCGGTCAGGCAACTGGTGGCGCGCGCCGCTCGCCTCAACCCTGATTGGTTCATCTCTGGATACGGCGCTGTTCTTTTCGATCGCGTTTTCCGCCAGCTTCGCTTTTATCGACGCGAATGATCCAAATGGCTGGGCGCTGGATGCTGTGCCGCTGTTGGGCTTGGGGCCAGTTTTCCCGCTGTGGGTCAGCCTGGCGGTCGCCGATTTCGCTGTGAAACTAGCGCTCGCGCTGCTTGCCCTGATCCCGTTCAGGGCGCTTTCGGCGCGGATGGCGTAAATACCGCTTGGCGATCACAGGATTCTGAGGCACGGTTCTTTCAGTCGCAACAACTGAAAGGAGGTGGTCCCATGATTCATGAGATCGTTGGTACGTTTAAGGTGTCGAAGCTTGGCTGTTGGGGGCAACCCTCTTTCAGGTGATGCGACGGCGGAAGCCAAAAACGCGCTAAGATACTCAGGAAGGGCCGCTCGCATTGAGCGGCCCTTTTGCTATGGTGGCGGCATGATCCGAGTGAATGACCAGATTTCGATTGCTGAGTGGGAACTGACAGAGAATTTTGTCCGTGCCTCCGGCCCTGGCGGACAGAACGTCAACAAGGTTTCAACTGCAGTGGAACTGCGGTTTGAGGCCGAACGCTCCCCCCATCTGGATGGCTATGTAAAGGGGCGGCTTCGACGGCTTGCGGGGCGGCGCTGGACGAAGGAGGGCGCGGTCATCATTACGTCAGACAAGCATCGCAGCCAGTTGATGAACCGCGAAGACGCGCAGGCCAAGCTGGTCGCCCTTATTGCTGAGGCGGCCGAGCGACCTAAAAAGCGGGTGAAGACAAGACCCACGCTAGCGTCCAAACGACGGCGTCTGGATGCAAAAAATCAACGGGGGCAGGTCAAACAACTCAGATCAAAGCCAGGTCGGGATGAGTGACTGATTGCACATGAAATACCGCTGATCATTCAATTTAGACGATTTTGAATTGCGTCCCTTTCGTGTCAGGCGATATGATCGTTTTAGCTTTAATTACAAAGGCTTGGGGCATAAAAAAAACTTGCATTGGTCCTTGTTTGCGTTGGCTTGCTGATTTGCGTGTTTAATCAACCATTTGAGACTGCTGTGGGTCTGTCTGGATATTTGATCGCTGCGCTCGTTGTGATGGCGGGACTCGCGCTTTGTGCGCGTGGGTTTATCAACTCTAGGTCGCATTCCTTTGATCAGCGAACCACTGAAGGCGGTTTTCTGAGCTAAAGACAAGGCGTCGTCGCCTTATGCGGCGCGGCGTTGAATTGTGTCTGAAACGCCCGTTTCCCAGACAAGGGGCGGGCCGGATTTGCCGTACGATCTCTCAAACCGCCAGCGCGCAGGCTGGCCGCTAGCCCATGCGGGCGACGGGCGGCAGCGCCACCGGCTTTCAACCGCGCCTGCTGTTCCTGCGCGGGGCGGCAGGATCAAGCCCAGCGGTGGACGTTTTGTGTTGGCGCCGCCAGCTTCTGCCGCCAATTGCAAACGTCGTAAGGGGGTCAGGGCGGGCGGCTCGGCCGTTTCGGCCACGACCATCTGCACGGCGCCTGATCTCAACGCCTCTTCCGCTGTCCAGAGGATGTCCAGCGGTCGTGGGCAACTGGCCACCACCAAACGTGTTGGATCAAAAAGGGGGGCCAGGCCTTCGGGGTTCAGCGCGCCCCCTTCCCACGCCGGGCGGGCCCAGAGGATCGGGCCGGTAAGGCGTCCCGCCGCCAGTGCGGCGAAGATAACCGCTGAAGGACCGGTTGCTTCATGCATCCGGCCAAGCGCCAGATCTGGCGCAGCGGGGCCAAGAGAAAGCTGCGGGCGTGGTTTGCGACTCAGGTTCATGTTCTTATTTTGTTCTATTTTTCACCAAAGCGGAAGAGGGGGATCGCCAGCTTGAATGTCGTGGCGAAACCCCGACAATCTGAAGACCTCAGCAGAAAACACGCTATTGACGGCCCTTCGCTGTTGAGCCGATGTTTGTGATCGGGAAATCGAAAGTGCGCGGAGCGGTATGAAGATCAAAAGCGAACATAAGTTCGGATGTGCGCAGGCCGATAAGCGTATGATGAGTTCATCGTTTTTGGTCGCAATGTCATCCGTTACGGCGCGACCATAGTGCCGTCAGTCGATATTCTTCTGGCGACCTATAATGGGGCGCGGTTCTTGCCAGCTCAGCTTGCCTCACTCAGTCGGCAAAGCCATCGCGACTCGCGGCTGATCGTTTGCGACGACGGGTCGTCCGATGGCAGCCTCGACATCGTCCGACAGTGGGCGGATCGGGAACAGCGTGCCCTTCTGGTAGTTGATGATGGCATCAAGGGCCTTGGCCCGGCGCAAAGTTTCGGGCGATTGCTGGACCGATCAGACGCGCCATATTTCGCGTTCTGCGATCAGGGTGATGTCTGGGATGAGGTCAAGGTCCAACGTCTGTTGGCCGAAGTTTTGGCGATGGAGGCGGACCATGGCCTCGCTCTTCCCATGTCAGCGCATTCTAACCTCGCCATTGTAGACGAGGACCTGACGCCAACCGGAGCAAATTTCTGGGAAGGCGCGCGCATTGTCTGCCCAAACATCGGGCGCAGCGAACCTGACAAAGCTGGCAGGGCCAGTTTGCTTTTGCAGAACGTCGTCACCGGGTGCGCATCGCTTGGAAACAGTTTTCTTCGGCAAATGGCGGGTTCGATGCCCGAAGGCGTGCATGTCCATGATTGGTGGGTGGCGCTGATCGCAGCCCATTTTGGCGCAGTGCGCGGCGTGCCAGAGACGTTGTTTCAGTATCGCCAGCACAGCGGTAATGCGATTGGGGCTAAATCTTGGGGCGCCGCGTCGATTGGGCGGCGATTTCTGTCTGCACCGGGTGAAAATATACGGAAAGCCGCCATCCTTCTGGAGGCATTACAAAGACAGGCAGGATCATTCGCCGACGCCTTTGGTAAAGTTCTGCCCCAAGATGACAGAGAAACCGTTCAGGAGTTGGCCACGCTGCGCGCGCACAGCATTCTCAGACGCAAAACCTTCATGTCGCGGCGCGGCGCATACCCTCAATCGATGCTCAGGGGGCTCGCGTTGCTATGCGTGATATGACGGCTAACATTCCACGGCTGGAAAGCGGCATATGAAGCAACGCTCAAACCTTTCACTCTGGCTGATTGTGCTTGGCCTTTCGCTTGGGCCTGCCGTCTCAAATGGCTTTGCCCGGTTTGCTTACGGCCTTGTCCTGCCCGCCATGCGTGATGATCTTGGGTGGAGTTATACAGAAGCGGGATGGATCAACACCGCCAACGCGATCGGATATCTTCTGGGGGCGTTGCTGGCGCTGGGGTTGATAACGCGCCTTGGCGCTAGTTTTCTGTTCATTGCGGGTATGGCGCTGACTGCACTGGCGCTGATCATGTCAGGGCTGACGCAAGATTTCTGGCTGTTGTCCTTCTGGCGGGTGGTCGCCGGGATCGGCGGTGCGCCGGTGTTCATCGCCGGCGGGGTCATGGCCTCAGCCTTGTTTCGCGATGACAAGGCGAAAAACGCGCTAGCCATTGCTCTCTATTTCGGTGGCGGAGGGTTCGGCATGATCATCTGCGGCGTCGTGCTGCCCTATATGGTAGAATGGTTTGGCGGCGAAGTCTGGCCGCTGACATGGTTGCTGATTGGCGTTCTCAGTTATCTTTGCTTTCTGCCCAGCTATTGGGCCGCCGGATCAACACCGACGCCGCCACCCGCGCCACAAGGGCAAGCAGCCCCACTGCCAAACGCCCAAATGCTGGCGGGACTGGCGTGCTATTTCTGTTTTGGGCTTGGCTACATTGTCTATGTGACTTTCTTGATCGCCTGGATGCGTAACAATGGCGCCGATACGGCACTGGTCGCCTGGACTTGGGCGATCATGGGGGCGGCTGTTCTGATCTCCCCCTTCATTTGGAGCTGGGTTCTGGCAGGGGCTGAGGGCGGTCGCGCGATGGCGCTAACCTCTTGGGCGGTAGGCATCGGCATTGCAGCGCCGCTGCTGGACGCCTCGGTCATCGGCGTGACGATCTCTGCCCTTATGGTCGGCGGATCGTTCTTTATGGTGCCAACATCATCGACTGCATTCGTGCGCAAGAACCTGCCGCAGTTGCAGTGGGGCAAGGCGCTGTCGCTGTTCACGGTGATCTTTTCAATTGGCCAGATCATTGGCCCAACGGCGGCGGGCTATCTGGCTGATCTGACTGGCGACAACACAGCCGGTCTTGGCGTAGCGGCGTTGGTTTTGGGCATTGGCGGCCTTCTGGGTTCACTACAGAAACCATTGCGGCGCTGAGGCGGTCTTAGGGTTTGATGAGAACCTCGCCTTCGATCTCCATCGCGAAGTTCATGGGCAAGCCGCTGACGCCGATTGCGGAACGCGCATGGCGGCCGATATCGGGCCCGAAGACATCCAGGATCAGGTCGCTGAAACCGTGAATTACAACGTGATGCTGATCGAAGTCAGGGTTTGCGTTGACCATGCCGAACACGCGCAGCCAGCCTGTAACGCGGCTTAGCTCGCCAATCTCGGCTTTCAGGTTGGCCAAAACGCTGAGCCCGATATCACGGGCGGCAATCTGCGCATCCTCAACGCTCAGATCAACGCCGACCTTGCCGTAAGGGCCTGCGATCGCGCCATCAGCATCGTGTTTCGGATGACCAGAAATCAGCGCCCGGTCACCGCGAACATTCACGAAAGCGAAGGGAAGGCGCAGGGTCGGCGGCAATACAATTGGGGGCGGCAAGGTCAGGCCCAATTCAGTGATGCGTTTTTCTGGCGTCGTCATTTCAAGTCCCTTCGTTGGTGATGGATTTAACCTCGGCGATATCATTCCAGACATCCTGCTTTGAGATCTTGCCGCCCGCTACCTCAAACCGATCAATAAAGCGAATGCCGCCAAACGCCTCTCCGCTCGGCCATTCGCCCGAAAGGGTTCCGCGAGCGTATACTACTGCCGCTTCTATCCCTTGCATCGCGTCAAAACCTTCGTAGGTCTTTTTGACAAAGCGATAACGGGGTGCGGCCCAGTCGATCAGTTGTTGCAAGTTGGTCATTGGCGCTGTTCCAGGGAAGATCATTTGAAACCCCTCGCCCAGCATCGCTTCCGCTTCGGCGATCTTCCGCGCCTCCATCAGGCTTAGATACGTGCGGACCAGTTCGGCGGGGTCGGGAAGCGGGGGCGCGGGGCTGCGGGTCTGACCGCCGCGAAAATACTCTTCTGCCTTCATTTCATGCACCATGACGGTGATCGCCTCAGGTGGCGCGGGTACAACAAAGCACACAGCGTCAGTGAGACCCTCCCCAAGGCGGCGTTTGGCGTCGGCGTCGTAGCCTTCCAATAGATGAATTTCGACGATTGGCATTATGGCCCCTCCCTCCCGAACATCAGATGCGAGACGATATGCCAACGCAAGAGAAACGCGGCGGAGGGGCGGATGACGGTCAGCGCCATACAGTATCAGGTTAACGATCTAGCAGCGATGGAGCGGTTCTATCGCGATGCTCTTGGCTGTGAGGTCACCAGTCAAAACGGCTTTGTCACGTGCGCCTTTCCTCAGGGCGCGCGCCTTGAGTTCCATGAGGCGCCCGTTACCCAGCATGGGGCAGCGAAAGACAACCGATACTGGAAGATCGGCCTAACAATGCCTGATCTTGACCGGGCGGTCGCCTATCTGGACAGGATGGGCTGGCCTGTCAGTCGCCCGCGACAGTTTCTGGACATTGGCTATATGTGCCATTTGAACGATCCAGCGGGCCTGCCGATTGGGCTTCTACAACAGGGTTTCTAGGGCCGCGCCGCCGCCGGTCCCGAAGGGCATGATATTGGTGCGCAGGCGACGCTGGCGCATTTGACTTTGCGGGCGGAAACGCGGGCGGCTGCAGATGCAGAATGGGGTGAAAGCGCAGGGATGACGTTGATGTCTGTTCAACCTGTGACGCAGTATGGCTTTACGCTGTACTTCTTTGCCAAAACTCACGATGCGCCGCCTGACCCCGATCTGACGACCGTCGCAAACCGCGAATGGCTGTGGCGACGACCTTACACCTTGGTCGAAGTACAGGTCTATGACGACGGCCGTCCGATCACCCCAGTTGATGAGGGAATGGCGGGTCTGTCTGGGATTAAAGTGACGCCTTAGTCTTTCCCGGCTTGTTGTACGAAGAATGACGCGCCCTTTGGCACGACAGGCGTTTCGATGTCGAACGCCATTGACCTGATACGCCCCGGTTCTTCCCCACGCAGAATGCGGCCGGCGTCAGGGCTGGGTACAGCGATTGGTGAAAGTGGCGCGGCGTCTGCGGCGGCATAAGTGACGATGTACAGGGTACGTGGCGCGTCCGAATTGTTGGCTGTTGAAGCGTGTGCGACACGCGAATGCATCAAACATACTGCGCCTGCGGGGCCAGTGCATGGCACAGCCTGCGCTTCAAATTCAGCTGACGCTTCATCATCTATTGCGCCTGTAAACACGCCGTTCTGATAATGCGACAAAAGCGGCCCTTTGTGGGATCCAGGCGCGATCATCAGGGGCCCGTTTTCCGCCGTCACGTCATCCAGAAACAACAGGGCGGTCAGCGTGTCGTCGTTGCTGTGCGGATCAAACGGAAAGTCCTGATGCCATTTTACGACGGTCTTGGTGCGCGGAAGTTTTGAATTCACCTTGGCGTGGTGGAACCGGACATTCGGGCCGACCAAATCAGCCGCCATGTCGGTCATTGCGCTATCGAACGCAATGGCCGCGTAGGTGGCAGAGATATCGGTAGGCGATGCGACCCGACGCAGAGAGGGGCGATCCGGCGCATGGTCATCTTCAAGATCGAACCGGGGACGGCCGTCGCAGATCTGGCCATAGGCCGCATGCTCAGATCGGCTTTCTTCAACCCACGTTTCAAATTCATGGCGCAAGGCGTCCAGTTGTTCTGGCGTCACCGCGTTCTCAGCCACGATTGCGCCATCGCGCTGGAATTGTTCGATCTGATCTGTCGTTAGCATAGCGCGGATCCTGCAACTTGGCTCGCGGTCAGATTAAGACGGCCTTCCAATCGCAGATCGTCCGTCAGCGACATAACCGGGTTACATATCCGGCTTGTCTTCATCCCGCCCCGTCAGACGCCAGCGGATCATTGGCAGTTGTTCGAATCCAAAGAACAGCTCTTCACCGATCTGAAAAGACGGCACGCCAAAGACGCCAGCCTCCCACGCTTCATCGCGCAAACGGTCATGCAGCGTACGGCCTTCACCTACTGCCCAATCCGCAAAGCCCGCATTATCTGCGCCCGCCTCATCCAGCTTAGCGATGACGACCGCCATATCCTCGACATTCAGTTCGCGCTTCCAGAACGGTTCAAACACCAATTGCATGAAGCGGCGATGGACATTCGGCCCTGCCTCTTTCGCCCGGTAGAAGGCGGTGCCGACAAGTGACGTGTCCCAGATTTTCTGAGTGCCACGTAAAGTGATCCCGCGCAGATTGGCGCGGCGGCGGGCGTCCATATAGGCGTATTTGATCCGTTTCCACTGATGCTCAGTGCGGGTGTCTTCGGTGACATTCCCATGATCATCGACTTTGGCTGAGCCAAGATAAGACGGGATATCCAGCGTGAAATGCCGCCATTCAGCGGTGATGCCCAGCTCATCTTCCAATGCGTGGGTCAGATCCTTAGCGAGGTACGCGTAGGGGGATTTTACGTCGGTGTAGACGATGAGGGTAGGGGGGGTGGCCATCTCGATGCTCCGCATGTGCAGGGTCATCCTAGGGCATCAAGCAAAGAAAGTGCGAGCCTGATTGTTTAGTGTCATTCATCAGATGTCAGAAACAATCTACCCGACAGACTTGTTCGGGGAACAATGCCGTCGCTTTTGTACGCATGCCAAGACGGGCCGCATGCCTGCCGCGCTAACCTTGGTTCCGATCATACAGTTGGCCTTTCAGCCATTCAGAATGATGATCAGTCTTGCGAATATCCCATTCCGTCGCCGCAAAACGGGTCGTTTCCACATCAAGCATCAGCCAGGCGGCGAAGACTGCGATCTTTTCTGGGGACGCGCATTCGCCACTATCGATGTAGTTCTGGAAAGATATTCGCGAAGGAAATTCCGCCTCAGGCGCCGCCAGCAGGCCTTGAACCAAATCGGTGTCGACGAGACCGGGTTTGAAGCCTGCGACAGCAATATCGCGATGGCTCCATTCTGCCTGTAGCGCGCGGCGCAGGGTTTCAGACGCCGATTGCGCAATGGAATATGCTGCGGCGCCGACCCGTACATTTGCGCCGGAATCTGATCCAACAAAAAGAATGCGCCCGCCCACTAGGTCGTCAGCGCATTTAGAGGAAAGGGCCCAGCGGGCGGTTACATTCGTATCGAACGAACGGCGCCAGTCTTCTGAAGGCAACGTGTGGAGCTGGCCAAGCTGGAAGTACCCGGCGCCGTGAAACAGCGCGCGAGGCGATGGGAGCTTGGAAAAGGCTTCAGCCAATGCATCCTGATCATCGGCGTTTGTCACATCCGCAGAATGGGGCGTAATCCGCGATGACTGCCTTGCGACTGACATCAGGTTTTCCGGCCGTCTGCCTGATATGATTACTTCGCAGTTGCATTTTGCAAGCGCGACAGCGAGCGCGGCGCCAATACCTGAACCCCCACCGGTAATGAGAACTGACTTTATCATTCTTGAGCACGATCCGTGGCTATGCGGTGGGATTTAACGCTGGATCGTGAAGAAGGCTTTGCGCGAAGCATTCTGTCAAGAACTGCCGCAAACTGCGGCTTCATTCCCAGACACAAGAAAACTGATGTTCAGCCGACAAGCTGCGTCAGTCGAGACGGGTTTTAAACCAGCCGCGACTGTTCCACCGCCGCCCTAATGTAGTCAGCGAAAAGGGGATGCGGATCAAAGGGCTTGGACTTCAGTTCTGGATGGAACTGCACACCAATGTACCAGGGGTGATCGGGGATCTCGACGATCTCCGGCAATTCCCCATCAGGCGACATGCCGGAAAAGCTGAGGCCCTTTTCTTCGAGCCGCTGGCGATATTTGATGTCGACTTCATAGCGGTGGCGATGGCGTTCTTCGATCGCAACGCCGCCATAGATGTCCGCGACCTGAGATCCATCGGCCAATGTCGCAGCATAGGCGCCAAGGCGCATCGTGCCGCCCTTGGCGTCGTCCGCCTTGCGCCGCACAGTCTGATTACCCTCGGTCCATTCAGTCATGTGGTAGACGACATGCTCAAACCGGTCAGAGCCATCTTCATGGTCGAATTCCTGTGACCCGGCGCGCCCAACTCCAGCAAGATTGCGCGCAGCTTCGACAACAGCCATCTGCATGCCGAGACAAATGCCGAGGTACGGAATTTTCCGTTCACGCGCGAACTGCGCCGCCTTGATCTTGCCTTCAGTGCCGCGTTCGCCAAACCCGCCGGGAACAAGGATCGCGTTGAAACCTTCCAGATGTGGTGCAGGGTCTTCGCGTTCAAAAATTTCGGCGTCCAGCCATTCGGCGCGAACTTTCACGCGGTTATGGAAACCGCCATGGGTCAACGCCTCGGCCAGGGACTTATAGGCGTCTTCCAGTTTGACGTATTTACCAACAATCGCGATACGCACTTCGCCGTCTGGATTATCAACTCTTTCCGCCACTGCGTTCCAGCGGGTGAGGTCGGGTTTTGGCGCAGGTGAAATGCTGAACGCATCCAGCACGGCCTGATCAAGACCAACTTCATGATAGGCAAGGGGTGCTTTGTAGATGCTTTTCATGTCCATCGCGGGAATGACCGATTCCGGTCGGACATTACAGAACATGCCGATCTTGGCGCGCTCGGTTTCCGGTATCTCATGTTCAGTCCGGCAGACCAGCACGTCTGGCTGCAGGCCGATGGATCGCAGTTCCTTGACGCTATGCTGCGTTGGCTTTGTTTTCAGCTCTCCCGACGCCGCTAGATAGGGGAGGAGGGTGAGGTGCATCAGAATGCACTGGCCGCGCGGGCGTTCAGCCTGAAACTGGCGAATGGCTTCAAAGAACGGAAGACCTTCGATATCGCCAACGGTGCCGCCGATCTCACACAGCATGAAATCGACGTCTTCATCGTCGATCGCCAGCCAATCTTTGATTTCATTCGTGACGTGGGGAATCACCTGGATCGTCTTGCCGAGGTAATCGCCTTTGCGTTCCTTATCCAAAACATTGGTGTAAATCCGGCCGGACGAGACACTATCCGTCTTGCGGCAAGGCACGCCTGTAAACCGCTCATAATGCCCAAGGTCCAGATCAGTCTCAGCGCCGTCATCTGTGACGAATACCTCGCCATGCTCAAACGGTGACATCGTTCCGGGATCAACGTTGAGGTACGGATCCAACTTTCGTAGGCGAACGGAATAGCCACGGGCCTGCAAAAGCGCGCCCAAGGCTGCGCTGGCGAGGCCTTTGCCAAGACTCGAAACCACACCGCCGGTAATAAAGATATAACGCGCCACTGCTACTGGCCCCCGTGAACATTTGTTTTGGTGATTTGCCGTGCGAGCACAGCATCTTGTCTCACGGGATTGGAGAGGTACAAGATTCGGGGGCGGCGGACAACAGTTTGTCCGCCGAACCAGTCAGATTATTTTAGTCAGCAGCCGGGGGCTGGGTCGGATCAGCAGGCGTGTCCGACAAGTTTGGCAGGCTAAACCCAGATGAGGTCGGGATTTCCTGGTCCGCCGCGGGCAGGCTGGTTGATACGCCATCGACAACTGAACGGTCGCCAGAATTTGATGCGGCAATGATCGTCAGCGTCAACGATGTCGCAATGAACGCCGCCGCCAGAAACCACGTCACTTTGGAAAGCGCGCTTGCTGCGCCGCGCGCAGACACAAGACCGCCGCCGCCACCGCCGCCACCGATCCCCAATGCGCCGCCTTCGGAGCGCTGCAAAAGGACGACCGCGATCAGGAAAACCGCGATAATAAGGTGAACGATCAGGACGATGTCTTGCATAGGTCACAACCCTTGTCCGCCGAGCCCATCTCAGCGTGAGCGCGCGTATAGCGTAAGGCCAATATGATGTCGATAGGCCTACGATCAAGCAATTGCGTGAAACGTGACAACAGATCTGTATCAGGGCCTCGGTGGCGGCGGGGGCTGACCAGGACCCGGCGCAGGTGGTTGGCCTGGACCCGGTGCTGGTGGCTGCCCAGGACCCGGCGCGGGCGCTGGTTGAGGTTGAACCCGATCATTCAGCGCGTTTTTCGCCTTGTCCGTCATCTCGCGAATCGCCGTGTCGACGCTTTGCGGTGGTTTTGGCGCGCGGTTATTCGGACGATTGACCTTCAGTTTCGGCCCCGTCTTCAACGCTTGCGTTTCCTTCGGCGGCTTCACCGGGCCCTCCAGACCAGCATCCTCGCCTACGGGCCGAGCGCCGCTGCGCTGGTTACTGCCGCGTTCCCTTTTCTTTTGCTTTGGGGGAGGTTTCCCAAAGTTTCGACCCCGTCCTTTCAATTGCCCCTTAGACATTTGGTCTTTGCGAACCTCTCCCTTCCCATCAACACGCAACCGATCGCCGGGGCGAACGCCTTTGCCCTTGCCCCCTTTCAGGTCAAAGGGCGACCCGTTCAGCAATATCGCCTCCATTCCACCCTCAGGTTGAGCTGAGAAGATCGCCGCGCCTTTGCCCAATGTCAGGACCGATGCGCCGAGGCGGACCACCATGTCGGAAGGATCGACAAAGCTGGAGATGACCTGAACGAATCCTGCCCGTATTTCAATCATTTTCGGGGCGCTGTCTTCTTCATGAACGATCCGCACATCTGCGCCAGCGGACAAGGCGATGAAAACACCGTTGCCCTCTTCCAGAAAGACCTCAGTCTCAGCCGCGCGCAAAGGCGAAAAAGCAAAGCAAAAAAGCGCCGCAAGTACAATAAACCTCAACATCAGAGGCGCCTCGCCAATCGGATGGTGAAACTCACACCTTTATTGTCGAAAATGTCGTAGTTTGAAAACCGCCGTCGATAGGTCACTGCGCCATCTATTGAGGTGACTTCGTCCAGGTCCGTCGCCAGGCCGAAATATGCGGCGACAGAGGTGTCGCGGCGTTTGATATCCAGCAACTGAAAGTCAGGCGTTTCATAGCGGCTGGTAACGACGCCTCCGCCCAGGGTTGCAACCAACGGTCGTCCGAAAGCGTCGAATGTCGCTGACAGTGCAGCGTCCGCACCGAACGCGAAGTAGTCTTCGAAATCCTTGTCTGCGTTCACCGCAGCGACGCGCGCTGACACGTCGAGTTGCAGCGCCTGACTCAGAGGGACACCATAGGATAGGGCGACCTGCGCTTCTGTGCCGTCAAGGTTTTCACGGCCCGGCGTATCTCTGGTGGGAATGAAATCGCGATATCCACCAGACAGTTCCATAGTCAGGACGCCTGGGCCAAAATCAACGCTGGCTTCGACGCCCAGGGCCGCGGCGACGGCATAAGGATCGCTGCCAAAATGACGATACCCGAGGTCCAGAAAGGGACGAAAGACGCCCTTCGCGTAAACGATTTCGGGCCCCATGCGCAGGGCAATGATCGCATCATCCTGATCATTGTCATCAAAGAAGTACGCGGCATATCCTGAGAAATCGAAGACGGCGGTTGTGCGCCCATCTAGTGGCGCGGCAACGCGCACCCCGGCCTGAACAAAGGCAAGCGGGCTTTCTTCGCGCGTAAAACCCAACGCAATCTCTTCGATCAGACCCGGATTACCTGATCTAAGCGTCAGAACATTGTCGCGCGGTGTTGCGGATGGGTTTGTGTAATAGCCCGCACCCAGCGCAAAAAAAGCCGTTGATTTCTGTGTTGGCTTGAAATGTGTCGGTGGCGCCTGCCTCAGCCAACGCCTGGCGTTGTTCATCCGCCAGATCACCTTGGTCCATCGCCTCATATAGCTTCACCAGATCAAACCGCGCTTGTGTCAGGTCTGGTCGAAAGCGCACCAGCCTTTCCAAGGCATTCGCCGCTTCGCTAAGGCGATCCTCTTCGATGGCGCGATTGACGAATGCGTAGACCGCAGGCGGCTGATCGGGCGCAGCGAGCATGGCTTTGGTCTCAGGCCAGGTGCGAACATCTGCCTGCGCGCTGCAGGCATACAACGATGCTGCGATCTAAGCCGCAAGTTTTAGTGCAGATGCCACCAACTGGTCCCCAGCTTAACGCCGTTTACCAATTGTTAACCATTTAGGCGAAGGACGTCGCGTGCAGAAATGCTCAGCCGTCGACGTCGTCCACATCCAACTGACCCGAAAGCATGCGGCGCACGTGGCTCCAACTCATGCCCAGACCAAGAATCAGTCCAACGCCAATCAGGCCGACCCATGTCAGCAGATCAACATTATCAAGCGACAACAGCCCCCGGTCGATCAGCACCCACATCAGCGATCCTGCTAGCGCCGTGATCAAGGCGATCCCGATCACGCCTATGGATCGCAATGTGGCCCGCAGAAAGATGATGTAGCCGATCAACAGAACCACGCCGAGGAAGATGACCAGCGGTAATTCCGTCTCAAACGCGTTCTGCGCCCAACGGAAATAGCTGTAATCAGTTGGATTGAATGTCGCCAAAACCAGAATCTGGGCGAATATCCATCGCGTCAGAAATCCGCTGAAACCAAATCTGGATTGCGCCCTCATGCACCTCGTTAATCTCCACCGCGCCGGACCATAGCGATGGCTGGCTGGCCTGCAAGCCTTAGCTTCTCAGCGTGTCGTTCTTGCGGGCCAGACCCAATTGTCGCTCACGCCAGATGATCAGCAGCCCGGCGGCGATCGTCAGCGACGCGCCAAAAAGGGTGACCCAGGTTGGTAGTTCACCAAAGATGAAATAGCCCACTAACAGCGCAAGAACGATTTGCGAGTAATCAAATGGCGCGATGACAGCGGCCTCTGCATGCCGGTAGGCAGTGGTCATGAAGATCTGCGCGATACCGCCCAGAAGTCCTGCGAGGATCAGCTGGCCAACCACCTCCCATGATGGAACGACCCATCCGAATGGAACTGACAAAAGCGACAGAAGCGTTGTGAACACCGCAAACCAGAAACTGACCGAAGCGGCGCTGTCAGTCGCCATCAGTTTTCGCACAAAGACAGTCGCCATTGCCGCGAAAAAGGCGGCGCAGAACACCGCCACTGATGCAATGGTCTTCAAATCCGACCCGGTTTCACCTTCTGCCAAAAGACGGGGGGACATGATGATCAGAACGCCGACAAAGCCCAACGCAATTGCGCCCATACGGTAGAGGCGAATACGCTCACCCAGCAAAAGGGAGGCTAGTAGGGTCACAAAAATTGGTACAGCGAAAAAGATCGCTACAGCCTCGGGCAGGGGAATGTGACCAAGGCCAAAGAACATCAACGCCATCGCCGTCGCGCCAACAACGCCCCGAATAATGTGGGCAGGCCGGTTCACAATGCGCAGCCCATCATTCAAATGCCCGGTCCAGGCCAGCATTATGATGACGATGGGCAAAGCGAAGAAAGACCTGAAAAAGATCGCTTCGCCGGGCGGCACGGCGTCGGCGGTCGCTTTGATCAGCGATGTCATGGCCATGAAGACAACGACGGAAATCAGTTTCAGCGCAATGCCGCGGGCGGGATTCATCGTTCGGTTTTAGCTAACCTGCCGGGAAATACATCCCTTTGATTTTGCAGGGCTGATCTGTGTCAGGCGGTTGGGTGGGTGGTTGGCCACTTGCATAGCCTGCAGGATGACTGCACCCCTCGCCCAGCCGAAGAATGCCGCCAACAATCAAGCGAGATGCCAGATGACAGCGCCCTAAATCGAACTTCGCGATCCACGGTTTCAGAGTGATCGTTATGGCTATATCGACGAAATCAGGGCGGAGCATACCCATTTCCGTACGCCAGATGGCGGCCACGTCTTTCTCAATCAAGACGATGTGATGGAAGTGTTTCGCTGCGAACAATTCCGCTTTGCCTTCACCGATATCGACGAAACGAAAAGTCCCTATCTGGCCAATGCGATCAGGCATGAGTTGTTGAACATGCACGGCGATCAGCATTTTCGCCTCTCACGGCTGGTGAAGCACGCCCTACGCGACCGGATGATTGAGGGCATGGCGGAGGTTATCGATGGGATCGTCGATGACCTGATTGCAGAGGTGAAGGGCAAGCAGGTTGAGTTTTGCACTACCTTTGCCGATCCACTGCCTGCCCGTGTCTTAGGGCCGATGTTTGGCGTGCCTTATGAGAAAACCGATGGCTTGAACGACTGGATCAAAGCGGGTGGGCGAAAACTGGACGCGCTGCAGTCTGGTGCTGGGATCGCAGAGGTTGAAGACGCGAACCGCAACATCCATGACTTTCTTCGCAAACTGCTGGCTGACCGGCGGGGCGCACCCGGCGATGATCTCTTTAGCGAATTGATGCAGGCCGAAATAGATGGCGACCGGATGAGCGAGGATGAATTGGTGTATCTGTCCATTGAGCTTGCCTCAGCTGGCGTCGACACCACGCGAACTCAGTTGCCGCTGATACTGTTGGCGTTGCTGGAACATCCGGACGAATGGGCCAAACTGGTAGCTGATCCGAAATTGGCGTTGAGCGCCGTGGATGAAGGCATGCGCTACGCCCCGTTGCCATGGGCGATACCACATGCGGCGACAGGTGATTTCGAATGGCGCGGGGTTGAGTTTAAGGAAGGCGACATCGCTTTCACGTTGGTTCCCGCCGCGAACCGGGACCCGGCTGTTCTGAACGATCCTCATAGGTTCAACATCACGCGCGATCGGGCGCGTCATTTTGCATTCGGCTACGGCATGCACGCCTGCCCGGGATCGTAGCTTGCGCGGATGGAGATGTCGGCGGCGTTGCGGAAATTGGCCGAACAGGCGCCTAATCCGCGGTTGGTGGAGCACGCATGGGATGATGGTCAGGTCTATCGCATGCTGAAGCGGCTGGTGCTTGAAGTGAGGTAGGGGCGCGTCTCTCTATTAATCAGTAGGTCGACAGCGATGCATCAGAAGACACACCTTGCATCCAAGCAGCGAACCAACTGTAACGAGACTGCCGCACCTCCAATCAAAACCAATCATCTGTGAAACCACGCTGTGAAAAAGGTTAACGAAAAAATTATATTAATTAAAACAATGATTTAGGGTTAGTTTCACGCGTAAAACCTTTTGCGAAACCCAGCGTCACACGCATCTTTCCTGATTGACACCGCCGCCCCTCCGGCCAACATCAACGCCATGAGCTGGAAAGACGAAGTAGATCAGATTGCTGAGCGGAGACGCCTCGCAGTCCTCCAAGGTGGCGAGGCCGCCATCGCCAAACATCACGACAAGGGCAAGCTGACGGTCCGCGAACGGATCGACGCTGTCCTCGACCCCGATACGTTTGACGAAATAGGGCGCGGCGCGGGTGAGGCCGAGGTGGACGAGAACGGTAATATCGTCGAATTTTCGCCCGCCAACTTCGTCCTCGGCTTTGGCAAGATTGATGGTCGCCGGGTTGTTGTCGGGGGCGAAGACTTCACCCTGAAAGGTGGCTCGCCCACCGAAGCAGGCTTGCGTAAATCCGTTTACGCCGAAGATCTGGCCGTCAAATACCGTCTTCCGCTGGTCCGCCTCCACGAAGGTGCTGGCGGATCGGTCGGCAAGTCCAAACACGCAAGTCTTCCCAGCGCCGTCTTCAACGCGCCCCGGTTCCGGTCGGTCGCGCAGGCCATGGCCACAGCCCCCGTCGCCTCTGCCGCCTTAGGGGCTGTCGCGGGCTTGCCAGCGGCGCGGCTGGTGTCATCGCATTTCTCTGTGATGTCCAATTCGACCGCTCAGATCATGATCGCAGGGCCTGCAGTCGTAGAACGGGCGATGGGCGAGAAACTCACCAAGGATGAGCTTGGCGGGGCAGGGGTTCACACCAAGAACGGCACTGTCGACAACGCGGCGGCCGATGAGCCCGAAGCGATGGAGCAGATCCGGGCGTTCCTCAGCTACCTGCCTTCCAACGTCTACGAACTGGCGCCGGTTTCACTGTGTAACGACCCTGTGGACCGCCGCGAAGAACGCTTGCTGGAGATCATCCCGAAAGAACGCCGCCGCGCCTATAACATGCGCCGCATCATCAAGTCGGTGATGGACGAAGGCTCGGTGTTTGAAATGGGCCGGGGTTACGGCAAAAGCCAGATCATGTGTCTTGCCCGAATGAACGGCCAGCCTGTAGGCGTCTGGGGCAACGATCCAAAAGTTCTCGCTGGGGCAATGACGGCGGATGGCGCGAACAAGGCGCGGCGGTTCATGGAACTGTGCGAGGTTTTTCACCTCCCCATCATCTGCTTCGTTGATGAGCCGGGCTTCATGATTGGCTCGCAATCCGAACGCGAGGCCACCATCCGACACGGCGCAAACGCTGCCCTGACCTCAGCGCTACTGAACGTTCCATGGGCCAGCGTGATGGTTCGCAAATCCTTCGGCGTCGCGCAGGTCGCCCATTACGGCCCTGACGCCTATGTCCTCGCCTGGCCCTCAGCCGAAACGGGCCCGCTGCCAGTCGAAGGCGGCGTCGCCGTTGCGTTTCACAGAGAAATCGCCGCCGCTGAGGACCCCGACGCCAAGCGACAAGAGCTCGAAGAAATGCTCGCCGCCCGCCAGTCGCCCTTTCCCCGGGCCGAAGCGCTGGCGGTGCATGAACTGATAGACCCCCGCGAAACCCGGCCCATGCTGGCGCGCTGGATCGACCGCGTGCAGCCCCTGTTGCCGTCGCTGCTCGGCCCCGCCAGTTTCGCGATCAGACCCTGAGGAGCCGTCCATGGCCGAAGATATTCACTGTGAAACCGCCGGTACGATCTGGAAGCTGTGGGTCAAGGAAGGCGATACTGTCACTGATGGGCAGGAGCTTTTCATCATGGAAGTGATGAAGATGGAGGTGCCCTACGAGGCGCCTTGTGATGGCGTTGTGAAAAGGCTGAGCATCGCAGAAGGCGATGTCGTCAAGGAAGACGATCTGGCGATGGTGATCGGATAGAGAGAACCAAGCAATGGTCGACGCGATAAAAGGCGGCTGCAAATGTGGCCTTGTCCGTTATCAAGGAACGCCGATGGGCGCTGCGCCATTTCGGTGCCACTGCCGCGATTGCCAGCAGCTTACAGGTTCGGGCCATTCTGAGATGACGCCGATGATCATCGACACTTTTTCGATCTCTGACGCCTGCAAAATCTACGATATGAAGGGTGGTTCGAGTAAGCCGACTTATAGCGGCTTTTGCCCTAATTGCGGGTCACAGTTGACGCGCCGCAGCACAACTATGGGCGACCGGATCTATGTCCATGCCTCGTCGCTGGATGATCCGCGCAGATATGCGCCCAAAAAGTCGCTTTATCCTGACGCCGCTCAGCCTTGGGACGCTAAGTCGATTATTCCGGATTGAGCGGATAAGAGCATCGGGCTTTCACCGCTTAGCAAATAGAAAAGGGCCGCTTCGCAGCGGCCCGATCCTGTAGTTTGGTTTCTGGCCTTAGTTCTTGGCTTTGTCGACCATCTTGCCGGCTGCGATCCAAGGCATCATGCCGCGCAGCTTTTCGCCGACCGCTTCGATCTGATGGGCGTCGTTGTTGCGACGTGTCGCTTTGAACATTGGCTGGCCAACTTTGTTTTCCAGCATGAAATCGCGGACGAACTTGCCGTTCTGAATGTCAGCAAGAACTTCTTTCATCCGTGCTTTGGTTTCAGCGTATGGCAGGATCCGTGGGCCAGATACATACTCACCGTACTCAGCCGTGTTCGAGATTGAGTAGTTCATGTTGGCGATGCCGCCTTCATAGATCAGGTCAACGATCAGTTTGACCTCATGCAGACACTCAAAATATGCCATTTCAGGCTCGTAGCCCGCTTCAACAAGGGTTTCAAAGCCCATGCGGATCAGTTCAACGACGCCGCCACAAAGAACAGCCTGCTCGCCGAACAAGTCGGTTTCGCACTCCTCCTTGAAGTCAGTTTCGATGATGCCTGAACGACCGCCGCCAATTGCTGAGCAATATGACAGACCAATTTCCAGGGCTTTGCCGGATGCGTTCTGATCAACTGCAACAAGGCAAGGAACGCCGCCGCCTTTGACGAATTCGCCACGTACGGTGTGGCCAGGGCCTTTTGGCGCCATCATGATCACGTCGATGTCGTCTCGTGCTTCAATCAGCTTGAAGTGGATGTTCAGGCCGTGGGCGAACGCAATCGCAGCGCCGGGCTTCATGTTGTCGTGGATGTGCGCGTAATAGGTTTCTGCCTGCAGCTCATCGGGCATCGTCATCATGACGACATCGGCCCATTTGGCGGCCTCAGCAATGCTCATCACTTTCAGGCCTTCGCCTTCGGCTTTTGCAGCTGATGGCGATCCATCGCGGAGAGCGGCGACAACGTTCTTAATGCCGCTGTCACGCATGTTCAGAGCGTGGGCGTGGCCCTGCGAGCCATAGCCAACAACGGCAACGTTGCGGTCTTTGATCAGATTGATGTCGCAGTCGCGATCATAATAAACGCGCATTTGGCGTCTCCCTTTGAGATTGTCGTTGGGCGTAGCATAGGGATAACGCGCGCATGAAATTCGTTTTGTTGCGCTAAATCTATATTTTGCGAGCATGGTTAAATGTGGATTTATCATATACAGAAAAAAACATGTTAAAGATTGACGATACAGACAGGCGTATCCTACGCGCATTGCAGCGAGACGCCTCGTTGACCACTGCAGAAGTGGCGGAAGCTGCTGGCCTGTCAACAACCCCTTGCTGGCGGCGAATTGAACGGATGGAGCGGGACGGCGTGATCCTGGGTCGCTCAGTTGATATTGATCTGCGGAAACTTGGCTTTGACGTAACGGTGTATCTTCGCGTGCGTATCGACAAGACGGTGCGCGGCGCGTTTGAGGAATTTATCACCGCCGCGCGTGGCGTGCCTGAGATTCTGTCGATCCAAACTTTGTTGGGGCGGGTTGATGTACGGATGGACGTCGTGGCCCGCTCGTTGGAGCACTACCAGGAAATCCTGAAGACACGCATTCTGGACCTACCGCATGTCGCCGATGTCGAGGCGTTGATGCTGATCAGCGAAGTGAAGAATGACGAAAGTCTGTCTTTATGACGCCTGACGCAACAGACGTGGCCCTTTTGCGGGCTTTGCTGGCTGACGGCTCACTGACCGCCAAGGATGCTGGTGTTCAGGCGGGCGTGTCGCAACCCGTAGCGTGGCGGCGTATTAAGCGATTGGAAGAGGCGGGTGTTATTCGCGGGCGCCGTGTCCGTTTGGACAAAGCAAAACTGGGTTTCGGCGTGACTGTCTTTCTGGGTGTGAAAGTGTCCGCGCGGGGGAGGGGGTCGGTTGAGGAGTTTGAGAGAGCTGTCACCGCGATCCCTGAAGTGCAACTCGTCCAACACGTCCTCGGCGTCTATGACTATCGCTTGAAAGTCGTCGCCCGCGATTTGGAAGATTTTGAACGTATTCTTCGCCGGCGGATCATGACCCTGCCAGGGATTGGCGAAATTGAAAGCAATGTCCTTCTGAGTGAAGAAAAAAACGAACCCGTCAGGATCTAGCCGGTTACGTGCCGGATCAGCCATTCGTTAACCGCTGCCAGCTGTGGCAGGGCATTTGCGCGACGATCAGCGTCTAACAGGTCCGCATGGCCCCAGGTGGCGTTACGTGTCAGGATGACTAGGCCTTTACGTTTCAGGAGCGTTTCTCGCTCTGCGGCAATACCAAACCCATTCGGAACACGCTTCAGACTTTCTTCTGCGAGATCAAAGCCAGCCTCCGCACAGGTCGACACGATGCTGGTAAGGTCGTCGCCCGAAGGTGTGCAAACAGCTGTGCGGTAACGATCCAGTTCATCGGCGCTCATCGCCCAATGACCAGCGCCCAGGCCAACATGATCGGGGTGAATGACTATGTGGATTGCTGGGGATCGTGTCGGGTGATCGCCAGTCCAGAACACGAGATGTAGTTTTGAGTCATAGGGCATTTTGTTCTTTGAGAAGCGGACATCGCGATTTATCCGGCGGATTGATTTGTTGATCTTGGGGAGGGCCTGATGCGGTGGCGTGAGAGCGGCCATCTCTTCCGATAGCAACGCAACAAGGTCTTCCGCTGGCACTCACCACTCGGTCTCATAGCGATCACGATTGGCGTCAAACCAGTCTTTAGAATTTTTTGCGGCAAGATCTCTGAGGAAGACAGCCGTATTCTTCAGATTTGAGGGCATTGTGACAACTCCGGCAAGTTAAGTGGTAGGCTATCATAAATCAGCGTCGTACAAGAAATCCGGCGACTTGCGTTGACGGAATGCTTGTACGCCTTGGCACGCCCGCCTAGCATCGCCCTAAATGTTCGGAGGACGCATGCGACAGCTATTTCTAATCCCTTTGGCACTGGTTTTTACAGCCACATTGGCCTCGGCGGAAACCTATGTTGTCGCCCCGGGGACTGACGCGGCGGAGAAACTGCAGGAGGCGCTGATCCTAGCCAAAGATGGCGACATCATCCTTTTGGCTGAAGGGCGGTATCCTTTGTTCGACGGTTTGTCGCTGGATGTTGATGGCGTGACGATCACGGGCGCGGGGATGGATGCGACGATCCTTGATTTTGCGGACCAGAAGGGCGCGGGAGAGGGGCTTTTGGTCACTTCAGACAATGTTGTGCTTGAAGATTTTGCCGTTGAGAATTCCAAAGGCGACGGGATCAAGACCAAAGGGTCGGACATCATCACATTCCGCCGGCTGCGGGTGGAATGGACAGGCGGTCCAGAAGCATCAAACGGGGCCTATGGTGTCTATCCGGTGGAATCGACCGATGTATTGGTTGAGGACAGCTTGGTGCGGGGTGCCTCAGATGCAGGCATCTATGTTGAGCAGTCCGATCGTATCATTGTGCGGCGTAACCGAGCAGAATTTAACGTGGCTGGGATTGAGATCGAAAACTCTTACAATGCAAATGTTTACGACAACGTTGCGATGCGGAACACTGGGGGCATTCTAGTTTTCGATCTACCGAACCTGAAGCAGAACGGCGGGCGAAATGTTCGGGTTTTCAACAATGAGATCGTGAATAACGATACGCCAAATTTTGCGCCCGAAGGCAATATCGTTGCTACGGTTCCGATGGGCACTGGTGTTTTGATTATGGCGAACCGCAATGTGCACGTGTTCAAGAATAGATTTGATAACAACGCCATGATCCACATCGGGGTCGGTAGTTATTTTGAGGACTATGAAGACGACGACTATCAACCCCATCCGCGTGGCATCGTCATTCGCGACGATGACTATGGCCGGGGTGGGTTTGAACCTTCGGGCGAGGTCGGCCTTTTCTTTGCCGAAGCGGCAGGCGGTGAAATTCCCGACGTTCTTTGAGACGGTGTGACGCCGCTTACTAAATGGCTCAGCTGGACGAGCGAAGAAGACGGAATCTATGTAAATGAGAAAGACGCGACCTTCGCCAACCTTCGTATGATCGCTCAGACGATCTACCCATGGGAGGCGAGCATCGATCGCGATGTGGCCAGCTATCAGGGTAGCCTGCCAGAGCCACTGCCTGTGACGTTGCCGCAAGATCAATGATTCGACTAGCGTGCCGACTAGTGCTGCTGCCCTTAGCGGCAATAGCGGTTGATGAGGCCGCTTTGTTGGCGAAGAAGCCAGCTAAATGGCTGTCGGCCTACGGCCTATTCGACAATGGTCTTGCACAGATCCCCGCTGAGGCCGTGACGCCCTACGATCTGGCGACGCCGCTGTTCTCTGATCACGCTGAAAAGCTGCGGTTCGTCTGGACGCCTTCACCTGCCTCCTATGATGTTGATGAGGCGTTTGAGTTTCCCGTCGGTTCGGTTCTGATCAAAACCTTTGCTTACCCTGAAGGTGCTGGCTTGATCGAAACCCGACTATTAATTCGGCAAGAGGCTGGCTGGAAAGCATGCCCTATATTTGGGATGCCGAAGTTGGTGATGCTCGGCTGAAGTTGGCGGGCGCCCGGTTTGATGTGGAACACGAAGGCCAGACAATCAGCTATCGCGTGCCTAACGCGAACCAATGCAAGGGTTGTCATATGCGAGGCGGTGAAATCACTCCGATCGGCCCAAAGGCCCGCAACCTGAACCACGATTTTGACTATGGCGATGGAGCGCGGAACCAACTGACGGAGTGGACCGTACGAGGCCAACTAGACGCAGCAACATCCCCGCCCGAAAGCGCGGATTGGCGAACTGGTGGCTTGGACGACCGGGCGCGCGCCTATCTGGACGTAAACTGCGCCCATTGTCACCGCCGCGACGGTCCAGCCAGCAATTCCGGCCTGTTTCTGACCTTTGGTGAGGAAGAACGCGATGCCTGGGGCTATCGCAAACGCCCAGTTGCGGCGGGGCGAGGATCCGGTGGATATGACTTTGACGTCGCACCGGGCGACCCTGAAACGTCTATCATGATCTATCGGATGAAATCACTGGAACCGGGTGTGATGATGCCGGAATTTGGGCGCAGTCTTCAGCACGAAGAGGGTATCGCTTTGATCAGCGAATGGATCGCGGGATTGAAATGAGTGGTCCAAGAATCTCTCGCCAACGTCGCCTTTGTTCGAGCTTCGATTGATGGCTATAATCGGAAACGATCCAGTAAGCGCAGCGCAGCCATTGTGGCGCCCAGGCCAATGTTCCGAAATGCGTGGAAAGGGATCGGTCTTGCCTCAGTCAAAATCATGTCCAGTTTCTCTGCAGGCGTTCCCATCGCCCAGTCAGCCAGAATCGTGCCCATCACCGTCGCGTTGGCCACACCGCGGCCATTGAAGCCTAGGCCTGCCAAGACATTCGGGGCCAACAGATGCAGCCCTGGAAGGCTATCGCGTGTCATGGCGACGTTTCCGCCCCAAGCATAGTCCCATTCTGCATCGCCAAGCTGAGGGTAGAGATCCACTGCGGCCTCACGCAGAGCTTGCTGTCGTTTGCGGGTCGACCCTTCACCCATCGCACCTCGGCCGCCCATGACAAACCGTCCATCTGCTGTTTTGCGAAAGTAGAAAATCAATCGGCGCGTGTCCGTGGGGGAATGCCCGTCAGGCAAAATGGACCTGGCGATATTGTTGGATAGCGGAGCTGTCGCGACCTGCACAGATGTGACCGGGACGACCGTTTTGCCAAGTTTTCCGCCGAAATCGTCAGTATAGGCATTGGTGCAAACAAGTGCGCGTTGTGCGGTAACCTCACCACCTTTGGTTTGAACTGTGACTTTGCCGCTGGCGGTAGAATAGCCTGTTGCGCGGCTGTGACCGTGAATAATGGCGCCAGCCTTTTCAGCAGCTTCAGCAAGGCCTAGCGCATAGTTCAATGGGTGGATGTTTCCGCCGCGCCGGTCAATAACGCCGCCTATATACGCGTCCGCGCCGACCATTTGGGAAACATCCCGACGGCTGACTTCGTCATAGTCCGCGCCATGTGTCCGCCACTGCCGGGCTATGGTTTGCAGCCCCGTAAGGGTCTTTTGCGATGTGGCGGTGCGGAGGAAACCGATTGGCGCTACGTCACACTGAATGCCGTGTTTTTTAATCAAGTCAAATAGTAAGGGCCCACCATTGCCCCATCGCTTCGCCATACGATGGCCGAGGTCGTCGCCAAATTTCGCGACCAGATCGTCGGGGTTAAGTTTCAGCCCCGGATTTACCTGCCCGCCGTTGCGGCCTGAGGCGCCCCAGCCCGGTGTTTCCGCCTCTAGCACAATGGCACTCTGCCCCGCTTCAGCCAGGTGCAGCGCGGCGCAGAGGCCGGTGAAGCCACCGCCAACAATGACTGTGTCTGCTTCGGCTTTTCCGATCAGCGCGGGGCGATCAGGGCTATTATTTGCTGTAGCGGTCCAGAGGCTGTTGGCGAGCGCGGGGCGTTCATTTGCAATCTGAGCCATGGTCAGGCTGCCTCATCGGCGTCGCAGAGGAACGAGATCAGCGGAAGTGTTGCGTCTGCATCGCCTGCGATCTCTTTCTCAAGAAACTCAATGGCAGCAGTTTCATGCGCCGTCATTCGTTTCAGGATCGGACGGTCCGTTGGCGGCGCCATCTCCTCTAGCCGCTTAAAACTGGGCATATAGCTGGGGAAGGTCTTCGCCATCTGGGCGATTAGATCATCCCATTGCTGAGGTGCGCCAATCGCATCGTGTTTACCTTCGGCCTTCAACTGCTCATCGGTCTTAGGTATCAGGCCATATCGGGTCAGCAGTGGTTTTACGATCGAAGCGGTGTGGGTTTCGATCTGCGCCAGCAACAACAGCTTTTCCTTTTGCCGAGGCTCGGCCGCCCTTGCTGCAAGCTCGCGAAAATATGCCTCTCCCGCAACTTCTTCTTCCCAGTATTGAAGAAGCGTTGACAGATACTGTTCCGCCGCACCTTCGGGAATATTGGTCGGAGCAGACGAGATCGAGCCGACATCCACGCGGTCGTGGCGCATAGGTTCATCCCGATCAATTTCTGCGTCTAACTCGGTCGCATAGCGATGCCCGGCATAGACATTTGCAGCGATGATCGTGGGTGCCTCACAGTCGCCGATCCGCTTCAGGGAGAATGGCAATTTGGATATGTCATCGCCGACCTTGGTGAGGATATCGTGATAGATCTGATCACGAGGCCTGCGCTGGCCGACCATGACGGCGCCGGTCGCTTCAAGGGTCTTCTTTGCGCCTGTATACTCGCAAGTCAGCGTTGCCGTGGTCCCGTCGAAGTCAGTTAGCGCGTGGGCTGTTACGATCTTTACGCCCAAGTTCATCAGGTGAGTTCGCACCCGCCAACGCTCTGACGTGTTACCTGCCCATGTCGATACGCTGTCGCTTTCGGTCACGTAGGTAACAGGCACTCCCGTCTGGAAAATGCGTTCGGCGATCACTCCGGCGAGGTAATAGTTGTCCGCATCGAACACGACAGTCGAGCCCTCTGGCAAGCGCCCGTCCATGATGTCATCCGCGGTCAGCACGGCCTCGCTGATGGGAGTGAACGCTTTGCCGTCAAAGCGATCCGCCCGCCAGTCAGCGCCAGTGGCGATACAGACGTGATCCGCGCCGAACTCAAACACGTCATCGGTGCCAAGGCGGCTTTCGCGGAAGACCTCCACATTTGGCATGTTCAGAATCTGCTGTTCGCGATAGTCGCGCACACGGATATATTCACTCATCCCCGGCAGGGCTGCCTCTCGCGCGACGCGGCCGCCAAGAACACGCGTCGCCTCGGCCAGCGTCACGTCATAGCCGCGCAGACCAAGGGTGCGCGCCGCCTCAAGCCCCGCAGGTCCGGCGCCGACGATCAAAACTGAGGAGGCGCTGGCTTTTGCCGACGCCCGTTCGGGATGCCAGCCCTTACGCCACTCTTCGCCCATGGCCGGGTTCTGAGTGCAGCGGATAGGCACGCCAATGCTGTCGCCGGAATAGCAGATGTTGCAGCCGATGCATTCACGGATGTCTTCTGACCGCCCTTCTTCAATCTTCTTCGGCAAGAAGGGATCGGCGATTGAGGGGCGGGCGGCGCCAATCAAGTCCGTCACGCCCCGCTTGATCTGACTGACCATGGTATCGGGCGAAGTGAAACGGCCGACCGTTACCACGGGCTTGGTCGTCACTGACTTCACCCAATTCATGTACGGCTCTAGCGCGCCTTCTTTGGTGAAGCGTGATGCGCCCATCTCCAGTGAATAGTCGGCGATGTTGATGTCCCAGAGGTCCGGCAATTCGGCCAGCATCTCCAACATCTCTCGCCGTTCGCCTTGCTCTGGTTGGCCGTCTGCTATGACTGTCTCATCGGCTTTGAAACGAACTGCGATGGCGCAGTGGTCGCCGATGACCTCTTTCGTCTCCTCTATCAATTCCCGTGTGAGGCGTAGGCGGTTTTCCAGGTTGCCGCCGTATTCGTCGCTCCGATTGTTGATCTTTGGATCGATGAAATTGGCGAGGAGGTAACCGTGCGTCGCGTAGACATAGACGACGTCAAACTCTGCCGCCTTCGCCCTCAGCGCGGCGTTCCGGTGCCAGCGGCGGAGGTCGCGGATGTCAGACTTGTCCATCGCGCGGGTCTGGCTAGGGTGGCCCGATAGGATCGGCATGCTGGCGACATCCATCGGCACTTGGTGGGTCAAGTTGTTGGGGCTGCGCGCGCCCGAATACCACAGCTCAGCCCCTGCCAGCCCACCGTGTTCGTGCACGGCGTCCGTCATCATCCGGTTCGCCCGGATATCGCTGTCGTCCCAGAGTGATGCGGAAACGTGAGGTAGGTCGTCGGAAGTCGGGTGGATTGAGTTGTATTCGGTGCAAACAACGCCCCAGCCCCCCTCAGCCTTTACACCTCGCATCGCAGCGACAGTGCGCGGGCGCATCCAGCCCATGCCTGTGCAGTGCGGCACTTGGTAGAAGCGGTTCTTTGTGGTGACCGGGCCGAGTTTTACTGGCTCGAAAAGGATGTCGTAACGCGGGTCCCTCATGAGGATTTAACGCAATCCAGCGCGACATCTTCCAACTCAAAGTGATCAGGAAAAAGACGTGAGATTGCCTTCATGCAGGTTGCATAGCTTTCTTCACGCGTCTCGTAGCTGGGATACAGCAGCAGGCTTAGCCACAAGCCATCCAACAGCGCTTCAACCGCATGTGCGGCCTCTACCGCTTTTTGCCCGCGATACCCGCCCTCAGCTATCAGATCAGCGCAGATCCGCTTCAGCTCCGTCGAGCGTTCATTGTCGAACTTGTTGTGAATCTTCTGATAATTTGGCCTGTATTTGGCCTGCCCCCAGAAAGCAAACCAGACCGCGAGCTTCTTTTGCGTGCAGACCTTCTTGTCGAAATCAGCTTCTATGATTGCAGTCAGTTGGGCTGCTGGCTTGTCGCCAGCTTCCGCCAGCGTTTTGGTCCAAAGATCGTAATGCTCTTGCGCAAGATAGCCCAGCGTTGCGTCATAGAGCGCTTCTTTGCTTTTGAAGTGATAGTTCACGACGCCATGCGACAGCTTCGCTTTTTCGGTGACATGACGCAGCGTGGTGTCTGAAAATCCGCGCTTGGCGATCGAATCCATCGCCGCCATGATCAACTGCTTGCGTCGCACATCGCGCGGAGCAGTGCGTTTTGGATGGTCAGCTTTTTGCGGCTGGCTCACGCGTCTTCCCCGGCCGCAAGTTGCTGGTCGCGCAGGTCGCGGCGGTGCTGGCGGAACATCAGGATCGCCGCGATGGCCACGCAGATGGCGACAAACAGGATGATGATCGTGGCGAGGGCGTTGATGTCAGGCCTCAGCCCTAACCGGATGCGCGAGAAGATCAAGATCGGTAGCGTGTTGGCGCCGGGCCCAGTCACAAAGCTGGCGATCACCAGATCGTCCAACGACAGCGTGAACGCCAGCAGCCAACCTGAGATCAGCGCTGGGGTAAGCTGCGGAATCGTAATCGCGGTCAGCACTTTGAAGGGTTTGGCGCCGAGATCCGCCGCAGCCTCCTCCAATGTCTGACCTACGCCAGTCAGGCGGGCCTGCACGGTGACGGCGACATAGGCCATGGAAAAGGTGATGTGGGCGATAGTGATGGTGGTGAAGCCACGCTCCGCCGGCCAGCCGATCGCCTCTTTCAGCGAGATAAAGAGGACCAGCAGGGATAACCCGGTGATTACCTCTGGCATCACCAGTGGTGCGACAAGCATACCGCCAAAAAGCGTCCGCCCTTTGAACCTGCCAAAGCGCACCATGACCAGCGCTGCTAGCGTGCCTAAGAGAGTTGCGAAGGTCGCGTTTACGAAGGCGATCTTCAGCGACAGGCTAACCGCCGCCCAGACATCTGGGCTGTCGAACAGCAGCTTTTCGTACCACCTTATCGACCAGCCGCTCCAAACGGGCACCAGTTTGGAATAGTTGAACGAGTAAATCACCAAGAGGATCATTGGGATGTAGAAGAACGCCAGCCCGATGCTCAGCATGATCGTCAGAAAGCGGGATCGTTTACCGTACATCGACTACGACGCCTCCGACGCTTTGCCCTGATAGTACTGGAACAGAATGATCGGCAGCACCAAAAGGAACAGCAACACAATGGCGACCGCAGCAGCAACCGGCCAGTCTGTGTTGCGTGAGAATTCATTGAACAGAACCCGCCCGATCATCTGAACATTACCGCCGCCTAAAAGATCGGGAATGACGTACTCGCCAGTGGCGGGAATGAACACCAGAAGTGAGCCCGCAATGATCCCAGGCATGGTCAGGGGCAGAGTCACCTTGAAGAACGTGTTTGTTGGGCGCGATCCCAGGTCTGCTGCAGCCTCATTCAGGCTGCCGTCAAGCTTCTCCATGTTCGCGTAAAGCGGCAGGATCATGAACGGCATGTAGGTGTAGACGATACCCAGATAGACCGCGAATACGGTGTAGAGCATGCGGATCGGTTCATCTATTACACCCATCGCGATCAGCAGATTGTTGATCGTGCCCTGGTCGGCCAAAAGCCCCATCCACGCGTAGACACGCAGCAAAAACGATGTCCAGAACGGCAGGATGATTGCGAACAGCAACAACGGCTTAGCTACGGGGCCGGATCGCACAATGCCATAGGCGATGGGATAGCCCAGCAGCAGGCAAAGGATCGTGCAGGTGACCGATATTTTCAGCGAATTGATGTAGGTATTTACGTAGAGGCTGTCTTCCAAAATGTAGATGAAATTATCGAAGACGATACGGATCGTAAGGATGCCGCCATCGGTCCATTCGATCATCTTCGTGAAGGGAGGGCTGGCGATGGCCAGCTCTGCTACGCTGATCTTCGCAACGATGAAAAACGGCGCGAGGAAGAACAGGAGGAGCCAGGCAAACGGGATTACGACGATGATTGTCCGCCAGCGCGACTGTGCCCAGCGGCCCAGCCGTTGCAGTGCGCTTGGCGCAGTCGTATCGCCAATAGTGTCGCTCATGAGCCAAGCAGCATGGCGCTGGACGGTTCCCACCTGAGGTAGACTTTATCCTTCCAGGTGATGCCATGGGTCCGGGTTTTTGGACGGATCAAATTGGGCGCGGTGACGTCGATGATCTCACCATTCGTCAGCCGCACTTTGTATAGCGAAGTCTCGCCGAGATAGCCGATGTCATCGACCATGCCTTCAGTCTGGTTCGGTCCCGCTGTCTCATGGGGAGAGGTCGTCAGGTAGATCTTCTCGGGCCGCAGCGCGACCCAGATCTGGCTGCCTTCGGCGAAGGTGTGGCCGTGATCAACATAGACCTCGCCCAAGTCAGTAGCGACACGGATATGGTCAGCGCCATTCTCAGTAACTTTGCCCGGCATGATATTGGCCGAGCCGATGAAGTCAGCAACGAACCGGGTTTCCGGGAATTCATAAATCTCGGTCGGTGTGCCAATCTGGATAAACCGGCCCTTGTCCATCACCGCCATGCGGGTCGACAGGGTCATCGCCTCTTCTTGATCATGGGTGACGACGATGAAGGTGACGCCAACCTGTTCCTGAATATTCGCCAGTTCAAACTGGGTTTGCTTGCGCAACTTCTTGTCGAGCGCAGCAAGGGGTTCATCCAGCAGCAATAACTTCGGCTCTTTCACCAAAGAGCGGGCCAGCGCGACGCGCTGACGCTGGCCACCGGATAACTGCTGGGGTTTGCGTTTTTTGTAGTCCTCCAGCTCAACCAGTTTCAGGATCTCATGAACCCTGTCTTCGATCTCAGCTTTTGCGATCTTGTCTTGCTCCAGACCAAAGGCAACGTTCTTTTCGACCGACATGTGTGGGAACAGCGCGTAGGACTGGAACATCATGTTCGTTGGGCGCTCAAAGGCCGGTACATCCGACATGTTCACGCCGTCGATGTTGATTGAACCGCTCTCTGGAAACTCGAACCCCGCCAACATGCGCAACAAGGTGCTTTTCCCGCAGCCAGACCCGCCCAGCAGGCAGAACAGCTCGCCCTGCATGATGTCGAGATCGACATTTTCGACGGCGGTGACGTCGCCAAATTTTTTGGTCACACCCCTGATCTGAACAATAGGTTCAGAACCATTCTGGTCATGGATGGGCGTGGTTGGGGCGGATTGTGCGTCAGCCAAACCGGGCCTCGTCAGTTAGGGGAATGTTGGGTGGCGGGCAGTCGTCATGCGCGGCGGCGATCCCAAAAGGCTGCCGCCGCGCTGACCAATTGCCGTCAGTTAGCGGCTTTGAAGTTGGTCCAGGTACGCGTCTCCAACCGCTCAAGCTTTGGCGGTTTCACGGCTACGGTGTACATCTTTTCGACCTGATCTGACGTTGGGAACGCAGCTGGGCTGGTTTTCACTTCGTCGTCCACCATGGCCTTCGCCGTTTTGTTGGCGGTGGCGTACCAAGTAAAGTTGGTGTCAGCGGCTCCGACCTCAGGGCGCATCATGTAATCGAGGAACAGATATGCGTCCTCTTTGTTCGATGCGTCTTTCGGGATGATCCAGCCATCCACCCAGAACTGCGCCGCATTCTGGCCAGCAGGCAGGAAGAAGTCGAGCACGACGCCAGTGTTCGCCTCAGCTGCGCCTGACATGGCCAACAGGCCATCGGGGCCCCAGGTGGTTGAGACGCAGAACTCTTTCTGCGGCATACGCTGGTAGGCGTAGTTGTCGAATGTCTTGATGTGCGGGCGAATCGACGCGAACAGCTCAGCAACCTCTGCGTAGGCGCCTTTGTCTGTCGTGTTCGGGTCGTGACCCAGATAGGCCAGCGCCATTGGCACCATGTCGCCCGGAGAATCGAGGAAGGAAACGCCGCATTTCGCGACTTTCGACAGATGTTCAGGATCGAAAATCAGATCGAGCGAGCCGATGGGCGCATCTGGATACGTCTCTTTCACCAGCTCGGCGTTATACGTCACGCCGTGGGTGCCCCACATGTAGGGGATGATGTGATTGTTGTCCGGGTCCCAGTTGGCGGCCAGCTGGCCCATTACCGCGGGATCCATGTGCTGAATATTGGCCAGTTTGGATGTGTCCAGCTCTTCCACGATGCCGGCCTTGATCAGGCGCGCGACAGAACTTGCCGAATGGCTGACCACGTCATAACCGCTGCTGCCTGCCAACAATTTGGCGTCGACCGCTTCGACTGAATCATAGGTGTCGTAGATCACCTTGATCCCGTATTCCTTTTCAAAATTAGCAATCGTTTCTTCGCCGATGTATTCACCCCAGTTGGTGACTTTCAGCACTCGGTCTTCAGCTGAGGCGGACCCGGCCAGCAGCAGGCCCACTGCTGCTGCGCTGGCGAGCGCCATGAAATTCTTCGAAAATTCCATTTCCCTGTTTCCTTCTTTGTTGGATCGTAACTTTTTGCTAGCGGTAGAATGATCTTTGCCGTCCTCTTACCGCAATATCTCAGGCGTAGCGTTTTCGCTTCACCAAGTTTTGCATGGCGGCCTTATTGGCCGCTTCCCGTCAGACCCCCTCTGACTATCTGACCGTTCAGTCAAAACGCTATGATAAGCCTTTCGCGAGAGTCAAGCTGATCTGCAGGCGCATGTAAGACGACGATGGCGCGAATGTTAACGCTGCGCAATTCACATTTCACTTACCCCATATAGCTTTTCGGGCGGCCTTACATCTAAGGCCGAACTAGTAATTGGAGCCACCGAAATTGTTGAGCCTTGTTTTTCTCTGTGCTAGCAATTGACTGAACGGCCAGTCAGAAAGCGTCCGAGTTGAGGCGGATACGATTGGTATATTGGGTACTTTACCAGCCTTTGGATTGGCGATGCCTGAAGTTGCAGGATGACAAACATGACGCTAGCGCCCACCCACAAGATCCTGTTTGAGCCTGTGAAGATTGGGCCGAAAGTCGCAAAGAACCGCTTCTATCAAGTTCCCCATTGCAACGGCATGGGCCACCGCTGGCCCCGCACCATGGCCGAAATGCGCGGTGTGAAAGCCGAAGGCGGCTGGGGTGTCGTCTGCACCGAAGAATGTTCAATCCACCCGACCAGTGACCTGACCCCGGCGACGTTGATGCGCCTTTGGGATGACAGCGACCTGCCGGTGCATCAACTGATGATCGACAAAGTGCATGAGCATGGCGCGCTGGCGGGCATTCAGCTGGTTCACAACGGTCAGTCGGTCAGCAACTACCTGACCCGGATGCCGACGATGGCGCCTTCTGCCGCGCCCAACGAAGCGTCGAACTCCACACAGGCGCGGGCGATGGACAAGGAAGACATCCGCACCCTCCGCCGTTGGTTCCGCGAAGCAGCGCTGCGGTCACGGCGGGCGGGCTATGACATCGTTTATGTCTATGCGGCGCACGGCATTATGACATTGCTCTACCAGTTTCTGCTGACGCGTTATAATCAGCGCACTGACGAATACGGCGGCAGCCTTGAAAACCGCGTGCGGCTGGTCCGTGAGGTGTTGGAGGATACCAAGGACGCCATCGGCCACGACACAGCCGTCGCTTTCAGGTTTGCGGTGGATGAGTTGATGGGCGAGAACGGCATGCACGCGGCGGAAGCTGAAGACATTGTCGGCAGCCTCGCCGAGATCCCCGACCTTTGGGACGTGAACGTCGCTGATTGGGGCAATGACAGCTTGCCGTCCAGGTTTGGCGTTGAGGGCGCACAGGCAGACTACATTCGCTTTGTGAAGAACCTGACAACCAAACCTGTGGTTGGGGTTGGTCGCTTTACTTCGCCTGATACAATGGTCAGTCAGATAAAACGCGGTGTGCTTGATATGATAGGCGCCGCGCGACCGTCAATAGCCGATCCTTTCCTGCCCAGCAAGATCGAGCAGGGACGGGTCGATGAGATCCGCGAATGCATCGGCTGCAACATGTGCACCACTGGCGACTACATCGCCTATCCCATGCGGTGCACGCAAAACCCGACAATGGGTGAGGAATGGCGCAAAGGCTGGCATCCGGAAAAGATCACCTCAGCTACATCTAACGACAATGTGCTTGTGCTAGGGGGTGGCCCTGCGGGGTTGGAGGCTGCGTTGGCGCTTTCCAATCGTTCCTATGATGTGACTTTGGCCGACGCGAGCCATGACCTTGGTGGAAGGGTGCTGCAGGAAACCGCGCTGACGCCCTTGGTTCAATGGAAGCGGGTTTCGGATTTCCGCAGCTACATGTTGTCCACTCGGGCTAACGTGCAGACCTTCACTCAAAGCCGGATGGATGCTGATAATGTGTTCGAGCTAGGTTGCAATCATATCGCTGTCGCAACGGGATCGAAGTGGCGGACTGACTTTCAGGGACTGCATCACCGCGAACCGGTTGCTCACGAATATCTCACGATGATCCTCTCACCAGAGGCTATCATGGGCGGCCACGCTCCTGAAGGTAGGGTAATGATCTTCGACGATGATCACTACTATCTTGGCAGCGCCCTGGCTGAGCACTTGGCCATGACTGGCGCTGACGTTGTTTTGGTGACCCCAGCGGCAGAGGTGTCAGGATGGACTCACTTTACGCTTGAATATGAGCATATCCAGGTGCGCCTCAGGAAACTGGGTGTGCAGATCATCTGTAACCACGCCATTCATTCTGTAGGCGATGGATATGTCGATGTCGCATGTGTTTTCTCTGAAAACACGCAGCGCATCGAGGCGAGATCCGTAGTGCCGGTAACCGCCCGCATAAGCGAGGATACTGTCTATCAGAAGCTTATCAATCGCCGTTCAGAATGGGCCGATCATGGGATCAAAACGGTGACGTTGATAGGTGATAGCCTTGCACCGGGCACGATCGCCATGGCGGTTTACGCCGGCCATCAGTTCGCGCGAGAGCTTGAAGCGCCTGTTGACCGTGACATGCCTTTTCGGCGTGAGAACGATTTCGACACGACCAGATCATGGCCGGAATTCAAAGCATGACGGCAGAGTGCGTTCTATAAGTAAGATTGGAACATCCCGATGGCTGAAACAGCAAGAAACACAACACCGCCCGCTGGCTGGGATCGTAGCGGGCTGCCGGGATGGTGTTACCATAGCTCGGCATTGCTGGAACTTGAGAAAGAACATCTGTTCAAAACCCATTGGCAAATCGCCTGCCATGTCTCTGACATCCCCGATCCGGGTTCATACCAGACATTCGACTTTTGTGGTGAAAGGGCGATCATCATCAGGGGCGAAGATGGTGAGGTGCAGGCTTTTCACAACATCTGTCGCCATCGCGGATCGCGGTTGGTCGCAAAAGACAAAGGCGTTTGCAGCAACGCCATGATCTGCCCGTTCCATGGTTGGGTCTACAATCTTGACGGCACACTGCGTGGGGCGGCGCAGCCGGATTCGTACCCTCCGATGGACAAGCACGAATTCGCGTTGCGACCTGTGGAATACGAGGTTTGGAATGGCTTTGTGTTTGTTCGCTTTATGGAAGGGCCGCAACCGTCGGTGAAAGAGCTGTTGTCACCCTATCAGGATGAAGCAGCGGCATACGCCATGGCAGATCACGTTCCTGTCGATGACATCTGGGTCGAAGAGACGCCGGTAAACTGGAAATCGATCCGCGATGTCGACAATGAAGGCTATCACGTTGCGATGGCCCACCCGGCGTTGCAGGATCTTTATGGCTCAACCTATCAGGATGATCCTTACATTGATGGCGTATCGCGGTCTGAAGGCCGGTTCACACCATCAAAAGGCAGGCGCTGGGCGGTGCGGAACTATAAAAAGATGTCTAAACCGCAACCTCATTTGCCAGAACAGCTGCACCAGACTTGGATCTACTACGGGCTGTTTCCCAACACCGTCATTGCGGTAACCCCTGAAACCGCCCTGTTCTACCAGGAATTTCCTGTGGCGACTGACCGGTCCTTGCTGCGAAGCGGAACGTATCGAAACAGGAACGAAGATCGCCAGCAGCGCGCCGCCCGTTATCTTGCCAGCCGAATCGACCGGGAAACGGTTGAGGAGGATATTCAGCTGACAATCTGGTCGAACGAAGCCATGGCCTCAAGCTTCTTCGAAGGGTTTTATCTGTCGGATCTTGAGTATGGCGTTCGCACGCATCATGACCATCTGCGTGCGGTGCTTCCAATCTACAATGAAGCTGTTGCGCCCGCAGAAGACCACGTAAAATCTCTGAACGCCTCGCTATCAAACACCCGCTAGAATGAACCGTGCCGAACCAGATGAGGTAAGCCGGCAGATAGACCTGCTGGCGACGCCGGTTGGCCAGCCTAGATCAGGCGCAACGCGGTATGCAGCTGCGATGTTCCTGTTTCATGAAGGTCGTATTACGGCTGATGTGCTGGAAATCTACCGCCGCTGCTGCAAGTTCGACGATGAAGACCCTGTTGATCTGGCTAGGTTCGAAGGCCTTGACCCCCGCCTTCAAACCCATCCCGAAACGATGAGCCAAACATGAAACGCCTTCCGACAAATCCAGACGTCATCGTTGTTGGCGCTGGCGCAGCAGGCCTGTCTGCCGCCAAAGCGCTGCAGGGGCGCGGGTTTGAGGTGCTGGTGCTGGAGGCTGACGACCACGTTGGTGGGCGGTGTATTACTGACACATCGACGTTCTCGACACCGTTTGACCGGGGTGGATCCTGGATGCATTGCGCTCCGATCAACCCACTTGCCCGACTGGCGGAGCAGGCAGGAGATAAGCTGCATAAGGCGCCGTGGGATGTGACATGGGCCTATGCAGACGGGCAATCACTGACAGAGGCTGAGGTTGCAGAATACAGTCTTTATCAGGATCAGATGTGGGACGAGATCAACAAAGCCGGTCAGGGCCAGAAGGACGTTACGGTTGAGGCGGCGTTGCCAGCCTCTCGCTGGAAAGACACCGCGAAACAATGGACGACACAGATGCATGCGGCAGATGCGGATGTGACTTCTGCCGCTGATGTCAGCCGGTTTGAAGATGCTGAGGGCGACTGGCTGGTTGAAGGAGGGCTTGGGGCCTTCATCAAACGCCATCATGGCGATGTTGCGGTTCGCCTGAACTGCCCGGTTACCCGGATCGACTATTCCGGCGCTGGCGTGCTGGTGGAAACGCATCAAGGGACGGTTAGCGCTGGGCACGTCGTTGTGACTGTCTCTACGGGCGTTCTGGCTGCCGAAAACATCCAGTTCCATCCGGCGCTGCCCGCTGCCAAACGATCCGCATTGGAGCAACTGCCAATGGGGTTGCTCAATAAGGTCGGGTTTGAGTTTGATCCAGCTTGGGCAGCGGCGCATCAGGGCCAGCTATTAGACTATGGAACTGGCGGCGATGAATTCTGCACCATCCTCTTCGGGTTCTACGAAACGCCATTGGCTGTCGGGTTTCTGGCGGGGCGTTTCGCCGATCAGGTAGAGGCTGAAGGCGAAGGCGCCGCCTCTGATTATTGTTTGGGTGCGCTGCGTGACCTCTTTGGCGCTGACATCGACAAGAGCATCAGGATCAGCAGTGAAACCGCTTGGCGGGGATGCCAACATGCGCTGGGGTCCTACAGCTATGCCCTCCCGCACGGGGCAGGGGCGCGTGAGGTTCTTGGCCAGAGCATCGATGAGAAAATCTTCTTCGCGGGGGAGGCGACGATACCGTCAGCCTATGCGACCGTGCATGGGGCGTATCAGAGCGGGCTGAAAGTGGCCGCTGACATTGCCGCTATCGCCGGGTAGAGGCGCGTTAGTTCAAAAACGCAGATTTTTTCACATATGAAAGGAATCGTAAGTTATTGAAAAATATAGAGGGGAAGTGTATTTGCCTTATTTAGGCCTTTAATTGTTCATATTATGCTTTGTCGATTGATCCGTGGCTTCCAAGCATCTGAAATGGTCGTTAGGGCTCTGTCTTTTCTGGCGTCACAAACGACTAGCTATGAACTTCGTGCGCAATTGAAGGTGATCTGAAGGCGCAACTTCCTCGCCAGTCCGGGTTACCTACCGGAGCGATCACATGACTGGTTAGAGCCCTCGTTGCTTGTTTTGTGCCCCGGCGAAATTCTAAATTGTACAATTGAGTTTATGCTCGCCGCAGTTCGTCAGCCAGAAAATCATAGACCCTTCGAATGCGGCGACTCGTTTTGAGTTCCCGGTGTGAAACGAGCCAGATTGGGAAGACGAGTGGTTCAAGATCGGGAAGGACACGGCGCACGGCTGGGTCAGCGTCGCCGATGTAAGCGTCCAGAATACCAATGGCGGCCCCTTGGCGCACAAGTTCCCACATGACCAGATAGCTTTCGGTCAACAGTGGAAAGTTCGCCTAAGTCAGGTCAAGCCCAAGCGCATTGAGCCCTTTAATTATCATCCCGCCATGATCCATATTGACGAAGTCAGCGTGGCGTAGATCAGAGGGCTTTGTCGGATCACCGATCGTCTTGATGTAATCCGGCGTCGCATAGAGAACCGCATCCGCCTCGCCGATCTTTTTGGCGATTAAGTCTGGTTCGGTAGGCCGGAAGTTACGGATCGCGATATCGGCCTCACGGCGGCGCAGATCACTTGCATGGTTGGCCACGACAATCTCAACCTGGATGCCCGGCTCCAAAACGCGCAATTTCGCGACGATCCGGGGCAACAGTACAGCTGCGTAGGTTTCGCTGGCCGAGATGCAGATTTTCCCCTCCAAGGCTTGCGACTGGCCAAGCGCAGTCATCGAGACCCGGCCTGCCGCCTCTCCCATATCACGAACATGGGTGAGCAACTCCAGACCACTTGGCGTGAGCTTCAGGCCGCGACCGACACGTTCAAACAGAACAATACCCAGTTCTTATTCGAGCCCATCGACCTGACGACCAAGAGTTGGTTGGGCCATGCCCAATGCCCGCGACGCTGCAGACAAAGAGCCCTCTTTAGCCGTGATCAAAAACGCCCGTGCTTTATTCCAGTCAAATTTTACCGACCGCCAATCCATACAAATATGCATATCAAAGCACAGGAATTGGTCAATTCGCATAGTTTTGCCTGCGCACTAAACCCAGTGCTGCATCGCGCTGAAACAATCAGCACCCAATGCAAAATTAAAATGACCACACTCATCGTTGGAGCAAGCGGCGCTATAGGGCGCCTGCTTGTGGAAGAACTACTCAATCGCGGCCAAGAGGTCAGGATTGTTGTGCGATCACTTGAAAGCCTGCCTGAAACGGTAATAGGCCATGCTAACCTGTCCATTATTGAAGAGAGTATTTTGGACATGAGCAATGCTGACATGGTTTCTCTGGTACAAGGGTGTCATGCGGTGGTGTCTTGTTTGGGGCACAATCTAACGTTCCGGGGGCTGTTTGGATGGCCACGCAGACTTGTCACTGATGCGACCCGTGGCTTGTGCGACGCCATCAGGGCAAGCCAAGCAACTGCCCCAGTTAGGTTCGTGCTTATGAATACAGCCGGAAACAGCAACCGCGATCTGGATGAGCGGATTTCGTTTGGCTAGAAATTCGTTATCGGCCTGCTTCGTTTGATGTTACCATCTCACACGGACAACGAAACAGCCGCTGACTACTTGCGCCTAAGAGTTGGCCAGAACGATCCACAAATTGAATGGGCAGCTGTCCGCCCTGACGGACTGGTCGATGCTACTGAAGTCACAGAATATGAGGTGTGCGTGTCACCAACCCGAAGTGCGATATTTGATGCGGGGACGACCAGCCGGATCAATGTCGCACACTTTATGGCCGAGCTGATCAATTCCAACGGTACTTGGGACATATGGCAGGGCAAGATGCCAATGATTTACAATTCGGCGTCGGCCTGGCGCTGTAACGGCGGTTAAACTGCGTACAGATACGCTGACCCGCTCGGTTTTGGGGCTTGCCAAAGCTCAGATCAATCCGGTCACGGCTTAGAATACGTTGACCCAATGCCGTGCAAAGCTCGACAAGTTGCCGTTCGGAGTTCATTCGCAACAGGCAGCTTTGTCCGCAATCCTATTTGTCGATAGCGGGTTTGATATAGATTGCTGAAAATCCATAAAACCCGCTGCTTGCCATCGGTTCGACCTGATGACCAATAAGCTAGGCATAGCTGGAAGTCAGCTTATCGCCGTGCAATCTGGCTTAATCTATTTCAGCAACTGCGGCGCTGGCCCCACTGGAACAGGACCGATCTTGGTGTAGCCATCCTCAAATGTCAGGGAGACATCCAGCGTGTTCCGGCCCCCGCTGAGACGCGCTACAAAGCCCAAGCCAAGTTTCAGCGCATCTGACAGGGATTTGGTAATCGCGCCGGATGTGACGGCGGCGTCCAGCATGTCTTTCCAGTTCTTGGCTGAGACATCGAACGTCCCTTCGGCGAACCCGTTGGCGTCGGTCCTGATCTTGCCAGACGTGCGAAGGGCCAGATCGCCCCATGCGGCCTCTGACGGCAGCAGGATCAGGGCGGTCAGCTGGGGTTTTGTGCGCTCAAACGCGTAACGATCCAGTGGCGTATCAAAAGCTGCTGCGCCCTCGACCCGGATTACTTCGATCGCTGGGGGCAGGGCGCCTGCCGGATCTATCTGGCGGCGAAGGAAATCGGGCAGGCGCAGTTTCTTTACATCAGCCACGAATTCATAGGCATTTTGCCCCAGGTCGCCGGTCGAAGGTCGAATGTGGTGGTTGTAGAATTCGACACCAGCGGTCCATCCGGCATCGGCGGCGACAGCGGCGTTTCTAACCTCAAGCGAATTGCGCTGCAGTGTCAGCGCTTCTGACTGCGCAAATGCGAAACTGGCGCGCATCATTTCGGACCGCACAGTGGCGCGGGCGCCGGGGGCGGCGATGCGCTGTTCTTCAGGCCATGTGATGATCGCCTCTGTCGGCTTATAGAGGATCTGATAGATCGACAGGCGCGGCGCGGACCAGGCCCAGCCAGAAATGGGATCGGCAAGGGCAGGCTCTGTCAGCACCGCATCGACCCGGTTGGGAAACCCGCTGACGTCAATTGCAGCGGACTCTGCTTGCCAGCCAGCCTCGCGGCGTTCATCAAGCCAGGCGTTTAGCGCAGTTTTCTGCGCCTCTGCTGCGGCCCACCACCATGCAAACCAGCCTGCGGTTGCGACAAGCAGAACAACGATCAAGGCCTTGAATTTCATTATGTGCAGTCCTTCGCTGGCATCGTGGCGCAGTGGCGTTATAGAAGGTCATCATGACAACGGAAATGGGCGATCTTTGGGTATTTGGCTACGGCTCTCTCATGTGGAGGCCGGGGTTTGCTTTTACCGAACGGGTAAAAGCGACGCTGCCGGGCTATGTCCGGCGGTTTTGTCTGGACAGCATCACGTATCGCGGCACGCCGGACTACCCCGGGCTGGTTCTGGCGCTGGACGCCGCCGCCGGTCAATCCTGCGGCGGGGTTGCATTCCGCGTGCCTGCGGCTGAGCGCGCCGACACGCACCAGTATCTTCGGGATCGTGAGCTGGATACCTACGCCTATGTGGAACGGTTTCTGCCCCTGTCGCTGGACACCGGCCAAACCGTTTCTGCGCTGTGCTATGTCATGGATCAGACAAACCAGCAGTATCGCGGCGGGCTGAACCTGGCGCAGCAGGCGGAAGTCATCGCGACAGCGCGTGGACCGGCGGGCACGAATGTCGAATATCTTGAAAAAACCGTTGATCAACTTGGCGCGCTGGGCATTGATGATCCGGAAATGCTTGAGGTGAGAGACCTTGTAGCGACGTTTCTACAGAGGAAAAGCGCATGATTGTCGTCACGGGCGTTGTCGAGATTGATGCGGAACATGTCTGGCCGGCTACGACGGCGGCCGGGAAGATGATCGAAGCGACGCAAAAGGAAGAAGGGTGCATCACCTACTGTTTGTATGTCGACATCACAGATCAGCGGAAGTTTCGAATTTATGAAGAATGGGCCAGTGAAGAGGCTTTGGCGGCCCATATGAAAACGCCACATATGGCGGAATTTCAAAAAGCGTTAAGTGAGTTCAGAATTTTCGATCGTAAAATCGTGAAGTATCAGGTGAACGTCGTACAAGGGCTTTGAACCAGGTCCACGTCACCGTCGTTCAGGCGCGTCCAGGGGGCGCGCCTTTTGCGTTTTAACAGGCTTCTGGCAGGTCCGCCGTACGGCGCGCATATTCTTCGCGAGCGCGAGCGCGAGTGCAGAAGGCGGGTGCGAACACGAGGTTCGACGGATCGAAATTCATGTTTTCGTACATCCGCTGGCAAGGTTCCGCCTCGGTCGTGTCTTTCGGTTTCATTGTCAAAATCTCAGCCATTGTGGCCCCCATGTGCTTGGTCCGAGGCAGCGATCTGCGCCTTCCGTGGGGTCTAATTCGGGTATTGCGGCGGCTTTGTGAAGTTACAATTGTACGCCACAATTCGTTCTCACGGCGATTCACGCTCAATTAACGATGAATGAGGTGTTTTAGGTCTGTTCTTCACGCCTCTTTCCCATTTTGGCAACGCAAAGACACGCGCTATATCTGCGTTCGCTCAGCTGAAAGATAAGCTATTCTTGGTTAATCGAAGGGCTCATCGTGATTCCCGAAAATACCCGGCGCCAAAACATTTCGATTTCATGCAGTGCAGCTATCGATGTGAGATGGATCACAATCTGCCGCGATCTCGCTACATCATTCGCTGTATCAAAGGTGATCGCGAACCGTGTTGAAGCGTTTGATCGAAAGGCTTGGGGACGGAAGCTCCAGCACTTCCAGGCTGACAGCTACAGACGCGCCTGGGAGGCGGGGCCTTAACCAGTCTTCAGCCGCAGTATAAATCGCTTCAGCTGCAGCTGCTTTGGTTGCGTCATCACGGCCTACGCCCATTTTCAGCGTCATATGCAGAAAGTCGTGTGCCCCGCCGTCTGCCGTGACAGAGATGTCGGCCCGATATCCGCGCACCCGTGTGCCCGCCAGTGGAAACACGCCGGTTTCGACCATGGCGTCGCGTATTGCAGAAGCAAATCCGCGAAGGTCTGCACGGTCTTCAAGCAGTGCGCTATATTCAAAACTGAGATGGGGCATGGCGCATTCCGTTTGGCGTGTTTAACATGTTAAATAAGCACATAAATCCAGTCCGCTTGTCAAGAATTGCAGCAGGGCAGCGAAGTAAGGTAGAAACAGATTGATCGAGAACAAAATCAAGGCGCGGCTGGCGGCCGGTGATACGACCTATGGAATATTTCTTGGGCTTGGGCATCCTATTGCGACAGAGGTGTCTGCCGGGGCGGGCTTTGACTGGTTGCTGATTGATGGTGAGCATGCAGCAAATGATCATCTGACAATGCTGGACCAAGCCAAGGCGTTGCAGATCCACAATACAGAGACGTTTGTTCGCATTGTTGATCACGACCCGCGCCACTTGAAACAGTTCGTCGACGGCGGTGTGAAGAATTTTCTGGTTCCGGTCGTTGATACTGCAGAACAGGCGGCGGATCTGGCGGCGGCGCTGCGCTACCCACCGGAAGGTGTTCGGGGTGTTGGCGCGCTGGGTGCCCGGGCGACAAATTTCGGGCGCAATCCAACGTATCTGAAGGAAGCGAATGAAGGCATGTGCCTTTTGACCCAGTGCGAAACCAGGGTCGGCTTTGAAAACCTCGATGAAATTCTGAAGGTCGACGGCGTTGACGGCGTGTTTTTTGGTCCGTCTGACATCTCAGCAGACTTTGGCTTGATCGGGCAGGCGGGGCACCCTGATGTAAAATCGGCGGTTATCGACGGTATCAAAAAGGTTCGCGCGGCGGGTAAGGCGGCTGGCGTAATGACGCTGGATGATGGTCTGATCAGCGATTACCGCGATGCCGGCGCTAGTTTCCTGTCGATCGGTCTGGACACGAACTTACTTGCCAAGGCGGCTGACGCACTCGCCGCAAAGTGGCGTTAGAGCAAAAACGCACACCGCGTGCCATCAGGTGGCCTTATTGCCATTGTCCGATCACCGTGGGGATGTTTCCTTATGGTGGTTCTAAGGGCGTTGGGGCCGAATGACGCGACTTAGCAGACGAATTCATGAAACGCTGACAGAGGTGGCTGATGCGGCGGCGGCTGCTGAAACGCTATGTGCTGATGCAGGGGCTGACGAAAGTCAGTCTCTACGGATTGGTCTGGCGCTTGATGAACTTGCCGCCAATGCGTTGACCCATGGCGCAATGGAGGAAAAGGCGCCTTTCATACAGATCGAAGTCTGGGTTGATGAAGAAATGCTCAATCTGAAGATTGAAGCTGAGGGTCCAAGGTTTGACCCGACTGAAGGGCGACCCACTAAGATTGAGGACTATGCTATTGGTGGCCGCGGTCTGGGACTAGTGATCGGGTTCGCTGACGCACTATCCTACAAGCGTATCGGCGACAGAAACGTGACTACGTTCTCGGTCAACAAGCACGGATCAGTGGATTGAACCGGTCGATGTTCCTCACAAAGCTTTCTATTGCCTCGCCTTTTACGGCTGAGATGACGTACCATTCCAAAGCTGGCGCTTTTTGTCGCCGAGCGTATCGGGGAACATGGCCGAATAGGGGCCGAAACTTGAACAGCAACACAAATCATATGGTCGACGATATCACGGACCTCTCTTGGCGGAGGCCGCCTGATGACTGCGCGATGATCTGCAATGACCAATTGTTTTCGTTGCTTCAGAAGCCAGCGGTCGGGGCGGTGAAATGACTGCCATCGCACGTACCATTGAGAATGATGTGTCTATTCTTAAGTTGTTGGAACAGAGATAGTTTTCTAATAGCCGCATGCTGTTTCAGGAAAACCTGCAGGCGGCTGAGGCGGCAAGTTCACGCAATCTGATCATTCTTGATCTGGCGAACGCGGTTCTGATCACAAGCGGGCCACTTGGCGCGTTGCGCGCCAGTTACCGCCGGCTGGATGCGAAGGGCGGACGAATTGTGGCGGCCGGTGGCGGGAAATTCGCGGTCAGGGTTTTTAGTTTCGCCGCGAACTTTATCGACCATTATCCCACAGTAGAGGATGCGATGGCTGATATCGCACAAGGTTCTGAGTAATGAGCCGGAATCTGTTTAAGGAGACTGACAAATGACGCCTTGGATGAAAACCGCCCTGACCGCCGCTGCCGGTATGGCAGCTGTGGTCGCCACGACACCGGTGCAGGCTGCTGCGACGGATGAAACGGCGCTAAGCCTGTGCAAAGTCAAAATCTCTGCAGATGAAGTCGCCAAACCTTCACGGCGCCCAACCACCGTTGGCTTTATCAAGCGCGTTGATGGTCAGGTTGCGATCCTTCGCCCGACCCGTGATGGCGTGGATGAACTGAAGGACGAAGTCGGTATGGACCTATACGCCTTTGACGCGGTTGTTACCGGCTCAAACGGCGGGTTCGATGCGATTTTCACAGACAACTCTACCGTATCGGGTGTCGCGGACACCTGCCTTGAAATTTCTAAATACGTCTACAAACCTGCCGAGAAGAAGGTCGAGTTCAGGATGCGTCTTGGACGCGGTGTTGTTTCCGTCGCCGCTGGGTCGGTCGCCAAAATACCGGGCGACTCAATGAGCGTTAAGGTTCGTAATGATACTAACTTGGCCGTCACGGGCACTCGGATTGTAATAAGGGCAAAATAATATGCATTTTCGGGGAGGGGGGCTCACCGCGATCTCTACGGCGACATTGTTATCGGCATGTGTCCAGCAGGATCTGCCAAACGCGTGGTCTGTGCCGGAACATCAGTCTTTTTTGGGCGTCGCTGCTGACGATCCTTGGTGCGGCTATGTTGCTGATCTGCGCCACATCTCGACGGTCAGGGTGAACGCCCGTCTGAAGAGGTGCGCGAAGCAGCGTTGGTCGATGTGCGCGCTGAAGCGAAAGCTCACAAGGACGGCGATCCGCTTTGGGCGTTCAGAAAAGCGCTAATCTGCGAATATGTGCAGGGCGCGAAAGAAGAATTGACCGAACTTGACTGGAACACCGCTGAGCAGTTCCTCGAATTCGTCCGCATGGCGGCGCTGAATGAACGCCCGGCGAATGGCATCTCACCATTGGTGCCCGTTTTTGATCATCTGGATGACGACGAACCTGCTTCACTTGAGCCTGTCGATCTGAACAATCCTGGATATTGCGAAACGCTTTCTACATCCGACCTTGCGCTTAGTCAGCAGCGCGGCGGACTGGTTGAGGCGCTGGGCTTTCCAGGGTCACTTCAACGTGCGCCGGACTGGTATGCGCAGGTGCAGGTGACCTATCACCGCTGGGCGCGTGAGGATCTGGAAGGTCATCAGTTCCAGGAAGACGATAGCAGATTTGGCGGCATCCCCTTTCATTGCACGCGTTTCCACAACGCACTTGAGGGGTCGAAAGAATTTGCCGTTAAAGACAACCTGATCTTCCTTCTGCCGGAACTAGACGACCCGAACCGCGCCGGCCGGCTTGAGGTTCGCGACGCCAACGGGAATGTTGTTGTGCTGGATAAGGTGTTGGCCGCTGCGCAGTTAAATGCAGATGGTACGGAAGGGGAGCGTGTTGATTTCTTCGCCGAAGATCTTGCTGCTTCGGCGTCGCTGGCCAGTGCTGTTGATCGGACGAACAACCTGCCGCTGCCCAAGGTCTTTACGCTGCTCTTTGACTACAACACGCGCGAAGCGCCGCTCGAAGAAGACCAGCTGAAAGCGTTGCGGGCTGAGCTTTCCACCCGGAACCCTGAGGAGCCGCTGAGGATCGCCATGACCGGTCATGCAGACTGCGTCGGGCCGCGTTGGTACAACACAATCATCTCAGAAGATCGGGTTAAGAACGTCTTTGAAACCGTTATCAAGCCGACGTTGCTGCAGAAGGGCTTTACCGAAGACACGCTGTCCGATGACAAGCGGTTCAAGCTGGCGGGGCTTGGTGAAAGCGTGCCTGCGAGCAATCGTGATAAAGGTCAAAGCTGTGAAGCGTCAGACCCGGACCGGCGTGTTGTGGTGGTGGTGCAGTAACGAGGCGTCCGCCTAGCTACAGGCGGTCACGCAACGTGTACCAAAGCATCGCCAGCACAAGCAGCGGCGATCTGAAGGCAGGGCCGCCGGGGAAACCCGGCGTCTTTATCGCAGCCATGACATCGAACTTTTCGGCCTGTCCCTGCATCGCCTCGGCGACGAGCTTGCCCGAAAGCGTCGCCATCGCGACCCCATGGCCTGAATAGCCTGAGGCAGAGTATAGGTTCGGCCTTAGCCTGCGCAGATATGGCAGGCGGTTCATCGTGATCGCAAGCGTCCCGCCCCAGCCGTAATCGATGCGCGTGTCAGCGAGGTAGGGATAGATCGCCAGCATCGCTTTGCGAACAAAACCTTTGATGTCAGACGGAAAGCGATAGCCATAGCTTTCGCGCCCCCCGAAAAGCAGGCGGTTATCGCGCGACAGCCGATAGTAATTCACCACGAATTTGCTGTCCGCTATGGCCATGCCATTGGCGATCACGCGGCGGGTCAGGTGTTCTTCAAGCGGCTCTGTCGCAACAATGAAATTGTTGATCGGCATCACCCGTCCGGCGACGTTCGCGTTCAGATCGCCAAGGTAGCCGTTGCAGGCTAACAGAACCTGTGGCGCAGTGACCGCGCCATTGGCAGTTTCTAACGTAATCTCAGCGCCTTCGGTAAGACCTGTGACTTCTGAGGATTCGTAAATCGTCGCGCCAGCGTTTTCAGCCGCCTGCGCCAGACCAAGCGCATAGTTCAGTGGGTGCAGGTGCGATCCGCCAGGATCGACGACGCCGCCGTGATAAGCTGGACTTTCAACGATTTCACCAAGCGCCGCCTTGTCGAGATAATCCAGGGCGTAATCATATCGTTCAGCCATGAAATCGACTTCGTGGCGGGCGTCCGGCAGATATCGGGCCTTGTGCAGGGTGTGAATAATCCCCGGCTTCAGATCGCAGTCGATGGAATGCTGGCTGATCAGTGATTTCGCAGTGCCTGTCGCTTCCAGCGCTAGATCCCAGAGTTGCCTCGCGTGCGCTTCGCCTACCTTTGCTTCCAGGTCTGCCTGCTCAACCCGCTGGCCTGTTCCCAGTTGTCCGCCATTGCGCCCTGATGCGCCCCATCCTGCGCGGTGGGCCTCAAGCACGGCAACCTTGTAGCCTGCTGAGGCAAGGTGCAGCGCAGCCGACAGGCCGGTGTAGCCCGCGCCGACAATGGCGATATCGGCCCTATGCTTGCCTTCCAGCGAAGGGCGGTCAGGCGAAGGATTGGCGGTAGCGGCATACCAGGATGGCGCATGAACGCCGGGCCGATCATTGGAGTAAAGAAGGTTCATTCAGAATATGTCGCCTGCCCGCCAAACTGGCGCAAGCCCCGGGATGCAGCGCGCGACCATTCACCCGGTCGCAATATTTGCATCGCACCGGTAACAGAGCGTGCAGGAGGCCATTCAGTATGACCGAAGACTACAGCGATGATTTTGCAACTTTTGGCGACCGCATCGCTAGTGCGCGTGAAGCGCTAGGCCTGACGCAATTGCAACTGTCACGCAGGATTGGCGTTCAGGAAGAAACTCTGGCTGCATGGGAAGCTGACCGATCAGAGCCGCGTGCAAACAAGCTGCAGATGCTGGCGGGCGTTCTTAACATCTCATTGGTCTGGCTGATGTCCGGCGAAGGCGAGGGTGCGCCAACGGAAGTTGAAGGTGAGGTCGTCGATGCAGAGGTGTTGTTGAGCGAGCTACGGGGCATTCGCGCCGAACAAACTAGGCTGGCGGAACGCGCTATGCGGCTGGAAAAACGGCTGCGCGCCTATCTGATTGGCTGAAATGAGCGGGGTCCGCATTGGCGTCGACCTAGGCGGCACGAAGATTGAATGCGTTGCGCTGACAATTGATGGTGATGTAGCGGCGCGCCGTCGTTGTGAAACACCAAAAACCTACGCACGCACCATCGCAGCCATAGCTGAGATTGTCGCTGAGGTAGAAGCAGCGGTGGGGGCTGGTCGCCTTCGGGTTGGGCTGGGAACACCAGGTTCGATATCTCCTTCAACCGGGCTTTTGCGTAATTCAAACTCTACTCATTTGAACGGCATGCCATTCGCGAATGACCTTGAAGCGGCGCTTGAGGGGCGGGCGTTGCGGATCGAGAACGACGCCAACTGTTTCGCGATGTCTGAGGCCGCAGATGGCGCCGCCGCGGGCGCACGGGTCGTGTTTGGCGTCATAATAGGCACCGGCGTCGGCGGCGGCATCGTTGTGGATGGCGCGGTACTAAGCGGTGCAAATGGCGTCGCGGGGGAATGGGGGCACAACAAACTGCCCGGACCAAGCGCGGAATTAGCCGCAGCGCCCCCCTGCTGGTGCGGGCGCCAAGGGTGTCTTGAAACCTGGTTAAGCGGCGGCGCGTTGGCCGAGGATCATCGCTGCCACACCGGCGCAATCCTGCCTACCGTTGATATAGCCGCCAGGGCGGCAGGCGGTGACAAAGCCGCCGCGGCGACGCTAAGCCGATATGCTGACCGCCTTGGTCGGGCCTGCGCTTCGGTTGTGAACCTGCTTGACCCGGATGTCATTGTATTGGGCGGCGGCGTGTCAAACATCGCCGCTTTACCGGATTTGGCCATGTCTGCGATGCGCGAACATGTTTTTTCCGATGACATCGTGACCCGAATCGTCGCCAATCAACATGGAGACAGTTCAGGCGTCAGAGGCGCAGCATGGCTTTGGCCGGTGGAGGATGAATGTTCGAACCTGTGACGAAACCCGGTACGGAAACGCGGGAACACCGACTGAAACGTATCAAAATGCGCAGCTGGCGACGTGGCATCAAAGAAATGGACCTGATTCTCGGCGCGTTCGCGGATGACCAGCTGGAAACGCTGACGCCTGATGATCTGGACGCTTACGAAGCAATGCTAAGTGTAAATGATCAGGATCTCTATAAATGGGTGTCTGGCGCCCTGCCTATGCCGCCAGAGCATGAAGGCATTCTATCGGTCGTTGCGAATTTTCATAAAATCGAACACTGAACCTTTTCTCAGGTAACCTGGTCTTCGCTCTTTCCTCTCAATTTACCGTCGATGCGAGTAAAAGTGGAGAAAGCGACAATGAGTATGCAGGGTAGTATTGCGAACTTGGCGTTCGACACATCGTCGGATGGCCCCACCTCAAACTATGTCGGTGCACTTGCATTGATTGAGCGGCTACATCGTCTGCTGCTCGACGTTATCAAAGATGAATTTGAACGTCTGGGTTTGCTGGATGTGAACAGCGTGCAGGCGCTGCTGCTGTACAATATTGGCGACAATGAAGTGACAGCGGGCGAAATGAAAAGCCGTGGCTATTACCAGGGCCCTAACGTTTCCTATAATCTGAAGAAACTGGTGGATGGAGGGTATATGCACCACCAGCGATGCTAAATTGATCGCAGACCTGTTCGGATCAAGCTGACCGAAAAAGGCTGTGAGGTGCGCGATATCGTCGCCGGTCTGTTTGAACGCCATTCTGGGTAGTTGTCAGAAATTGACTCTCTCAACGGCGGCCGTCTTGCCGAAATGACCGCTGATTTGCGTCGGCTAGAACGATTCTGGACTGATCAGATTCGCTATATCTATTGACGGCGGACAATCGCGTCTGAACAACTTTGTTCGGGTCCTGTTTGCGAGCTGTACATATCGGAAGTAGCCACGCAGGGATTTTGCATTAACTCGCCCGCGCCTGCCGGCGATAAGGATTCTTGCTGGCAGGCCGATTTTCATCGGTTCAGGACGCCCGCCGTGATCAAAGATCATTTTGGTCGTCTACCTGCGCATTTTCCCCTCGCAGGATCAAAAACACTCTGTTAGAGAGGCGCCGGTTTTAGGCGGGATCGTCATTCGGCGATGCCGCGAAGCGGGCGTGGTGAAATTGGTAGACACGCGAGATTTAGGTTCTCGTGCCGCAAGGCGTGGGGGTTCAAGTCCCTCCGCCCGCACCAAACCCTTCCCGCATGGCGAGACGATGAGGATATGATGCAGGTTACGGAAACGCTGGCCGAAGGGCTGAAACGCGAATATGCGGTGACGGTGCCCGCGGCTGATTTGGCTGCGAAAATGAACGAAAAGCTGGAAGCGGCCCGTGCCGACTTCACCATGAAAGGCTTTCGTAAGGGTAAAGCGCCCGCTGCACTGATGAAAAAAATGTTCGGCAAAAACCTGATGGGCGAAGTCCTTCAGGAATCTGTCGATGACGCGATGCGTTCGCATTTCGAAGAAACCGGCGACATGCCTTCGCAGCAGCCGGAAATTGCGATCAAGAACGAAGACTTCGACGAAGGTCAGGATCTTGAACTTGAACTGAAATACGAGCGTCTTCCGGACATTCCAGAGGCGAACCTGGCTCAGATCAAAGTCGAAAAGCTTGTCGCTGAAGTAAGCGACGCTGAAGTCGATGAAGCGATGGGCAAGCTTGCCGAGAATGCGCAGAATTTCAAACCACGCAAGAAGGGCTCAAAAGCCAAAGACGGCGATCAGGTTACGTTCGATTTCGTCGGCACAGTGGACGGCGAAGCGTTTGACGGCGGTTCGGCTGAAGACTTTCCCTTGGCGCTTGGCTCAGGCCAGTTCATTCCGGGCTTTGAAGAGCAGCTGGTTGGTGTGAAAGCCGGTGAGGAAAAGAATGTCGAAGTGACTTTCCCAGCCGAATATCAGGCTGAGGCGCTTGCCGGCAAAGACGCTGTCTTCGCCTGCACAATCAAAGAGGTTGCTGAACCGGCGCCTGCAGAGATTGATGATGAGCTTGCCAAGAAGTTTGGCGCTGAAGATCTGAATGCTCTGAAAGAGCAGATGAAGGAACGTCTCGAATCCGAATATTCGCAGGCATCCCGCCAGGTGATGAAACGGAACCTTCTCGACGCGCTCGACGACAAAGTGAAGTTCGAGCTGCCAGAAGGCCTTGTCTCGGCGGAAGCTGGCCAGATCGCACACCAATTGTGGCATGAAGAAAACCCGGATGTGACGGATCACAACCACGAACCGGTTGAGCCGACGGAAGAGCATAACACCCTTGCCGAACGCCGCGTTCGCCTTGGTCTTCTTCTTGCAGACATCGGTCGCAAGGCCGAAGTTGAAGTGACCGAAGGTGAGGTCAACCAGGCGATTTTCCAGCAGGCTCAGCAGTATCCTGGTCAGGAAAAACAGTTCTTTGATTTCATGAAGTCAAATGAGCAGGCGATGCAGCAGCTTCGTGCGCCGATCTTTGAAGACAAAGTTGTAGACTACGTTCTGGAACTTGCTGAAACCACTGAAAAGTCAGTAAAAAAGGAAGATCTGGAAAAAGCGATCGAAGCGCTTGACGACTGATCTGTCTGAATGAACTTGAAAAAGGGCCGCTGTTTTTGCGGTCCTTTTTCGTTTTGACGACCATGTTTGATGGCTGATGAATTCACCGGCAAGTCTTGAAGCGGGTCGGGTCAGCACATACACCAATTATCAACTCCTCTCCCGGACGGTACGCCGTCCCTTGCTCAAAAGGCGTGAAGCGATGAAAGATCCACTCGACGTATACATGAACACCCTTGTGCCGATGGTGGTTGAGCAGACCTCACGCGGCGAGCGGGCCTATGATATTTTCTCTCGACTGCTGAAAGAGCGGATCATTTTTGTATCGGGCCCGGTCCATGACGGCATGTCGACGCTGATCGTCGCGCAGCTTCTGTTTCTTGAGGCGGAAAACCCGAAGAAAGAGATTGCGATGTACATCAACAGCCCAGGCGGCGTGGTGACGTCGGGCATGTCGATCTACGATACGATGCAGTATATCCGCCCGGCGGTATCGACGCTGTGCGTTGGCCAGGCGGCCTCCATGGGCTCACTTCTGCTGGCGGCTGGCGCCAAGGACATGCGGTTCTCGCTGCCAAACAGCCGTATCATGGTTCACCAGCCATCGGGCGGCTTCCAGGGGCAGGCGTCAGACATCGCGCTGCACGCCAAAGAGATCCTTGAGCTGAAAGATCGCCTGAACAAGATCTACGTCAAACATTGTGGGCAAAAGCTTGCAGTTGTTGAGGACGCGTTGGATCGCGACAACTTCATGACTGCGGAAGCTGCGAAAGACTGGGGCCTGATCGATGAGATCGTGGCCGAACGCACTGGCGACGACGACGATTAAACGTCTACCTTGCTTTCAGCCTCCCATTTGTTATCCTTTAGATTAACAAATGGGAGGCTTTGATATGAATATTCCTGGTGAAAGCGCCGAGTATCGCAAAGCTAGGGCCGCACTGTTGCAGGCCGAAGCGAACCTTCGCGCTGAGGTGGAAAATGTTGCGGCGCTTCGCCGTGCATTGCCCGAAGGCACCGCGCCGGCAGCCGCGTATTCTTTTGAAGGCGTAGATGGAAAAAACTCAGCTCTCGAAGATTTGTTCGGGGAAAGCCGAACCTGTTTATCTACAGCTTCATGTTCGAACCGGCAGCCGGGCAGGGGACCTGTCCTATGTGCTGCGCTTTTCTCGACAGCTTTAACGGCGCCACGCCGCATATTGTAGATCGTACTGCAATCGCAGTGATTGCCAAGGCGTCGGCAAAAGATCTCAGCGAACTGGTGGAAGATCGGGGTTGGTCGAATTTGCTTATGTATTCCTCGGCTGGTGGTAGTTTTAACACAGATTACAACGCCGAAAGCGCCGATGGCGGGTAGCTACCGATGGCGCACACCTGGAAGATGGGATCACAAGGCCCACGCCACTTCTGGTCCAGCGAGATGTTTCACCATCAAAGCGACTGGCGGCACCATCCGCGGCATATGGACATGATGTGGCCTCTCTGGAACGTTCTGGATGTGACGCCTGAGGGGCGCGGTGAAGCTTGGTTCCCTCAACTCAGCTACGGAAGTTTACGTTGTGAACCCTTGAATGCATGCGTGACCAAGTTCTCAGGCTTGAATGGAAAAGCCTGACCCGCTCTTGTAGCGCCATCAAAATCCATGCAGAAAAGACCTATCGAGGGGATTCGGGTGCAATCCTTCGTTAACACCCCTCAGGTTAATGTGCGTCGCCCCGTCGCCGGATTCAGGGGCCGGAGAATTGAATGAGCAAATCTAGCGGGACCGAATCCAAGAACACGCTGTATTGCTCCTTTTGCGGCAAAAGCCAGCATGAGGTACGAAAGCTGATCGCAGGCCCGACCGTATTCATCTGTGATGAATGCGTTGAGCTTTGCATGGACATCATTCGTGAAGAAACGAAATCCGGTCTTGTAAAGTCGACAGACGGCGTACCGACGCCGCAAGAAATTTGCGAAGTTCTGGACGACTATGTGATCGGGCAGGAAACAGCCAAGCGCGTCCTTTCTGTAGCTGTTCACAACCATTACAAACGACTGAACCATTCGGCCAAGTCGACGGATGTCGAACTGGCGAAATCGAACATCATGCTGATCGGCCCGACAGGTTGCGGTAAAACGCTGCTTGCGCAGACACTGGCGCGCATTCTGGATGTGCCGTTCACAATGGCCGACGCAACGACCCTGACTGAGGCAGGTTATGTCGGTGAGGATGTCGAAAACATCATTCTTAAGCTGCTGCAAAGCGCAGACTACAACGTCGAACGCGCTCAGCGCGGCATCGTCTACATCGATGAAGTCGACAAAATCAGCCGCAAGTCTGACAACCCTTCCATCACCCGTGATGTCAGCGGGGAAGGCGTGCAGCAGGCGCTTCTTAAGATCATGGAAGGCACGGTTGCATCCGTGCCCCCACAAGGCGGTCGCAAGCACCCTCAGCAGGAATTCCTGCAGGTTGATACGACGAACATTCTGTTCATCTGTGGCGGGGCCTTTGCTGGCCTCGACCGGATCATTGCGCAGCGGGGCAAGGGTTCCGCCATCGGCTTTGGCGCAGATGTGAAAGACGAAGATGATCGCAAAACAGGCGAACTGTTTGAAGAACTTGAACCCGAAGATCTTCTGAAATTCGGTTTGATCCCTGAATTCGTTGGTCGTTTGCCTGTCATCGCAACGCTTGGCGATCTGGACGAAGACGCGCTTGTCATCATCTTGACGCAGCCGAAGAACGCTTTGGTCAAACAATATCAGCGCCTCTTCGATATGGAGAATGCGAAGCTGACCTTCACCGAGGATGCGATGAAGGCGATTGCGCGCAAAGCGATCCAGCGCAAGACAGGCGCACGCGGTTTGAGATCGATCCTTGAGAATGTGCTTCTCGATACGATGTTCGACCTGCCAGCAGCAGAAGGCGTGGAAGAAGTCGTCGTGAACGAAGAAGTGATCGCAGGCAAAGCCAAGCCGCTGATGATCTATTCGGACGCACATCAGGAAGCGCCTGCAAACGCTTCCTGACCCGGCGGCTAGGCCAGATTTGGTCGCTGCTTCGCCTTGAAATGGCGCGGCCCTGCCGCCACATTAGAAAAACAGTTAGTGTTGAGGCGGGGGCCGTCCGCATTGCCTTATGGGGTGCACTGGCCTGCCGGGAAAGAGAGCATAGAATGACAGACAAAAGCGCCGACATGACGACGCTGCCGGTGTTGCCGCTGCGCGACATCGTAGTTTTCCCCCACATGATTGTTCCCCTTTTTGTCGGACGCGAAAAATCGGTCCGCGCGCTGGAAAGCGTTATGAAAGAGGACAAGGCCATTCTGTTGGCCAGCCAACGCGATCCTTCGGATGACGATCCTGCCCCTGAGGACGTATACGAGGTCGGCGCGATCGCGAATGTTCTGCAATTGCTGAAACTGCCCGACGGCACAGTGAAAGTGTTGGTCGAAGGCAAGTCGCGCGCGAAGATCGAGGCTTATACGGGCCGGGAAGAGTACTTTGAGGCGCACGCAACTGTTCTGACGGAAACGCAAACCAATCCTGACGCCATCGAGGCGCTCAGCCGCAATATCTCGGATGAGTTCGAGAAGTATGTGAAGCTAAACAAGAATGTGCCGCAAGAAGCCGTCGGCACGGTCAGCCAGATTCAGGACCCGACCAAGCTGGCTGATACGATTGCTGGCCACCTGGGCGTCAAACTGTCTGAAAAGCAGTCTCTGCTTGAGATGGTCGACGTGGGCGAGCGGTTAGAGCGGATCTATGGTTTGATGCAGGGCGAAATTTCCGTCCTTCAGGTCGAGAAAAAGATCAAGACGCGCGTGAAATCTCAGATGGAGAGGACGCAGCGCGAATATTACCTGAATGAGCAGATGAAGGCCATTCAGAAGGAACTTGGCGAAGGTGAAGAGGGTGGCGACGAAACCGCTGAGCTGGAAGCCAGGATCAAGGAAACCAAGCTGTCGAAAGAAGCCGATGAAAAGGCGTTGGCTGAGCTGAAAAAGCTTCGCCAGATGAGCCCGATGTCCGCTGAAGCGACCGTTGTGCGCAATTACCTCGACTGGATGCTGTCGATCCCGTGGGGCAAAAAATCGCGCGTGAAGAAAGATCTGAACAGGGCCGAAGAAATCCTTGATGCCGATCACTACGGGCTTGAGAAGGTCAAGGAACGCATGGTGGAATACCTTGCGGTTCAGCAGCGTTCCGCCAAGCTGAAAGGCCCAATTCTATGCCTTGTCGGCCCTCCCGGCGTTGGCAAAACCTCGCTCGGTAAATCCGTGGCGAAGGCGACGGGGCGTGAGTTCATCCGTATTTCCCTTGGCGGTGTGCGCGACGAATCTGAGATTCGTGGTCACCGGCGGACGTATATTGGATCGATGCCCGGCAAGATCATTCAGTCGATGAAGAAAGCGAAAACGACTAATCCGCTTATTCTTCTCGATGAGATTGATAAGATGGGCCAGGATTTCCGGGGCGACCCAGCCTCAGCGATGCTTGAAGTTCTGGATCCCGAACAGAATGCGACCTTCGTCGATCACTATATGGAGGTCGAATATGACCTTTCGAACGTGATGTTCCTGACCACGGCGAACTCATACAACATGCCGCGTCCTTTGCTGGACCGGATGGAGATAATCTCGCTGTCTGGCTACACTGAGGATGAAAAGGTTGAGATCGCTAAGCGCCATCTGCTCGAAAAACAGATGAAGGGCCACGGCCTGAAGGTTGGCGAGTTTGAACTGACGGAAGAAGCGTTGACCGAAATTGTACGGCACTACACCCGTGAGGCTGGTGTGCGTAACATGGAACGTGAAATCGCCAAGCTTTGCCGCAAGGCTGTGACGCTGATCGTCAAGGGCGCTGAAACCCCTGTCGTCGTAACGCCTGAAAAGCTGGAAGACATGCTGGGCGTCAAGCGCTTCAAGTACGGTCTGGCCGAAGAACAGGATCAGGTTGGCGTTGTCACTGGTTTGGCCTGGACTGAGGTTGGCGGCGATCTTCTGTCCATTGAATCGCTCAAGTTGCCTGGCAAAGGTCGGATGAAAACGACCGGGAAACTGGGCGATGTGATGAAAGAATCGATTGATGCGGCGTCGTCCTATGTTCGCAGCCAGTCGGTTAGCCTTGGTGTGAAGCCACCTGAGTTCGAAAAGATCGACATTCACGTCCACGTACCAGAGGGCGCCACGCCAAAAGATGGTCCGTCAGCGGGAATCGGGATGGTCACATCTATCGTCTCGATGCTTACGGATATTCCGGTGCGCCGTGATGTCGCGATGACTGGTGAGGTCACATTGCGCGGCAACGTTTTGCCGATTGGCGGCTTAAAGGAAAAACTGCTCGCGGCCCTCAGAGGTGGGATCAAGACGGTTCTGATTCCCAAGGATAACGTGAAAGATCTGCCTGAAATCCCTGACAACGTGAAGAACGGGTTGGAGATTATTCCGGTAGAGGCTGTCAGCGAGGTCTTGAAAATAGCCCTTGTACGTCAACCTGAGGCGATTGAATGGGACCCCGAAGCGGAAGAAGCAGCGCTGGCTGCGAAACAAGCAGCGGCCGCAATTGCTTCACAGGCAGCGCACTAAGGGCTTGCCAAACCCGATCAATCGGATAAATGACGGGGGTCGATGCAAAGCACCGGCCCCTTGTTCTGAAAAGGGCGATTAGCTCAGTTGGTAGAGCGCCTCGTTTACACCGAGGATGTCGGGAGTTCGAGCCTCTCATCGCCCACCAGAACCCGGTACGACCAGTGCCGCTTTGGTGACACACCAAACCCCTACATTGCGACAATGAAGGACTGGCGCGACGACGCTGTCCCCAGCTATGTCTAAGGCGTGATTGTAGGATACTCGATGAAACGACCCGCTTTCGATATTGATCCAACAGAATTGCTGTTCAGCGGCGATCAAATGAAAGCGCTGGGTGAAGCTAATCACTCAACATATGTCTCAGGTGATCCTTATCCTTATATCGCGATCGACAATGCTTTTTCGGAAGAATTACTTTCAAAAGTTGCGGAAGAAACAGTTGATGTGAAAGGCGACGATGGGTCGTTCGAAGGCAAACACGAGGCCCTGAAAACGCAGAGCACTGCTGAACGTCTGCCCTTTTATTCGCGCAATTTCCTCTATGCCATGAATTCACGCCCATTTCTTCAGTTTCTTGAGCGCATGACCGGCATCAAGGGACTGATGCCCGATCCGTATTTTATCGGGGGCGGCCTGCATGAAACGAAAACCGGCGGGTAACTTAACATCCATGCAGATTTCAACCATCACGCAGCGCTCAATCTTGAGCGACGTCTGAACATTCTGGTCTACCTGAATAAGGACTGGAAAGAGGAGTATGGCGGATCGTTTGAGATTTGGGATACGCCAATGAAAAAGCGCTTTGGCCAATGAGCGCCGGTTTTCAACCGGTTTGTCGCATTTTCAACCGCGTCAGACGCAATGCATGGAAATCCTGAACCGGTGAATCACCCTGATGGTCTGTCCAGGCGATCCCTGGCGCTCTATTATTATACAGCAACTTGGGACGACAGCCGCCAAAAACACTCGACCATCTTTAAGGGACGCCCTGGCACAAAAGACGCCTCTGGCCTGTCTGACAAGTTTGACCGCATATTCGACGATATTTTGCCTCCAATCATAAATCGTCAGGTCAAAAAAGTGAGATATCGCTTGCTGAAGTGATGCTTAAGGCCGGGTTCCGGCAGAACCTTCAAAAAAGCGGTTCTTACCCGCTTGACGCGCTCCGCGAGCCTCTCTAGAACCCCCTTCACACGCCAAGCGACGCATCGCGGGGCGGGAGCACAAGCGGTTGTAGCTCAGTTGGTTAGAGTGCCGGCCTGTCACGCCGGAGGTCGCGGGTTCGAGCCCCGTCAACCGCGCCATTTCCCGGCAAAAGAGGGGACGCCGTAAATACGGCTTCGGTACTCTCATGCGGATTATTCTTCACATAGGCGCTTGGAAAACAGGCAGTTCGGCGATCCAGCAGTTCATGGCTGTTTCCACAGAAGCATTGCGTGCGCACGGCGTCGCAGCGCCGGCAGATGCTATAAACGCGGATGGGCGCGGGCGTATCCTGAACAAACTGACCGGTTCTGATGAAGAGGCTGCGGAAGTCACCGCTGAGATCGAGCAGCTTAGGGCCGAAGGCGTAGAAACGCTGGTTTTGTCCAATGAACATTACTGGCCTATGTCTGAGGTCAAGATCCAGACAATCGGTGCCCGGTTGAAGGCGCTTGCCGATACTGTGGAAGTTCTGATTTACGTGCGCCCGCAGGAAAAGATGTGGCGATCCCTTCATTCTCAGCAGGCGAAGAAATTTCACGTAAAATCAGGCGCAGCGCTGTGGGGCACCGCAGACTTTCTGCCGCCAGTTTTTGCACAACGAGCCGTGCACTATCACCAGACACTGCAATTGTTTGCGAATGTCTTTGGTCAGGACGCCATTTCGGTTCGTCTGTATGATCGCGCCTGTTTCGTCGGCAGGGATGTTGTTGCGGACTTTCTGGCGTATCTTGGTCTCGACTGGATGCTGTTCGAACGCCAGAACCGCGACATCAACCGATCCGTCGGATGGAAGGGTGTCGCATTTGCGGTCTGGGTTGCGGATGAAGTTCATGACGCAATGCGCGCGCTCAATCCCGATAAGTTGGTCGGTAAAGTTTATATCCGAACAATTAAGCGGACCGCGGATATCTTTTCGGATGAAGACTGGATCGGCCGCGACGCCGACCCGTTGACCACCGAAGACAAGAAAGCGATCCGCGCGCACTACGAAGAAGACAACCAGCGCCTTTACCAGACGTATTTCCTTGGCGAAGACGTGTTTGGCGCACCGGATGAGGGCAGGGGCGATTCAGTTGACCCCAGCGCTATTCCCAACCGCGAAATGGTGGTTGCGAAACGCCGGTTCCAGAAGCTGGCGGAGCGGAAGGAATATGATATCACCGGGCTTGAGACACTGTTTGCACCACCGCGGCCGCGTCCGACTGCCCTTAAACGCTTGTTGAATGCGCTGCCGTTTCGTGCGCAAAAATCCTGATCTAGAGTTCCGGCCCGAAAATGCAGATCATTCTTCACATCGGAACGTGGAAAACCGGAAGCTCAGCCATTCAGCAATTCCTGGCGCGCAATGCGCAGTTGCTGGAAAAGCAGGACGTTTTCCTGCCGTCTATCGTGCAGCAGGAACTGGGCCATACATTGCTTTTTCGGACCCTGCAGTCGAGCGGTGCCGACAAACAAAAGTTTCTGGAAGAGCTTGGCCGGATAAAACGCGACAGGCCGGACGCGCGCGTTATCGTCTCGTCTGAGCATTTTTGGCCGCTCTCAAGTGAGGAAATTGCCTCTCTTGCCGCTGCTTTGCACGACATCGCAGATGATGTGTGCGTTATCACCTATTTGCGACCGCAGGATGAAATGTGGGCGTCGATCTACGCCCAGCAGACCAAATTCTTCCGGGTGCGTCCTGATGCGCCGGTCTGGGGAACAGTGGATTTTGTGGCGCACCCTATTCTGGACTGGGCGCTATACTATCACAAATGTCTGTCCATGTTTGAGGCTGAGTTTGGCGAAGATGCAGTCACGCCGCGTCTGTATCGTCGCGAAAAGTTTTCTGAACAGGACGTGATTTTTGACTTTCTTGATTTCGCAGGGATTGATCGCGATCCAAAGTTTGACCGGTATGAGGGTGATACAAACCCGTCCTTTGGGTGGAAAAGCGTCGCAATGTCTCTTTGGTTTGTAAGCACGTGCTATCATGAGATCAGGGAAACGAATTCTTTGCCGGATATCCGGCGCGGATTTCGCGCGGCGGTTGGCGATATGCATGCGCGCAAGAATGACGCCGATTGGCTGGGCAAGGCGCCCAATGTGTTAAGCGGGCAGGATCGCCGTGATATTCGCGAACACTACGCAACGGACAATCAGGCCCTGTTCCAACGCTATTTTGCCGGAGAAGATATCTTTGGCGCGCCAGAGGAAGGCCCAAAAACCTCACTCGATTATACGGCTATTCCCGAAGCTGAGTTTAATCGGGTGCGCAAAAGGATGCTGAAACACTTTCGCAAAGGCAAACTGGACATGAGAGGCACGGAAGACATGTTCCGCTCATCTTCCCAGCTATCCTTTACAGGCGTTCGCAAGCTTTTTGCGACCAAAGCTGAATAAGCGAACGGATCGCACAGTGCGCATTTTCCTCCATACCGGGGTCTGGAAGACAGGCTCAACCGCGATACAGACCTTTCTCAGCAAGAATGCAGATGAATTGTTGAAAAGCGGTTACATGATCCCCGGTTACGCGCGGAACATGCGCGAATACAACCTTTTGTTCGAACGTCTGGTCGCCAGGGATGAAACTGGTATTCAAACGGTTTTCGAACAGCTGGCGAAGGATGTAAACGCCCATAATCCAAATGCGTTGATCATATCGTCGGAACACTTCTGGCATGCTCCCCCCGACGTGATTGAGCGGATCGCCACGATGCTGCGCCGGTATTCCGATGATGTTCGCGTCATCGCTTACATCCGACCCCAGGATGACATGTGGGCGTCACTTTACGCCCAGCAGGCAAAATTCTTCAGGGTCCGCTCAACCCACAATATTTGGGGGAATGGCGATTATATCGGCCCGGCCATTGCTGAAAATGCCATGTTCTATCATCGCTGTTTTTCTACCTATCAGCAGGTCTTTGGTGGCGATGCAATCAGCTTGAAGGTCTATGACCGAGCGGCCTTTCGGGGTGGGGATGTCGTTCAGAACTTCCTTGAATGGATTGGCATAGACGATAACGCAGGGTTCATTGCGTCTGAGCAGGATGAAAATTCATCCCTGGGGTGGAAGGGTGTTGCGCTGTCGATCTGGCTGGCGGATCGGCTGCATGCCGGTCTGGTTTCGTTTGAAGATCAACAGGCAGCAGGTAAGGCGCTGAGATTTGCGATGCGAGATACAGGGCGCAAATTTGATGATCTTGGCTGGTACGGCAAAGCGCCCGAATGTTTTGGCCCTGAAGAGCGGTCGCGTATTCGCGCGCATTACGAAGAGGATACCAAGTCCCTCGCCGATACTTACTTCGATGGCGCATTTCCGTTCAAGGCGCCGTCGGACAGACCCGCCGATCCGTTTGACCTGACCCAGATTCCTGAGGGTGAGCTGGCCTTTGCAAAGCGTCGCCTGCAAAAGAGAATCGCGGCGACTTATCCTCTGTTTTCGCGCAATCGGTGGGTGTTACAATCGGTGTGACTCGTCCCGCTCAGTATCAAGGGCGACCGCAGAGTTCATAGAAAGCTGAAAAGCCACCTTTTTTGCTCAGCGAATTCGTCGGGCTTTGTTGACCCTGTCAGAGCCGAGGGATAGAGAGACAAGACGAGCGAGGCGGCCTGCAAAGTAGGCTCACCGAGGAGGAACATCGTGGACGATCTGCTCAGAGAATACCTTCCAATTCTCATCTTCCTGGGTTTAGCCGTAGCTTTGGGTCTTGTGTTGATCATCGCTGCGCTGGTTCTGGCGGTTCGCCGGCCTGATCCTGAGAAGATCTCAGCCTACGAATGTGGCTTTAACGCTTTCGATGATGCGCGCATGAAATTTGACGTGCGATTTTATCTCGTCGCTATCCTGTTCATCATTTTCGACCTCGAGGTCGCCTTCCTGTTTCCATGGGCCGTTGCGTTCAAGGATATCGGGGCGTTCGGCTTTATCTCGATGCTGGTGTTCCTGGCGGTGCTGACGATTGGGTTCGCTTATGAGTGGAAAAAAGGAGCTCTGGAATGGGAGTAAGTACCGGAGCGATGCAGGCAGGACCCGACAAAGAAGTTGCGACCGCCGCCATTTCCGCTGAACTTGCCGACAAGGGCTATATCCTCACCAATGCTGAGGATCTCGTAGCTTGGGCGCGTACCGGGTCCTTGATGTGGATGACATTCGGTCTCGCCTGTTGCGCGGTTGAGATGATGCATGTGGCCATGCCTCGCTACGACGCTGAGCGGTTCGGTTTTGCGCCACGCGCCAGCCCCCGTCAGTCAGATGTGATGATTGTGGCTGGCACATTGACCAACAAGATGGCCCCGGCGCTGCGCAAGGTCTACGATCAGATGCCAGAGCCTCGCTATGTGATCTCAATGGGGTCCTGTGCGAATGGCGGTGGCTACTATCATTATAGTTATTCGGTGGTGCGCGGCTGCGATCGCGTCGTGCCCGTGGACATCTATGTTCCAGGTTGCCCGCCAACGGCTGAGGCGCTGCTTTACGGCATCCTGCAGCTTCAGAAAAAAATTCGCCGCGTAGGTACGCTGGTCCGCTAAGGTGGGCTGGCTCAGTTCTGCCAAAAGGGCAGGGGGAAGACGATGACAGAAGCGCTCATTGAGCTGGGTGAAGTGGTCGCCATGGCGAAGCCAGAGGCTGTGAAATCCCAGCGCATCACGTATGATGAGCTGACGCTGGTCAGTGACGCGGGTTCGATCATCGAATTGCTGAAGTTTCTGCAAGGCAACGCCGCCTGTCAGTTTACCACGCTGGTCGATATCTGCGGCGTAGACTATCCAGATCGTGAGCAGCGGTTTGAGGTAGTCTATCACCTCCTCTCCATGCGCCAGAACCACCGCATCCGCATCTCGATGCCGGTCGCCGAAGACGAAATTGTTCCTAGCTGTATCGAACTATACCCTGCTGCTGATTGGTTTGAGCGCGAAGTGTTCGATATGTATGGCGTGATGTTCTCGGGCCACCCGGATCTTCGCCGCATCCTCACAGACTACGGTTTTCGCGGCCACCCGCTGCGCAAAGATTTTCCGACAACCGGTTATATCGAAGTGCGCTATGATGAAGAGCAGAAGCGCGTCGTTTATGAGCCGGTGAAACTGACGCAGGACTACCGCCAGTTTGACTTTATGTCCCCTTGGGAAGGCGCAGAATACATCCTGCCCGGCGACGAAAAGGAAAGCTGATCATGGCTGATGGCGACTTCAAAACACCGGAACAGCGCATCCGGAACTTCAACATCAACTTCGGCCCCCAGCACCCAGCGGCGCATGGCGTGCTGCGCATGGTGCTTGAGCTGGACGGCGAGATTGTTGAGCGGGCTGACCCCCATATCGGTCTTCTGCATCGCGGCACCGAAAAGTTGATGGAGAGCCGGACGTACCTCCAGAATCTCCCCTATTTCGACCGCCTCGACTATGTCGCGCCGATGAATCAGGAACACGCTTGGTGTCTGGCGATCGAAAAGATGACCGAAACGGCGGTTCCACGTCGCGCCAGCCTGATCCGCATTCTCTACTGCGAGATTGGCCGCATTCTGAACCACCTTCTGAACGTCACGACGCAAGCAATGGACGTTGGTGCCCTGACGCCGCCGCTCTGGGGCTTCGAGGAACGCGAAAAGCTGATGGTGTTCTATGAGCGCGCCTGCGGTGCCCGCCTCCACTCAGCCTATTTCCGTCCCGGCGGCGTGCATCAGGACCTGACGCCTGAACTGTGCGACGACATCTGGCAGTGGACCGAAGAATTCCCGCAGATCGTCGACGATATCGAAGGCCTCCTAACCGAAAACCGCATCTTCAAACAGCGCAATGTCGATATCGCGCTGGTCAGCATTGAAGAGGCGCAAGCATGGGGCTTTTCCGGCGTCATGGTTCGTGGCTCTGGCTGGGCCTGGGATCTGCGCCGCGCGCAGCCCTATGAGCTGTACAACGAGTTCGACTTCCAGGTTCCCGTCGGCAAGAACGGCGACTGCTATGATCGCTACCTCTGCCGGATGGAAGAGATGCGGGAATCGCTGAAAATCATGCGTCAGGCGCTGGAGAAACTTGACCAGTGCAAGGGCGAGCCTGTGATGACCCAGAACGCCAAGATCGCCCCGCCACGCAGGGGTGAGATGAAGCGTTCGATGGAAGCGCTGATCCACCACTTCAAGCTTTACACCGAAGGCTTCCACGTGCCCGAGGGCGAATGCTACGTTGCTGTCGAGGCGCCGAAAGGTGAGTTTGGCGTCTACCTCGTATCTGATGGGTCGAACAAACCCTACCGCACCAAGATTCGCGCGCCAGGGTATCCGCACCTCGCCGCCATGGACCACCTTTGCAAAGGCCACCAGCTGGCCGATGTCAGCGCTGTTCTCGGCTCGCTCGACGTCGTGTTTGGGGAAATTGATCGTTAATGCTTCGCCGCCTTCATACCGAACAGCCTGACAGTTTCGCTTTCACGCCGGAAAACCAGAAATGGGCCGAGGCGCAGATTGGCAAATATCCTGAGGGTCGTCAGGCCTCTGCCGTCATTCCGCTTTTGTGGCGGGCGCAAGAACAGGAAGGGTGGGTGTCGAAGCCCATCATTGAGACTGTAGCGCAGATGCTCGATCTTGCGAATATCCGCGTGTTCGAAGTCGCGTCCTTTTACTTCATGTTCCAGCTCAAGCCCGTAGGCGAAGTTGCGCATTTCCAGATTTGCGGCACGACGTCCTGCATGATCTGCGGCGCGGAAGACCTGATCGCCGTCTGTAAGGACAAGATCGCGGACACCCCGCACACAATCTCAACTGACGGCAAGTTCAGCTGGGAAGAGGTCGAATGCCTCGGCGCCTGTTCAAACGCCCCGATGGCGCAGATTGGCAAGGATTATTATGAGGATCTGACGGCTGAGCGTTTCGCCGAGATCATCGACGAATTTGCCGCAGGCATGGTTCCAACGCCAGGCCCGCAAAACGGCCGCTATGCGTCTGAGCCGCTGTCAGGTCTGACCTCGCTGACCATTCCCGAAAAAGACATGGTCGCTGAAAACGCATCGAAAGAACTGGCGCGCGTTCTGGCAGACACAAATTCCCGGATCACTGATGGTCGCGGTGTCAGCGAGCCTAAGAACGGCCCGGTTGGCAGCGGACCCGTAGCCAAGGCTGCACCAGTTGCTGCGCCAGTGGCGGCCTCTAAACCAGCCCCTGCGGCAAAACCAGCTGCAGCACTGGCGTCAAAACCTGCTGCTGCAGCACGCCCGGCGTCAAGCGGATCTTGGACCGATACTGTTTCGGCTGATTCAGGTAAGGCAGGCGCTGGTCGCGGTCAGACAGACTTAAAACCTTCGGTTTCTCTGGTGGACGAAGCTACACTGCGCGATGGCGTTGGCACATGGAAGTATCAGGGTCAAGCGTCCGCGTCATCCGCCGCTCCAGCGATCACGGTTGCAACTGACGTCGGTGAAACGGCAGATACGGCTGGCGGCGAAACGACGCCCGCGCTCCTCAGCGCAGCACGCGAAGGCGGCGCCGACGATCTGAAATTGATCAAGGGTGTCGGGCCAAAGTTGGAAGGCGTTTTGAACGACATGGGCATCTACCATTTCGACCAGATCGCGGTTTGGACCGCTTCTGAGGTCGCTTGGGTCGACGGCCGTCTTAAGTTCAAAGGCCGCATCGACCGAGATGGATGGATTGACCAGGCGAAATCGCTCGCTGCCGGTGGGGCAGCGAAGTGAAGAAGGCGCTCCAGTCAAATTGGACCAGTACATACTGGCCGCCGATAGAGCTGAGCGCCGCTGATAGGGGAGGTGCATATGTCTAAAGAACAGGATTGTAGCCGTTGGTGCGTCAAGATCGGCGCGATCATTGGTGTCGTTGTCGCTTTGCTTGCTTATCTTCTTGCCGGTTTCGGCTTTCTGATGTCGATCATCTTGGGCCTGATCGGATTTGGTCTGGGGTACTGGTTGCTCAAGACATTCTACTGCAGCGATGTCAGTGAGCCCGCCGCGCAGCAGTCTGTTGCTGCCGCAAGCCCGGCGCCAGCCGCGGCATCAAAGCCCGCAGCCGCGCCTGCGCCGGCAGCTAAAGAAATGCCGCCTGCGGAGCCCGCCGCTGCTGCAGCTCCTTCTCAACTAGCTGCGACTTCAGGCGAGAACTGGACGGACAGCGTTTCGGCCAACTCTGGCAAAGCCGCCGCTTCGCGCGGCGCAACGGGTCTGAAGCCATCTGTCGTGCTTGGCGACGAAGAAACGCTGCGCGATGGGGTCGGCGGTTGGAGATACGAATCCGGTGCGACAGCGTACAAAGCGGCCTCAACGCCAGCCAGCGCCGCCGTTGCAGAAGGTGACTATGATGGCGACGGCGTTGTCGAAGGCAAGAATGAGGGCGCAAAGCCAACGACCTTAAGTGAGGCTTGAAGGTGGCGCAGATGACTTCAAACAGATCAAAGGCGTCGGGCCGAAAATGGAAGGCATGCTGAACGGCATGGGCTTTTACCATTTCGACCAGGTTGCCGCTTGGTCTGATCAGGAAGTCGCATGGGTCGACGCCAACCTTGAAGGTTTCAAGGGGCGCGTCAGCCGGGATAACTGGGTTGAGCAGGCGAAGGTTTTGGCCGAAGGCGGCGAGACTGAATTCTCAAAGCGCGTCGGTGATGGCGGCGTTTACTGAACGTTGCAGATGAATACCGGGTCGGGGCATAGGCCCCTGCGCGATGAAAGGCTGAAAGGCTAAGGGCATGTTGGAAGATAAAGATCGCATCTTCACCAATATCTACGGGATGAAGGATCGCTCGCTTGCGGGCGCCAAGTCACGTGGGCATTGGGATGGCACCGCTGGCATCATCAAGCGGGGGCGGGATGCGATTGTCGATGAGATGAAAGCATCAGGCCTGCGCGGCCGTGGCGGTGCGGGCTTTCCGACAGGTTTGAAATGGTCGTTCATGCCCAAGGAAAGTGATGGGCGACCATCTTATCTGGTTGTGAACGCCGACGAATCTGAGCCGGGCACATGCAAAGACCGTGAAATCATGCGCCACGATCCGCACACGCTGATCGAAGGTTGCCTGATCGCCAGCTTCGCGATGAACGCCAACGCCTGCTACATCTACCTGCGCGGCGAATATATTCGTGAGCGTGAAGCGCTACAGGCTGCGATAGACGAGTGTTACGAAGATGGTTTGCTGGGGGCGAACGCAGCAAAATCTGGCTGGGATTTCGATCTTTACCTGCACCATGGCGCGGGTGCTTACATTTGCGGCGAAGAAACAGCGCTTTTGGAAAGCCTTGAGGGCAAAAAGGGTATGCCGCGGCTCAAGCCGCCATTCCCGGCAAACACTGGTCTGTATGGCTGCCCGACGACGGTGAACAACGTCGAATCCATCGCTGTCGTGCCGACGATCCTGCGCCGGGGCGCCGACTGGTTTTCCAGCTTTGGTCGTCCGAACAATGTCGGCACTAAAGTTTTCGCCATCTCTGGTCACGTGAACAACCCTTGCGTGGTGGAAGAGGTGATGTCGATCCCATTCGATGAACTGATCGATCGCCATTGCGGCGGCATACGCGGTGGTTGGGATAACCTAAAAGCGGTCATTCCAGGTGGTTCGTCCGTACCGTTGTTGCCGGCTGACGTGATGCGCAAAGACGCAATTATGGATTTTGACTGGTTGCGCGATCAGCGCTCTGGCCTTGGCACGGCGGCCGTCATCGTGATGGATCAGTCGACCGACGTCATAAAAGCGATTTGGCGGCTGAGCGCATTCTACAAACACGAAAGCTGCGGCCAGTGCACGCCGTGCCGTGAAGGTACAGGGTGGATGATGCGGGTGATGGATCGTCTGGTGAAAGGCGATGCGGAACCTGAAGAAATTGACATGCTGCTGGATGTCACCAAACAGGTCGAGGGTCACACGATCTGCGCCCTCGGTGATGCGGCGGCCTGGCCAATCCAGGGCCTGATCCGGCATTTCCGCGATGAGATTGAAGATCGCATCAAGGCCAAACGCACGGGTCGCGTCAGCGCGATTGCGGCAGAATGAAGAACGATGCGAAAACTCAACGAATGGCTGGCGAACTTGGAAAGTCCAAGAACCCCGGTTGGTGGGGCGTTCGCAAACACCTGTCCGTTGTGCTCAGCCGGTCCGTTTTCGGGCGGAACGTGCGACGAGTGTGGCTACACAACACCACCTCAAACTTACATGCCGCTTTTTTCGTCAGACAATGCGCCGCTTCTCATAGTGGCTGCTCTGATTTTCTTCTGTCTACTGGGCATAGCGATCGGGCAACTGATCTAGGCCAAGGTGTGACCGACAAGTATAGGATGTGATTGGAAATGTCTGATCTCAAGAAAATCAAAGTTGACGGCATCGAAATCGAAGTCGATGGCGCGATGAACCTGCTTCAGGCCTGTGAAGAAGCTGGCAAGGAAATCCCGCGCTTCTGTTATCACGAACGCCTGTCCATCGCTGGCAACTGCCGGATGTGTCTTGTCGAAGTAAAGGGTGGCCCGCCAAAGCCCGCCGCTTCATGCGCCATGCAGGTCCGCGATCTGCGTCCTGGGCCGGAAGGGCAGGCGCCTGAAGTTTTCACCAACACGCCGATGGTCAAGAAGGCCCGCGAAGGCGTGATGGAATTTCTGCTGATCAACCATCCCCTCGATTGCCCGATTTGCGATCAGGGTGGTGAGTGTGACCTGCAGGATCAGGCCATGGCGTACGGCGTTGATTTCTCTCGCTTTCGTGAGCCGAAACGCGCCGTGGACGACATTGAACTTGGCCCGCTGGTCGGCACCCAGATGACGCGCTGCATTTCCTGCACTCGCTGCGTCCGCTTCACGACAGAAGTGTGCGGCATCACGCAAATGGGCCAGACAGGCAGGGGAGAGGACGCTGAAATCGCCTCCTACCTCAACGCCGCTCTAGATAGTGAGCTTCAGGGTAACGTCGTTGACCTGTGCCCGGTCGGCGCGCTGACGAATAAGCCGTATTCTTTCAACGCCCGTCCGTGGGAGATGAAGAAAACAGAAAGCATCGACGTGATGGATGCGCTTGGATCCAACATTCGCGTGGATGTGCGCGGGCGCGAAGTGATGCGCATTCTGCCGCGCAACCATGATGATGTGAACGAAGAATGGATCTCGGACAAAGCCCGCCATATCGTTGATGGCCTTCGTCGTCAGCGCTTGGATAAGCCGTATATCCGCAAAGAAGGCAAACTGACTGCGGTCAGCTGGTCTGAGGCATTGTCGTTCGCCGCAGAAGCGATGAAGGGCAAGAAGGTCGGCGCAATTGCTGGCGATCTGGCACCCGTTGAAGCGATGTTTGCGCTGAAGCAACTGGTTGAAGGTCTTGGCGGGGTTGTTGAAGGCCGCACCGACGGCGCGGCATTGCCTATCGGTAACCGCTCTGGCGTCATTGGCAACGCGACGATCGCTGATATCGACGGAGCTGAGCGTGTCCTTCTGATCGGAACAAACCCACGCATCGAAGCGCCGGTTCTTAATGCCCGAATTCGTAAGGCATGGCTGAACGGCGCTCGTGTTGCGCGGATCGGCGCGCCTGCCGATCTGACCTACGATGTTGTTGAAATCGGACACAGCTGCGATGCTCTCAGCCAACTTGCAGCGATGGATCACAGTGACAAACATGGTCACCCAGGCGTGATCATTCTGGGGCAGGACGCGATTTCTGGCCCCGATGGCGCAGCAGTTTTGGGCGTTGTGATGAACCTGGCTGAGGTGTCGCAATCAAAACTGATGATCCTTCACACTGCTGCATCGCGCGTTGGCGGCATGGATATCGGGTTTGCTAACGATGCAGGCATGAACGGATTGGCGGACGCAGAGGTTGTCTACAATCTGGGCGCTGATGAGGTCGATATCGCACCCGGCGCCTTCGTTATCTATCAGGGCAGCCATGGCGATCGTGGCGCGCACCGCGCTGACGTTATCCTGCCCGGCGCGGCCTATACGGAACAATCTGGCCTGTTTGTAAACACAGAAGGCCGCCCCCAGATAGCGAGCCGTGCAGGCTTCCCACCAGGCGAAGCAAAAGAAGATTGGGCGATTATCCGTGCGCTCAGCGCTCAGTTGGATGCGACCCAGCCCTGGAATGATCTTGCAGGCCTTCGCAGTGCGCTGTTCGGTGAGTTTCCGCACCTTGCGCGGATCGATCAGATCGAAAGCGCAGTTTGGGCGCCCGTCGATGCAGATGAAATGGCGGATGGTTCGTTTGGTTCAGCCATTGATGATCATTACCTGACTAATCCGATTGCGCGCGCTTCAGCCACGATGGCCGAACTCAGCCGTCTCGCAGCAGAACGTGCTTCTGCAAAGATGGCTGCTGAGTGATCCGCGCCTTCGCATATCTGCCGCTTGCTGTGATGCTGGCGGCGTGCGCCGCGCCTCAGTCTGAGGCGCCGCAAGCCGCTGCGCCTGTTCCGGCACCAGCGCCTGTGCCGGAAGGGTCGGCATATGTCGCAACGTCCCAACCGGATGGCGTGGTGCGTGTGAAGGGGCCTGCGAAACATGAAGATGATCTTGCCGGACACCATTGCACCGCAGCCAAGATCGCGACAAAAGACGGCGCAGCGACAATCGAATGGGTCGGCGGAGTCGCGCGACCGGCCGTTGAAGGCTTTGAAGCAGATATGGCGTACGAATTTGGCGCCGACGCAAGCAAGGCGCGGTGGGATGACCCGGAAAAAGGCGGCGCGGTGCTGACCGCCAATTGGTTGCCCTATTGCGAAGAAGCGGGCATCGCCTACGAGGACGCGGCATGATGTCGACTACAACACGCGCAACTGGCGCTGAAGCAAGACGGACGTTGGCGATGCAATCGCTAGAAGTGGGTGATCACTAATGGAATTCTTCGACACCAACTTGGGGATCTTCCTCATCATCCTTGGCCAGTGCCTTTTGGTAACGGTTCTGCTGCTCGTCAGCCTCGCGTTCCTGCTCTACATGGACCGCAAAGTCTGGGCCGCCGTTCAGCTACGTAAAGGCCCCAATGTCGTCGGGCCATTTGGTCTGTTCCAGTCCTTCGCCGACTTCGGCAAATTCATCATGAAAGAAGTGGTGATCCCGGCTGGTGCTGACAAATACGTCTTTATGCTCGCGCCGTTGCTGACTTTCGTTCTGGCGGCGATCATTTGGGTGGTCGTTCCCTTCGCGGATGGTTGGGTGATTTCTGACCTAAATGTCGGTGTTCTCTACATTTTCGCGATTTCCAGCCTAGGTGTCTACGGCATCATCATGGGCGGTTGGGCGTCGAACTCAAAGTATCCGTTCCTTGGCGGTTTGCGGTCTGCAGCGCAGATGGTCAGCTATGAGGTCTCAATCGGCTTCATCATTATCGGCATTATGCTTTCAACCGGCTCGCTGAACCTTAGCGAAGTTGTTCGGGCGCAGGACGGCTCTTGGGGGCTCTTCTCTTGGTACTGGTTGCCGCATTTCCCGATGGTCGTGCTCTTCTTCGTTAGCGCGCTGGCTGAAACGAACCGCCCGCCCTTTGACTTGCCAGAAGCTGAATCAGAGCTCGTCGCGGGTTATCAGGTCGAATACTCATCCACACCGTATCTGCTGTTCATGATCGGTGAGTACATGAACATCGTCCTGATGTGCGTGCTGACCACCATCCTGTTCTTCGGCGGATGGCTGTCGCCAATTCCGGGGCTGCCTGATGGTGTTCTCTGGCTGGTGGCCAAATCGGTCGGGATCTTCTTCCTCTTCGCGATGGTTAAGGCCATCGTCCCCCGGTATCGCTATGATCAGTTGATGCGCCTTGGCTGGAAGGTTTTCCTGCCATTCTCGCTCGCATGGGTCGTTATCGCTGCAACTTTCGCATTCATGGATGTCCCGGGCTATGCTCGCTGGGCCGTCGGAGGCTGATGCGATGGGGCTGAATAACGCTATGGCGTTAAAGCTAATGGATGCTGATGGGCGTGGCGATCTACGGGGTGGTAGTGCGCTGACCCTTGGCGCCCTACGCATGCGCGGGGTCGGCGCCAATCGCGCACGGTTGCGTCGTTCGTCGCAGGCCGCTGGGCTCAGCGGCGATCTGACGCCATTCACAAAACCTCGCCCGGAAGGTTTTCTGAACCAGCTTGGCTATGACAGGTTCCACGAACTTGACGTATCAGGGTACGAAGGCGCAGACATCCTGGCTGATTTGAACCAGCCATTGCCGGAACGTCTGCACAATCAGTTCGACCTGATCGTCGACGGTGGGACACTGGAACACGTCTTCAACGTACCTGTGGCATTCGCGAATGTTCTGTCGATCCTGAAAGTCAGCGGTGCGTTTTCGTCCACGAATACTTTTTCGGGCGAGCCTTGCCATGGGCTTTATCAGTTCAACTCCGATCTGGTTTGGTCGTTTTGGAAACGCACGTGCAATTGTGAGGTGTTGTCCTGCACGCTTCTACCTGCCGACCCGACCAAAAAAACGTATGAAATGACGGACCTGACCGGCAACCGGTGGCGTCCAAGCTTTCGGCAGACGGATTTCGACGGCCTATATTTTCTCTACTACGAGATTCGCAAGACTGCAGAATCTGAGTGCCGAGCCGTTTCTTATCAGTCTGACTACGAAGTGTTCTGGGGTGAAAGCGCCGCTAAAAGTCCTGCAAACATCGCCGATAATAAGTCATCCAAAACTGAGAGTGGAAGCCATGATTCCATATGATCGAGCATTCCGCTACTTCTTGCTGACCGACTTTATTGCGGGCTTCAAGCTGGGCATGAAGTACTTTCTGAAGCCGAAAGCGACGCTGAACTACCCGTTCGAAAAAGGCCCGCTTTCGCCGCGTTTTCGCGGTGAGCACGCCCTCCGCCGTTATCCGAACGGCGAAGAACGCTGCATCGCCTGTAAACTCTGCGAAGCGATCTGCCCGGCGCAGGCCATCACGATTGAGGCTGAACCACGCGAAGACGGCTCGCGCCGTACCACGAAATACGACATCGATATGACGAAGTGTATCTTCTGTGGTTTCTGTCAGGAGGCATGTCCGGTCGACGCGATTGTCGAGGGGCCGAATTTTGAGTACGCGACCGAGACGCGCGAAGAGCTGTTTTATAACAAGGACAAGCTGCTGGAGAATGGTGAGCGTTGGGAACGCGAGATTGCCAAGAACCTCGAACTGGATGCGGCCTACAGATGAGCCTTGACGCCGACATGACGCCACTTGAGGCAGGGCGAGGGTTTTCCGAACGGGTGATGCCCGGGCTGGAGACTGTGCTGGCCAAAAAGTATGATGATCTGCTTCCGGGCTTTTCCGAATGGCAGATCGGCACTGTCTATGGCGGTGTCTATGCGCGTGACGCCCTCGATATGAAAACCCGGCAGCTTGCGACGGTCGCAGGTCTGGCGGTAATGGGCGCTCAGACGCGTCCGCAACTGAAAATACACGTAGCATCTGCGCTAAAGATTGGCGCGACAAAGCGGGAAATCGCCGAGACGATCCTGCCAATGTCGCTATATGGTGGGTTTCCCGCCGCGATCAACGCGCTGAATGCAGCGATGGAAGTCTTCGACGAGGAAGAGACATGACCCTGGTGGCGTTCGCCTTCTACATATTCGCCACGGTGGCGATCATTGCCGGCCTTTTGGTGGTGACGGCAAGGAACCCGGTGCACTCTGTGCTCTGGCTGATCCTGGCCTTCTTTTCAGCCGCTGGCATGTTCGTCCTGATGGGGGCGGAGTTCGTCGCGATGTTGATGATCATCGTCTACGTTGGTGCCGTCGCAGTGTTGTTCCTGTTTGTCGTCATGATGCTGGACGTCGACTTTGTTGAGCTAAAACAAGGCCTTGCGAACTATCTGCCGATGGGCGCGCTGATCGCCGTGATCCTGCTGCTGGAACTTAGCCTGGTGATTGGCAACTGGGCCATATCGGATCAGGCCCCGGCGATGCGGGCGGCGGAAACGCCTATTCCGTCTGATGTGCACAACACCGCCGCGCTGGGTCAGATCATCTACACTGACTACGTTTTCCTCTTCCAGACAGCGGGTCTGATCCTGTTTGTCGCGATGATCGGCGCCATCGTCCTGACGCTGCGCCATCGTGAGAACATCAAGCGCCAGGACATCACCAAGCAGATCTGGCGGACACGCGAAGAAGCGGTTGAGCTGAAAGACGTCAAACCGGGGCAGGGGGTCTGAGATGATTGGACTAAGTCACTATCTCACCGTCGCGGCGATCCTTTTCGTGATCGGCATCTTCGGGATATTCCTGAACCGCAAGAACATCATCATCATCTTGATGTCGATTGAGCTAATGTTGCTGGCCGTGAACATCAACATGGTCGCGTTCTCTACGCATCTTGGTGATCTGGTCGGACAGGTCTTTACCTTGTTTATCCTGACCGTCGCCGCAGCTGAAGCCGCGATTGGCCTGGCCATTCTGGTCTGTTTCTTCCGTAACCGCGGCTCCATCGCCGTGGAAGACGTCAACATGATGAAGGGCTGATCGCAGTGCTGCAGACAATCCTCTTCGCTCCGCTTCTCGGCGCCCTGATCGCCGGCCTCTTTGGCCGCTCAATCGGTGAGCGTATGGCGATGGTCATCCCGACTGCGCTGCTGTTCCTTGCAGCGTTCCTCAGCTGGATCGTGTTTTTCACCTACACCAGCCACGACGGAGACGTCGTGCCGCTTATGCGCTGGATCGATAGCGGCACGATGAGCGTCGACTGGTCGATCCGCGTTGACACGCTGACCTGCGTGATGCTGGTGGTGGTCACGACAGTCTCGTCAGTCGTCCATCTCTACTCCATGGGCTACATGGAAGAGGACCCAGCCAAAGCGCGGTTCTTCAGCTATCTCAGCCTCTTTACCTTCGCCATGCTGATGCTGGTAACGTCCGACAACCTCCTCCAGATGTTCTTCGGATGGGAGGGCGTGGGCGTCGCCTCATACCTCCTCATCGGGTTCTGGCATCACAAGCAGTCCGCCAATGCCGCCGCGATGAAGGCGTTTATCGTCAACCGTGTTGGCGACTTCGGGTTTGCGCTGGGCATCTTCGGCCTCTTCTTTATGGTCGACAGCATCGCGTTCGACGACGTGTTCAATGCAGCCCCTGCGCTTGCGGAAACAACGATCCATTTCATCGGGATGGAGATGAATGCGGCTGAATTGCTAGCTTTCCTCCTCTTCGTCGGCGCGATGGGCAAGTCGGCTCAGTTCCTTCTTCACACCTGGCTGCCCGACGCGATGGAAGGGCCGACTCCAGTTTCCGCCCTGATCCATGCTGCGACGATGGTCACCGCTGGTGTTTTCCTCGTCTGCCGCATGTCCCCGTTGATGGAATTCGCGCCTCAGACGCTGATGATCATCACTTACGTTGGCGCAACGACGGCGTTTTTCGCCGCAACAATCGGCCTGGTGCAGAACGACATCAAGCGCGTCATCGCCTACTCAACCTGCTCGCAACTTGGCTACATGTTCGTAGCCGCAGGCGTCGGCGCCTATGAGGCGGCGATGTTCCACCTCTTCACTCACGCGTTCTTCAAGGCGCTTCTGTTCCTTGGCGCGGGGTCCGTCATCCACGCGATGCACCATGAGCAGGACATGCGCCATTACGGCGGCCTGAAGGATAAGATTCCGAAAACCTTCTGGATGATGATGATCGGCACTCTAGCCATCACCGGCTTAGGCGTTCCGCTATTGTATATCGGCGAAATCCCGCTTGGCTTTGCTGGCTATCAGTCAAAAGACGCTGTGATCGAAAGCGCCTTTGCTGGCGGGGGCTTCTCTTACGCCTTCGTCATGCTGATCCTCGCCGCTGCGATGACCGCCTTCTATTCTTGGCGCCTGATCTTTATGACGTTCTTCGGCGAAACCCGGGCAGACGCGCATACCTATGATCACGCGCATGAAAGCCCGAATGTCATGATGATCCCTCTCTACATTCTTGCGGCGGGCGCGGTGATTGCGGGCATGGCGTTCTACGGCGGCTTCTTCGGCCACCATGAGGATCATTTCTGGCATGGCGCCATCTTCTCTGGCGCCGAAAACACTGTTGTTCATGACGCGCATAACGTCGCGAAATGGGTCAAGGTCGCGCCGTTTATCGCCATGCTGATCGGCACAGGCCTCGCTGTTTCTATGTACTACAAATCGGCGAAGCTGTGGATGAAGCTGGGCTTTGGCGTTCTGGCCTTCATCGTCCTCGCCTTCGCCAAACAGTGGGAAGCCGGCCTCGCCATTGGCGCAGCGCTCGCCTTCTTCTGTTATGTCGTTCCGTTCGGGATGAATGAGACGCTGGCCCGTCAGCAGCAGCCACTTTACCAGTTCCTGCTAAACAAGTGGTACTTCGATGAGATCTACGATTTCATCTTCGTTCGCCCGGCCATGTGGATTGGCAAGTTCTTCTGGAAGCGCGGCGATGGCAATGTCATCGACGGGTTCCTGAATGGCCTCGCCATGAGCGTCGTTCCGTTCTTCACCGGCATGTTGGGCCGCGCCCAATCCGGTTTCGTTTTTCACTATGCGTTCGCGATGATCATGGGGGTTGCCGCCCTTGTGACATGGTACGCGGTCGTAGGGGGCTAAGGGATGCTGCCGCTTCTCTCAATCATCACGTTCCTGCCCCTCGCAGGCGCCTTGATCATTCTGTTTCTGGTGCGGGGCGACTCGAACCAGGCCATCCGTAACGCGCGCCTGACAGCGCTGTGGACGACGATCGCAACGTTCATCATTTCGTTGTTCGTCTTGGGTGGTTTTGACAGCTCAGACACTGGGTTCCAGTTCGTCGAAGAACGGCCGTGGCTTGGGTTCCTGACCTATAAAATGGGCGTCGACGGCATCTCGGTGTTGTTCGTCATGCTGACGACCTTCATGATGCCGCTGGTTATCTGGGCGTCATGGGGCGTTGAGAACCGGGTCAAGGAATACATGATCGCGTTCCTGATCCTTGAGACGTTCATGATCGGCGTGTTCTGCGCGCTCGATATGATTCTGTTCTACCTGTTTTTCGAAGGCGGCCTGATCCCGATGTTCCTGATCATCGGCGTCTGGGGCGGGAAAGAGCGCGTCTATGCGGCGTTCAAGTTTTTCCTCTACACGCTGATCGGATCGCTTCTCATGCTGGTCGCGATGATTGCGATGTACTGGGATGCTGGCACCACGGACATCACGGCCCTCTTGAACCACAATTTCTCGTCCGAAACGGTCGACCTCTTCGGCTGGCAGATCATTGGCGGGTTCCAGACCTTCCTGTGGCTGGCGTTCTTTGCGTCGTTCGCAGTGAAAATGCCGATGTGGCCCGTGCACACTTGGCTGCCCGACGCCCATGTTCAGGCGCCAACTGCAGGTTCAGTCGTACTGGCCGCGATCCTGTTGAAAATGGGCGGATACGGCTTTATTCGCTTCAGCCTGCCGATGTTCCCGATCGCGTCCGAATACTTCGCCGGGTTCGTCTACTTCCTCAGTGCTGTGGCCATCGTCTATACGTCGCTGGTCGCGCTTATGCAGGAAGACATCAAAAAACTGATCGCCTACTCTTCTGTCGCCCATATGGGCTTCGTGACGATGGGCATCTTCGCGGCGAACCAGCAGGGCGTTGATGGCGCGATCTTCCAGATGATCAGCCATGGCTTCATATCTGGCGCGCTCTTCCTCTGCGTCGGCGTGATTTATGATCGAATGCATACGCGTGAGATTTCGGCTTACGGCGGCCTCGTCGTTCGAATGCCGGTCTATGCCGCGATTTTCATGCTGTTCACCATGGGCAATGTCGGCCTGCCCGGCACGTCCGGCTTCGTCGGGGAATTCTTAACGCTGGCGGGCGTTTTCCAGGAAAGCACCTGGGCGGCGCTGTTCGCTACATCCGGTGTTATCCTGTCTGCGGGCTATGCGTTGTGGCTTTACAAGCGCGTCGTGTTTGGTGAGCTGATCAAGGAAAGCCTGAAACAGATTGAGGATGTGACACCGCGCGAAAAGATGATCTTCGCACCGTTGGTTGTCGGCACTATCCTTCTTGGTGTTTACCCCAGCCTGATCACAGATGTCTTCGGCCCTTCGGTCGAGGCGCTGTTGGCCCAGGTTGACGCCGCGCAGGTCGCTGCGTCGCAAGTTGCAATGAAGTGAGACTGACATGATCGGCGCAGATATCTCCATCATCCTGCCGGAAGTGATCCTGGCGGTCTCAGCCATGGCTCTGCTGATGCTCGGCACCTATGGCGGCGGCGACAAACAGGCGGTTCTGATCAACTGGCTGGTTGCGGGCCTGCTGTTTGTTTTGGGCCTCTGGATCATGTTGGATCCGTCCGAAGGCGAGGCGTTCAACGGTGCCTTCATCGCTGACGGGTTCGCGCAATACACCAAGGTGCTAATGCTATGGTCGGCCGCGATCATATTGGTTCTTGCGCGCGACTTTTTGCAAAAGCGTGAGCTGCTGAAGTTTGAATTTCCGATTCTGATCGCACTATCCGTAGTTGGCATGATGATCATGGTTTCGGCTGGTGATCTGATGAACCTCTATATGGGGTTGGAGCTTCAGTCCCTGTCGCTATACGTCGTCGCGGCCTTCCGGCGCGATAGCCTGAAATCGACCGAGGCGGGCCTCAAATATTTCGTCCTCGGCGCGCTTTCATCAGGCTTGCTGCTGTACGGCGCCTCGATGGTCTACGGGTATACCGGCACAACGAATCTTGGCCAGGTTGCTGAAGTCGTTGCGGCCGAAGGCGTCGGCCTGGGCCTGACATTCGGCATCGTCTTCCTTTGCGCCGGCCTCGCGTTCAAGATCTCTGCTGCGCCGTTCCACATGTGGACGCCAGATGTCTACGAAGGCTCGCCCACACCGGTCACTGCTTTCTTCGCTTCTGCGCCCAAAGTTGCTGCGGCCGCGATGTTCGCCCGTGTGATGTATGACGGCTTTGGCGACGCGCCAGAGGCTTGGCGGCAAATCATCGTCTTTATTTCCATCGCGTCGATGTTCTGGGGGGCGATCGCCGCCATCGGACAGACCGATATCAAACGACTGATGGCCTACTCTTCCATTGGTCACATGGGTTTTGCTCTCGTGGGTCTCGCCGCCGGAACAGAGCAGGGCGCACAGGCGCTGCTGGTTTATCTCGCGATCTACGTTGTGATGAACATCGGCATGTTCGCCTACATCCTGTGCATGGAGCGTGGAGGTCGGCCGGTCACCCAGATCTCAGACCTTGCGGGGCTTTCAAAAGCTTCGCCTGGCCATGCGCTTGCGCTGACCGCGTTGCTGTTCAGCCTGGCTGGCGTACCACCGCTGGCTGGGTTCTTCGGTAAGTATTTTGTCTTCCTGGCTGCAGTTGAAGCCGGCCTCGCACCCCTTGCCATTGCTGGCGCGATCGCATCGGTCATCGGCGCGTTCTACTACCTCCGCATCGTTAAGATGATGTATTTTGACGAGGTCGGCGAAGCACTTGATGGCCGTCTGTCGCTGTCTCACCGGCTGGCTCTGGGCGTCTCGGCCCTTGCAATGAGCGTTGCTTGGCTACCCTTCCTGAACGGGTTCGGAGTGGTGGAAATCAGCGCCTCAGCCGCCGCGTCGCTGGTCCAGTAATTGGGTCAGTGGCCACACGGCGTTGGGGTTCTGAAACTCGACGAAATTGATAGTACAAACACCGAAGCCCGCCGCCGGTTTGAAGCGGGTGAGCGTGGGCCTCTCTGGATTACCGCCGCGCGCCAATCTGGCGGCAAAGCGCGGCAGGGCCGCACGTGGTCGTCTGAGACTGGCAACCTCTATGCGACGCTGCTGTTCCAGCCGAAGATGCCCGCATCAACAGCATCACTGTTTTCCTTCGTCGCATGTCTCGCCGTCGCCGAATTGTTCGAAGCGTACGGCGCTAAAGCTCAGGTTAAATGGCCAAATGACGCCCTGATCGATGGCAAGAAATGCGCTGGTGTTTTGCTTGAAGGTAGCGGCCAGGGGGGAGAGCTTGACTGGCTCGCCATTGGGTGTGGGGTAAACCTGACGTTTCATCCAGAACCGGATCCATCCGCGATCCATCCTCCGACCAGCCTGCTTGCCGAGACGGGTAAAACGGTTTCGACTGAGGATGCCCTGATCCACCTCGCAGCCTCTGTCGCACGCTGGGGTGATGTACTGGAAACCCAAGGGTTCGCACCGGTTAGAGAAGCATGGATCAATCGCGCGGTGAAACTTGGTCAACGGATAGAAGCCCGCATGGCCAAGGAAACTGTTCCAGGCGTGTTTGAGGATGTGGACCTGACAGGGGCTCTCATCATAAGAACACCAACCGGCGCGCGTAAGTTGCACGCGGCGGATATCTATTTCGCCTGAAAGGGGCGCGGCCATGCTGCTAACAATCGATGCAGGTAACACGAATACGGTTTTCTCTGTCTTTGATGGTGAGGATCTGATCGGCAATTGGCGCTGCTCCACCTACGGTCCGCGCACTCAGGACGAATACTTTGTCTGGCTGAACCGGCTGATGGAACATCACGGCGTGATGAAGGAAGTCATCTCAGACGCCATTATCGCAACGGTCGTTCCGCAGACGTTGTTCAATCTGAAAAGCCTGTGCCGCATATATTTTGACTGTGACCCATTGGTCGTGGGAGAGCCTGATTGCGAGCTTGGTGTAAAGGTCAAGGTCAAACGCGAACGCGAAGTCGGCGCTGACCGCCTGGTTAATACCGTCGGCGCATATGATGCTTATGGCCCGAACCTGATTGTGGTGGACTTCGGCACTGCAACCACTTTCGATGTCGTTGATCATGAAGGCGCTTATGCTGGCGGTCTGATCGTGCCGGGCATCAACCTTAGCCTCAAAGCCCTGCATCAGGCCGCTGCAAAACTGCCAAATGTTGACGTGGCGCGGCCTCAGCAGGTGATCGGGCTGGATACGGAAAGCTGCATGCAGTCCGGTGTGTACTGGGGCTATATCAGCCTGATCGAAGGCGTCTGCAAACGCATTGCTGATGAACTTGAGACCGAGATGAAGGTCATCGCAACTGGTGGCCTCAGCGTTCTGATGGCGACAGGCACGGACGTCATTGACCATGTGGATGACGATGTCACGATGCGCGGTCTCGTAAAAATTTACAAAGAAAACAAAGGTGTTGCCTAAAATGAGTAATCCCAATCAGCTGGTCTACCTGCCCCTCGGCGGGGCGGGTGAGATCGGCATGAATATGTATCTGTACGGCTTTGGGCCGGAGAAAGATCGCGACTGGATTGTCGTCGATTGCGGCGTCAGTTTTGGCGACATGTCTTCAAGCCCCGGCATCGATCTGGTCATGCCGGATATCGAGTTCATTCACGAAATTGTAGGGCGGGTGAAGGCGATCTTCATCACCCATGCGCATGAGGATCACATTGGTGCGCTTGGTCGCCTTTGGCCTCAGATGCGTGCGCCGATCTATGCGCCTGCGTTCACAGCCTCCATCGCCCGCAGGAAGATGTCTGAGTGCGGTTATTCGGACAGCGTCATTCATGAGGCTGCATGGGACACGCCGATCGAAGCGGGACCTTTCGCCGTCAGTTTCATGCATGTCACACATTCCATCCCTGATCCGGCCATGCTGTTGATCGAAACGGCTGCTGGCAGGATCGTCCATACCGGCGATTTCAAGCTTGATCCGGCACCTATTCTTGGCAAGGCGACCGACATGGCCCGGCTGGAAAAGCTGGGCGATGAAGGCGTTCTGGCGCTTATGTGCGACAGCACCAACATTTTTGACCCCGGCTCAGCGGGCGGGGAACAGCCCTTGCGCGCGCCACTTGAAAAGCTGATCCGAGAAGCGAAAGGCGCGGTCGCCGCTACCACTTTCGCGTCGAACGTCGCGCGACTGAAGACCTTGGCGGAAAGCGCACAAGCGGCGGGACGCTCCGTCGTCGTTGCAGGACGTGCGATGAGCCGCATGATCCAGACAGCGCTGGAAACCGGCGCTATCGACAGCTTTCCGACGCTTGTGAATGACGACATGGCGGGTTCGATCCCAGCTGACAACCTGTTCTACTTGATCACGGGCAGTCAGGGCGAAGGCCGCGCCGCGCTTGCGCGTATCGCAAACAAAACTCACCCGTTCATTTCCATGCGTGAAGGCGACCTTGTGCTTTTCTCGTCAAAAACTATTCCGGGGAATGAGAAAGAAGTTTATCGCCTCTACAACCTCTTGTCCGAACAAGGCGTTAATGTCGTTGATAGCGATATGGAACATATCCATGTCTCGGGCCACGCCTGCGTGGAAGAGATCAAAACTATCCACAAAGCCCTTCGTCCTCAAACCGTTGTTCCCCTTCATGGAGAGCACCGCCATCTGCTCGAACATGTTAGACGCGCCACTGAATGGGGCGCGCCAAACGCCGTGCTTGCACCCAACGGAACCATGGTTGATCTGACAACCGCGTACATCGCTGGCCATGCGGAAACCGGGCGCACTTATCTTGATGGTGAAACTTTGGTTGGCGCTACGGACGGTGTGATCCGCGCCCGTTTGAAAATGGCGCGGGGTGGGCATGTTCTGGTATCGGTCTGCATTGATGAGGTTGGTGATCTGTTCGCTGACCCGCAGGTTACATGCGAGGGTGCGCCAAATGACGTAGGCGGCGACGCGCCACTGGATGAGCTGATTTCCCTTAGGCTGGACGCTGCGATTACATCCGCTTCCAAGCGTGAAAAGCGGAATGATGATGCTTTGGAGGATCTTGTTCGCCGAGTAGCGCGAAAGGTCTGCTCAGAGACGTGGGGCAAGAAGCCTGTCGTGACGGCTCATATAACGCGACTTGAAGCTGAATAGTCGGGTCCGTTCGGGCCCAAATAGAACCTTCGCTAAACAGTGCTGTTACTGCGCCCATCCTCCCACTTCGATAGGCGCACAACGATGCTCCAAGCTATTGATTGGCATGATGCTATCGGCCCGTTTAACTGCGCGGTGGAAGCACCTGGCCTGCCTCCTTCGGATGTGCGTGGCCTAGCGTGGACGACGGCAAGGCCATCGCGGCGCCATTCATCGTCCCCGAAAAGAAAGGGGCGCGCTGGTTTTGATCAGTGCGCCCCTTTTAACCTACTAGCTAAGCGTTAAGCCGCTTCGTCATCCGATCCATCAACTGCTTCTTCGACATCCGCAGATTTCCTTTTAGGCGCCTTCAGCTCTGGCAGCGGGATGTTCAGGAAGGCCGGTACATGGTCACCCAGACCAAGAACTGGCGGGCCCAGGTCGTCACGGCGACGTCCACGGCCACCACGTCCACGATTGCGGTTTTCATTTGAATTGTTCTGTTGCCGAGGCGCTTCAGGTTGAGGTTTGGACTGCGGCTGCGGTTGTGGCTGCGCTTGAACCTCTGCCTTCGGCGTCGGCGCGGCTTCCACGACTTCAGCCGTAGGTGCTGTTTCCTGCGTTTCAGCAGGTTTTTCGTTCCGACGGCGTGAGTTGCGACGAGGCTTGTCAGAATTTTCATCATCGCGGCGCGGACGGCGGGCGCGCTGTTCGCGAATAGCGCCTTCCGGCGGATCGATCCGTTCGATCTTGGTCTCAATCAGCTCTTCAATCTTTTCGAGGTATTTTTCCTCGTAAGGCAGGCACAGCGTCAGACTATCGCCCGTGCGCCCTGCGCGGCCAGTCCGACCGATGCGGTGCACATAATCCTCAGAATGGATCGGCACATCAAAGTTGATGACGTGGCTGACATTTGGAATATCGAGGCCACGGGCCGCAACGTCAGATGCGCAGAGGATTTTTATGTCGCCCGATCTGAACCCATCCAGTGTGCGCATCCTAACCTTTTGGTCCAGATCGCCGTGGATGGCGGCGGCATTATAGCCGTGTTTGGTTAAGCTTTTGGCCACGATGTCGACGTTGGATTTACGGTTGCAGAAGATGATGGCGTTGGTCAGCTTTTCAGCCGCCGCTTCTGCATCGATCAGACCACGCAAGACATCGCGCTTTTCTTTGTCTGATCCCTCTTTCGACGCTGCTTTCCAGGACACGACCTTTTGCGTGATTGTGTCAGAGGCCGTTGATTGGCGCGCCACCTCAACCCGTGTCGGGTTGTGCAGGAATTCCTGTGTCAGGCGCGTAATCTCTGGCGGCATTGTGGCGGAGAAGAACAGTGTCTGGCGCGTGAAAGGCGTCAGTTTGAAGATACGCTCAATATCGGGGATGAAGCCCATGTCAAGCATCCGGTCAGCCTCATCCACCACCATGATCTCAATGCCGGTAAGCATCAGCTTGCCGCGTTCGAAATGGTCGATCAGGCGACCCGGCGTTGCGATCAAGACATCTACGCCCCGGTCGATCAGCTTGTCCTGATCCTTAAAGCTGACGCCGCCAATCAACAGAGCCATAGTCAGTTTGTGATACTTGCCATAAATCTCAAAGTTCTCAGCAACCTGCGCGGCCAGTTCCCGTGTTGGGCAAAGAACCAATGAACGCGGCATGCGCGCCCGCGCGCGGCCTTGTGCGAGGATAGAGATCATTGGCAGGGTGAAGGCCGCGGTTTTGCCAGTGCCTGTCTGCGCAATTCCCAGAACATCTTTGGCCATCAACGCGTGCGGGATGGCCTGTTCCTGAATGGGGGTAGGGGTGTCGTAGCCAGCTTCGATGATGGCGTCGAGGACCTTGGGATCAAGGTTCAGGTCGATGAATTTAGTCATGGATCTCCGCTTTTGGATAAGTGCGGCTTCAGTACTGCCGCATTGTCCAAAGCGGCCCGGCGCGCCCGTATCGGCGGCACCTCATTTTGTGCAGCGGAAAATAACCTCAAAGGCTGAAAAGTCAATGTGCGCTATTGTTTGTGCGAATCTAGGCAATCAGGCGCTGCTAGCCGCGGGTCACAAACCCAGTAGATCAGTCCAGCATTCGCTGCCCATGCGCTACACCGTGACGATAGCGCTTTTTTGAAGCCATTTTTCATAGTAGGCGCCAAGGTTACTGTTTATCTGAGCGACCCATTTAGCGACAACGCTTGGCGCTGTATGGGCGAAAGCGCGATCTTGGCAGCGTTCGCGCATCTGGCGGTAGATGCCGGGATTGGCCAGCAGGTGATCTACGGCGTTCAACGCGTCCTCAGGTTTGCGGACGACCAGAAAATCGAGTTCGTCTTCTTGCAATTCAAAAAAGGCAGGTTCCGGTCCCAGTAAGGCGGGTGCACCGGCGATCCAGGAATTTACCAATTTGCTTGCGGGTTTTCCTGCAGCGTTCGTCAGCGTCATGTTTCGAATGCTCAGCGTGAGATCAACTTCGGAATAGTCAGAGTAGAATGGATAAGCCCCTTTGTGGTCGTTCACGTTCCAGCTTAATTCAATTCCTCGTTCGCGTAGCGCATCGCAAAAGGCGGGTGAACGAAAGTTCTCCTCCAGATTTTTCGGTACGCCCCGATAGCCAATCACGCGGATCATGTCCCCACGTGCAGGATCGCGGGGGGCAATCCTGGTTGGGGCCAAATTTTTGCGAAACCTGCGTTCGGTTTCGCCGCACGGGTTAGGTTCTGCTCAAGGCTGTAGTGCGCAATTTTGGAATGCTGAGTGTCGCCGCGAAGAGCGGCGGTGAAGGCAAGCGGATTGTAATTGCGGATGCCATAAGAACGCGTGTCAACAAAGTTGATCGTCCCTACTATGGGGTTCTTGGAAACAGTGAATGGTACGCCTGCTTTGGCGAAGTGAAAGACGGTGTATTGAATCCAGGCTTCGAAGGAACCGATGGGCCTTTCAGCAAGGTCAGATTCGGTCAGGTCCAGCGTTCGCCCTTCAGCAATCTCCGGCCAAAACGTACTATTCGCTGACGCGAAGTTAATTGGGTGTCGAAGCGAGACCAAGTTGTCCGACGTGGACGTCATGTTAGAGCTCAATTTCCTTGACCGACAACAGTTTCACCTCTGGATAATCCCTTTCAGCTCGATCAATGTCGAATCGAATGCGGGTCATGAAAACTGGGTCGCCGTCATGATCGCGCGCCATCTGTCCGCGGTGATCTTTGATGAAAGCTTCAACGAGTTCGTTGCTGCCTGTAATCCAACGGGCTGACGTATATTGTGTTGGCTCAAATCTTACAGGTAGATCATATTCGGCTTCAATCCGGCTCGCGAGCACCTCGAACTGCAACGCGCCAACCACGCCCATCACCCAGCCAGAGCCGATCTCGGGTTTGAACAGCTTGGCGGCGCCTTCCTCAGCAAACTGGGTGAGCGCTTTATCCAGGTGTTTTGCTTTCATCGGGTCGGCGGCGCGAACGGATTGCAGCAGTTCTGGCGCAAATGAAGGTATCCCTGTGAAACGCAGATCCTCACCTTCCGTAAGCGCATCCCCGATCCTCAGCTGCCCATGGTTCGGAACGCCGATGATATCTCCGGCCCAGGCGTCATCAGCGATCTCGCGGTCATTCGCCAGGAAGAGAACCGGGTTCGAAATCGCCATTTGCTTGCCGGAACGAACATGTTTCAGCTTTGCACCGCGCTTGAAATGCCCAGAACAGAGCCTGACGAAAGCGACGCGATCACGGTGCTTGGGGTCCATATTAGCCTGCACTTTGAAAACAAAGCCTGACACTTTTTTCTCGTCAGCCGAAACTTGCCGAGACCCAGCCATCCGAGGCTGCGGGGCTGGGGCGTAGTTTCCCAACCCCTGCAGCAGTTCCTTTACCCCGAACGAATTGATGGCCGAGCCAAACCAGATCGGCGACATCGTTCCATCGAGAAACGCTTGATGATCGAAGGTTGGCAGCAGTTCTCGCGCCATTTCAATCTCTTCCCGGAACTGCTCCAGCAAATTTGCCGGAACATGGTCAGCCAGCTTAGGGTCTTCAAGGCCGCTGATCTGGATCGATTCCCCTTTAACGTTCCGCTCAGCCCGATCCATCAGCTCAAGCCGGTCATTGGCCAGGTCATAGGCGCCAACGAAGTCGCGCCCCATTCCAATGGGCCATGACGCCGGTGCGACGTCCAACGCCAGATTTTCCTGAATCTCGTCGATGATCTCAAAAGGATCGCGGCTTTCGCGGTCCATCTTGTTGCAGAATGTCAGGATTGGCATGTCGCGCAGGCGACAGACCTCAAACAGCTTCCTTGTCTGGCTCTCCACCCCTTTCGCGCCGTCGATGACCATGACAGCGGCGTCGACGGCTGTCAGCGTCCGGTAGGTGTCCTCGGAAAAGTCGCTGTGACCTGGTGTGTCGACGAGGTTCAGCCAGAACCTGTCGAACTCAAATGACATGGCGGAAGCGGAGACCGAAATCCCGCGTTCCTGCTCCATCTTCATGAAGTCAGACCGCGTCCGCCGCGCCTCACCTTTCGCCCTCACCTGACCGGCCATGTTGATGGCGCCACCATGAAGCAGCAGCTTCTCGGTCAGTGTCGTCTTGCCTGCGTCGGGATGCGAGATGATCGCGAACGTCCGGCGGCGGGCAATTTCGGGCGGCAGGGGCGGTTGGTTAGTCTGGTCCAGCATGTGGCGGGGTATAGCCGGGGTCGGGACGCGAGGGTAGGGGGAATTGCGCTTTCCTTTCGCGCCGTTTCGCAGTGAAGTGGCGAAATGATCCGAACCTTCGCCGTCCTCTCCGCAATCCTTGCCGCAAGCCCAGCGTTGGCCGATTGCACAGGCCTGCTGAAACGCGACGCTGCGGCTGCCGCCAGCTTGTTTGCTCCTGATACAGCGATTTGCCAGACAGCGCAGCAGACTACTGGTGAGGCGTTGTTTTGCTATTCCGAACATCCGTTTCGCAGTGAAACGGCCTTGATACGAGCGGAGCAGTTGGAAACGGAGCTTTCCGCCTGTTTCGCCGCTGTGCCAACGATCGCCGACGTGACGGTGAACCATCCCGACAGCTACGATGTGCGACATTTCAATGTGCAGGGCGCCAGGATATCCCTGTCGGTCAAAGACAAGGGCGCGCTTGGGAAGACACTGATCTTTCTGCGAATAGTGGAGGCTGAGGGGAATTAATGCTGGACGATATCGCCGATTTCGACCTGAACGCCATCGATCATGACTTCATCGACAACCCGTTCCCGACCCTCTACCGGTTACGCCGTGAAAGCCCGGTGCATTACAACGCCGATGGCTCGGTCTATCTCACCCGACACGCGGACTGTCTGAAGGTCTATCAAAGCCGCGACATGCTGTCGGACAAGACGGATGAATACGGTAAGAAGTTCGGGAAATGCCCCCTCCACACCCATCACACGACCAGCCTGATCTTCAACGATCCGCCCTATCACACAGCGGTGCGGCGGCTGATATCCTCTGCCTTCACGCCCCGAAAACTGGCGGAGATGGAGCCTCTGATCGCTGAGATCGTCGATCGCCTGCTGGATGATGTTGAGGACTTGGGCGAGCTTGATCTGATCGACGACTTCGCCAAGGTGCTGCCGACCGAGATCATCTCTTTCATGCTGGGGATCCCTGAGGAGTATCGGTCAAAGCTGCGGGGCTTTTCGCTCGCCATCCTTGGCGCGCTGGACCCTGTGGTGCCCGTTGATCGATTGACAGTGGGGAATGCGGCCGTGACGGAGTTCTCTGAGATCCTGAACGATCTGATCAACCACCGCCGCGCCAACCCCGACGATGCAGGGCAGGGGGAGGTGCTGGATAGCCTGATCTTTGGGGAGCATGACGGCCGGACCCTGACCCAGGAAGAGCTGATCCAGAACTGCATTTTCCTGCTGAATGCGGGTCACGAGACGACAACCAGCATGGTGGGGAACTCGGTTGGCATCCTTCTGGATAATCCCGACCAGCACCGGTTGTTACGCAGTGAAACCGGCCTGATCAATACGGCGGTGGAGGAGTTTTTGCGGGTCCAGTCTCCTCTTCAAATCGGCAACCGGCTGGCGGGTGAAGACATCGAACTGCCGGGCGGAGAGGTGCTGGCGAAAGGCACGTTCATCCACACCTCCATCGGCGGTGCGAACCGCGATCCGGCGGTGTTTGACTACCCGGATCGGGTGGATATCACGCGGCAAAAGAACCGCCATATCGCCTTCATCACTGGCATCCACGTTTGCCTTGGGGCGACGTTGGCTCGGATCGAAGGGCGGCTGGCGCTGGGGCGGTTGGTGAGCCGGTTTCCCAAGCTGGCGGCGAATGGTGAGCGAGAGGTTTTGGGGCTGGCCCGGTTCCGGGGTTACACTCGGTTTCCGGTCAGGGTGGTGTGAAACTTGATAGGGTTTCACACGTGAAACCTTAGCTATCTCGTTGATATCATTGGAAGCCGTGATTCTGTTAACCTTTTGAATTTAGGGGTTTCACACTTGTCCGAAGCTTCAGTGCCTTAGTGGATGTCGCCAAAAGGCGCCTACAGGACGTGCGACCAGCACGGCCCGCGTCCGCCCGCCCCCAAGCGGACGCATTTTGGCGTATCAACTCGTTACTTTTTCGGGAGACCTGGAACCGTAAACTGCCAAACAGAGCGGTAGCAAAGCGTCCCCCTCGGGCGGTCGCGGGCCTTAGTACTGGGCTGCTGAGCCGGTCAGCATTCTACTACACGCCGACTAGGATCGACGTGGCGACACTGGAGCTGATGAAAGGGATCGATTGGGAGTTCACGAAATATCCGTTCTTTGGATCACGCCAGATTGCGGCCTATCTGCGCCGGGAGGACATCGTTGTGGGTCGCCATCGCGTCAGGCGGCTGATGGCGCGGATGGGACTAGAAGCAATCTACAAACGCCCCAGAACCAG
>CALKOT010000007.1 GCA_938092015.1 uncultured Paracoccaceae bacterium
AAAGGGAGAAAATCAAAAAACTGACAATCCGACAGCGACGCTTGCAACATCAAAAACAAGCAGCATAATCAAGCATACAAACGAGCCAGAGCCTCCAATGCTCAAAACGCTCTGATGCCCCACTTTATTCGACGACGGACAGTCGCCACCTTCAACACCATCGATGCGAAAGCCGTTTACGCCGTTTAGTGTACTTAGTGGCAGATCAGCGGAAAACGGATCTTTGGAACCGAACACAACATAGCTTGAGCCTGCATTTCGTTCGCCGTCCACATCAGCGCGATAGGCGCCAATCAGCAGATCAGCAATTCCGTCGCCATTAACATCCCCCGCAGAAGAAACGATGTTGCCGCTATTGTCGTCGCCCGCCTCTCCAGCAAGTCTGAAACCGTTGGTTCCATCAAAGCCGTCAACGGACAAATCGGCTGCAAACCGGGATTGCGAGCCAAAAATGACGTAACTGGCCCCTGCGTAGAGCGCATCGGAAAAGCCTGCTCTTCTCGCTCCGATAATGAATTCATCAATGCCATCGCCATTGATGTCCCCAGCAAAGGAAACATTTGCGTCGCTAAAATCGTAAAGCCATGAGCCATCAATCCGAAAACCGTTGGCGCCATTCAGGTTTTCAAGGGAAAGGTTTGCCGAGGACGGCGTCGCGGAACCGAACACGACGTAGCTTGAGCCGCGATATTCCTCCCCACTAGAATAGGGCCTGCGCTCTCCAATGATAAGATCAGCAAAGCCATCTCCGTTTATGTCACCGGCAGAAGAAACGGAGTTGCCCGATCGATCGAGCTTGACTGCGCCATCGATGCGAAAGCCGTTGGAGCCATCTAGATCGCCAAGAGAAATCACCGGCTCGAATACACTCATTGAAAATACCTTTTTGCAATCCGCTCTCGTGTGGAAAACATCTTTACCTGATGTCTGAATGACACCTCAAAAAAGGTCAAATGACAATCACTGATTTACCCCGCACGCCATACCGAACTGTTCTCGGAACGACATGTTAGACAGTGATGCGAACTGTCAGACCGACACGTACGACACATGCAATTTGTTCCCATCCAGGTCCCGACAATAGGCGCCATAATACCCGGCGCTGTAGGAACGTGGGCCGGGCCGGCCTTCGTCGGCGCCCCCCGCCGCCAATGCGGCTTTATAAAAGGCGTGCACGCCGTCTTGTGAGGGCGCAGCGAACATGACCTGTACGCCATTGCCGACAGTCGCAGGGCCCTTGTTGAAAGGCGTCAGCACCCAGAATGACGCCGCGCCGCCGGGCGGGCCATAGCCAATCTCCACTTCATCTTCCGCAAGGCGCGCCATGCCAATGGTCGCGAGGACGTCGTCATAGAATGCGCCTGCCGCTTTCAGGTCATTGGTTCCAACACACACGCCATTCAGCATTTTCCACCCTCCCGTCTATTGGTTTGTTAAGGTTGAGGGCGCCTTTCACCTCATCCTGTTTACTGATGCTGCCTTTGGCTTGTGCTTCAGCTTACGACCCCGGGTCGCGAACCAGCCAATGGCCACGAAGATCACGCCAAACAATGTGAATATGGCGCCAAAGCCCCAGGTCGACACGAAATCATTGACCCGCATATCGGAAGGATCGTCGGGGTTGAACGAAACTTCGACTTCAGACCCAACCGGGAAATTGTAACTGCTGGAGCGGAGGTTTGGCGCACCCACATGCCTTGCCCCGAACTGATCCTCATAGCGTAGTGTCGGCTTATAGCTGATGGTCGTTTTCCAGTTGCCGTCATTGTCACGTTTGCGCGTTTTGATCCGCTCAACAGACAGCACTTCCGCCGTTGTCGTAAGGGCGGTCTGTTGGAAAGAATATGAGGTATAAAGAAACGACACTCCCATGCCGGTGTAGACAAGCCCAACGGCAAGGAATATCCATCTGACCAGCTTAGATTTACTGGCGGATTCTAGCTGATGCTGATTGTCCGGGGAAAGCGTCATGGGGTCATCCTTATCGATGCCGCAACTATGCGTTGGCGCCTGGACCGGTGGCAAGCGACGCAACGGCGTCTGACGTTTAGATTGACCCGCCGCGACGAGAGGCGCTCATAGGCGTCATGCTCATCAACGAAGACAGAGGGGTCTGATATGGGACGCGCCTGGCCGATATTGATCCTACTTGGCTTTTGCCAATTCTGCGCCAGCTGGGGCTCACTCGCCATCATTGCCGTACAGGTTGAGATGCGAAGCGGCCTCAACGTTTCCACTGACGATATTGCGGCGCTGATTTGGGCGTTTTCGTTTTCACTGGCCATCGGGGCGCCGCTTGCGCAGGCGATCATCGGGCACTGGGACCGTCGCGCGATGCTGTTCGCGTCTCTCACCATGCTGGGGTTTGGCGCCATAGCGCTGGGATTTGCGCAAGGCTGGGAACAGGCGATGGCGGCGCGTGTCGTGATGGCGTTGGGGGCTGCGTCTGTGATGCCGACTGCGTCGGTCATTGCGGCGTCTGTGGTAACGCCTGAACAGCGCCCCGCCGCGATGTCTGTCGTGTTCGGCGGCTTGACGGCGTCACTGGTCATCGCCCTGCCTATATCGTCAGCAGTGGCGGAGGCGTTGGGCTGGCGCGCGGCATGGTTTGTCGCGGGCAGCGCGGCGTTCACAGCGGCATTGGGCGTGGTTCTGGGCGTGCCCGGGGGCGTGCGTGGGACGCGGGCGTCGCTGGGCGCAATGCTATCGGTTCTGTCCAGCCGGGCGACCGGCCTGACCATTATGACTACGCTGCTGCTGATCTGCGGCGGGTTCATCACCTATTCGATGATGGCGTTCTGGTTCGTTGAGGTGGGTGAGGCGCCCCGATCCGCCCTGACATTCGCATTGCTGCTGGGCGGCATCGCATCTGTCGGCGGGAACGCCGCATCGTCCTTCATCGTTACGGCGCTGGGGCGTGAGGGGACGATACTGAGCGGTCTGGCCTTTACGGCCCTCTGCTTCCTGATCCTCTACGCCACGCCGCATGTCTACCTGCTGTCCTACCCTGCCTTCATCTGCTTTGGCGTTGGTTGGTCGATGTGCCTCGCGCCTCTACAGGCCAGACTTATGGAAACGGCCGGAGAGAGGGCGCAACTGGCGCTGGCCCTGAACGCTTCTGCGTTTTTCGGAGGTCAGGGGCTGGGCGCGTTTGGCGGCGGAGCGGTCTATGAGGCGTTCGGGCCGGTCATGCTGCCGCTGGCGTCGGTGTGCGTGTTGTGCGGGGCGACGGGGTTGTTCTTTGTGTCGCGGAGAGGGTGAAACAGTGAATGCTTCTTTAACCGCCAGCCCCGCGCGCAGAGGGCTAAAACACAACCAAATCACGATCGAGATCAATTCTCACTTAAATGGCAATTCGATAAAACAAGCCCATCACGTCTTATCTCTTCAATTATCCCGGTAAACTGCACTACTTTACTAGCTTCGAAGTTCTGCAAGAACGCAGTCCGAATCTGAAATTCTTTGCCTGATAAGTTTTCTTCTCTACACATCATCAAAGATTGCATATGTGCGATTTCTGGCCCCCATCCACCAAAATTTAGAGCATAGTGAAAGACGTCGGCACCATTGATGTCTTCTTTTACCGTTTCTTAAAGATAGCCTTCGAATCGCTTTCGCCCCACTAACGGCTTTCCAACCCAGTCCTCCGAAAAACTATCTTTGTTTATGTCTTCCGAGAAAGCGTAGACTTCTAGATCTTCAAAATCTAATTCGAATGACCTGCAGTTGATGTCGATTTGAATCAATAAAGCCAAAATAAAGTAAACCAACGACAAAACTACGGCTAATCCACTGAGCATAGAGATCCATCTTTCAGTGAGAAGATCCCACCAATGACCAACAAAACCCAGCCAATTAAAAATCCGTCTCAATCTAAATATCACTCATTTATTAGAAGCATAAGAGACCTACCCTAACTCGCTTCCAACCAGCCCGCAAACAACTCACCCCCCTGCGCCTTGTTCGCCTCTCAGTCGTCAGCCAAGCCGCCATCGGCGTTATCTGACACAAACTTCAGACACTGAAACGGCACCCCGGCGCGGCGGCACGCCCTAGCCAATGCGAACGCCTCCATGTCCACCAGATCGCAGGCCAGTTCCGGCGTCTCCGCCGCGAAGCTGTCGCCTGTGCCAACAGTCGGGCCGTCTCCCCAGCGTTCATCATGGGGCGGGGCGTCGCCGTAGGTTTCTCCGAGCGGCGTGCCCAAGGGCCGAAGGTCCATGTCGCGCTGGACGGCGCGGCCGCACTCGATCAAGCCGGTGAGCATTGTGTTCACAGCCCCAGCTGAGCCGTAGTTGATGGCGAGGGTCGGGTTATGCTTAGCCAACGCCTCCGCCGCCGTGAGGGCCGCGTTCACCTTGCCGACGCCAGTGTAAATGACGCGATGCGGGGCGACCATTTGGGCGGGAAGCTCATCTTCCAATGCGACGAAAATCAATGTGGTCATGTCTGGCGATCCTCCCACAGCGCTTCGGCCATCTGGTCCGCGCGCGCGATGTCGGTTTCAGCGCCCGCGACGAACAGCGCAGCGCCGGTGGTGGCGATGACGATGGCTGTGGCGAAGTCATCCCGCGCTGAGCCGTCCCAGAGGCGCATCATTGCGTCGATGCTGGGCGCTTCGTCATCGGATTTCATGCGCTTGGCGGCCGCGCCTTCCAGCGCGGGCATTTTCAGGTCGAACGGGCCGGCGGCGTTGTAGCCGTATAGCTCAATCGCCTTGCCTGGATGGCGCTCAAACTCCCCACCGCCGCCTTTGACGACCCCTATAGCATGTTGACCCAGCAGTTGCGCGGAATCGGACTGCAGCGCGCGGTAGGTCGGGTGGAAGACACCCTGGACTGAGACCGGCGCGCCGGTCGGGTTCAGCGCGCGAAGGGCGGTGTTGAGGGGAGAGCGGAGGCCAAGGACCGTGCGCAACTGAAGAAGTCGCAGCGCCTCTGCATCCAGATCGCCGAGAGGGATATATGTGATCCCCTCTGCATCCAGCGCCGCCTTCGCCTCATCAGGCGTAGCGGCGAAAGGAATGCTCAGCGCTTCCGCCCCTTTGATGGCGGATGCAGGGTGGGTGAGGTGAGAGTTCCAGCCATGGATCGCGACGCTGCGGCCCGTCCCCGCAACCAGCTTTGCAGCCAACAGAAACAAAGGCGCGCCGCGCGTGCGGCCTGCGGCGTATGAAGGCCAGTCGATGGCAGGTTGCAGACTTCGCCACTCTGGCAAGCGCGCTCGCATCACTTCAACAAACCCGGCGATTTCGGCTGCATCCTCGCCCCGATAACGCATCAGCATGAAAAGGGCGCCGACGGCCTCTGCCGCTGCATTCCCCGCCATGATCTGGGTTAGCGCATCGCGGGCCTCATCCTGCGTCAGCCCCCTGCCCCGCGACGGGCCGCGGGCCATGGCGCGGACGTATTCGGCGATGGCTTCGCCGCCTCTTTCAGTCATCGGGGCTGATCGCTCATTCACATTTCCATGCTGGCCTGGCGACAGCGGGATGGCGCACGGGCGCGCCGACGCGAATGCCTGCCGCTTTCGCCTCACCCCCGTTCAGTTCAAGTACTGTTTGGGCCGCGCAGCCAGATGGCAACGCCTCTTCCGAATAGGGCGTTGTGTCAGCCGCGATGGAACAGACGATGCCCCGTTCATTGATGTAGATGATATCCAGCGGCAGGGGGGTGTTTTTCATCCAGAAGGCGACGGGCCGCCCCGTCGGATATACAAAATACATGCCATGATCGCGTGGCATCGTCTCGCGGAACATCAATCCCTGCGCCCGCTCAGCCGCATCATCAGCAATTTCGATTGAGTACGTGCTGACACCCGCACCTGTGCGGATGTCGATTTGTTCGTCAGTGCAGGCAATCGCCTGCCCTGCCACCAGCAGGGCGGTCAGGCCGAGGGTTGCTCCGTTTCGACGCTTTCCCATTGGCATACCTCGGACGACATCTTTCCGCGCGGCCCGGCGACAATCTTTGTCGCCAATGCCTCACCTGCGTCCAAATCGGTGATCCCCGCCAGGCGAAGCGTCTCCATATGGACAAATACATCCGCTTTGTCGCCGAAGATGTTCAAAAAGCCAAAGCCTTTCGCCCGGTCGAACCATTTGATGCGGGCCGGCATCCAATCAGATGCGTCCTGCGTTACTTCAGCAACCTGAGTTGGCAAAGGATCAGCCGTTATCGCCGGATCGTCGCCCATCTCAAGGATGGCGACGGCCTGACGGCCACGTTCGCCTTCAACTGCTTCCAAGGTGATGCTTGCGCCTTCGGGCGCTTCGCTGACATTCGAACGTCTCAGGCAGTTGGCGTGCAACAACACATCGCCTCCACCGTCATCGACAGCTACGAAACCATACCCCTTTACGCCATCGTACCACTTAACGCAGCCCTTCAGGATCTCTGTCGCTACTGAGCTTGCCCCACTCAAAATCGCCACTCCACTACCAGTCCCCTGAGCTATTGGGGTATGTCTCTACAACGAGACTTTCGCCATGCAAAGTCTACAACTTGGACATAGTGTCTTTCTTGGACAGCCGCGCGTCAAGAGGTACTGAATCGCATGAGTCGTATTATACAAGTCGTCAGCACCATTTTCCTGGTCGGCACCGTGATGGCTTGTGCGCCGAAAACAGCGCCAGATCCACGCCTGTCGGGGCCATCAGTTGTTGACCTGAACCGAATGGCCAGCGCCCCTGGTGCCCCCACAATAATCTCGCGCAGTCCAGGCGACACCGCCGCAGCGACGAACTTGGCGGCCCGCTATCTTGGCGGACGCCTGCCCGAAGCGCGCGGCCTGCGGTTCTTAGAGATATCAGCAATACCTTACTTAAGGCGGTCTCCCGAAGGGGCGGCGTTTCTGAACCTGAAATCACCGCGCGCGCTCGCCCGTGGCGCCCCAGCGGAAATTTGCCCCGCTGCAGCGACCTCATCCGCTGGCGCTGAGACCGCCATCGGCGCGATGGAAGATGCGCTTAATCAATGCCTTGGGCAACTTTCTGCACGTGGCGCAAACACGTCCTGTGGTTGTCGGGTGATGGCTGTGGATAACGCACTGGTGGCATCGAGACGCGACTTCGTTTTTGCGCCGGGAGTGTCCGCCTTTATGATTCGAAGCGGGACAGGTGAAGCTGAACGGCTGATCGCCGAATCGGAACCGGCCCCAAATGGCGGCGAATCGGTGGTATTGCGGAACGCCAGTGGCGCTGTCGCCGTTCTTGGTTTGAAGGGCGGCGACGCCGAACTTCGGCTCAGGTCGGCGCCGACAGTTATCTGGCGCGGCCCACGAGAATTCTTCGGCTATCGCCGCGGCAGGCTGTCAGAGAGGATGGTTCTGACATCAGATGATAGAAAGATCATACGTTTGCTGATCGGCGTCGAAAACCGCGACGCAGTCGCTGCAAAGTAAGCCAGATGGAAACGGCGACACACCTATGACGCCACTATGTTCAATCGCATCAGGAAGGAACGTTTTTCGTGTTTCAGAGTTTTGACACCCCAGGCGGCGGCGCCAATGGCAAAGACCGGCTGGCGAAGCTTCGCAGCGCCATGCAGGCGGCTGGCGTCGATGGTTGGCTCATCCCGCGTGCGGACGCGCATCAGGGCGAATACGTACCGCCACGCGACGAGCGCCTGGCCTGGCTGACAGGCTTCACAGGCTCTGCCGGGTTTGCGGTTGCACTGGCGGGCAAAGCCGCTGTGTTCGTTGATGGGCGCTATACGCTTCAGGCGGCGGCGCAGGTCGATGGCGATGCGTTTGAGATCAATAGTCTGATCGATGAACCGCCCTCGGGCTGGTTGTTAGCAAACGCGCCGCAAGGCGGGAAGATTGCGTACGACCCCTGGCTGCACCCTCAGGCGGAAGTTGAGCGTTTCACCAAGGCGCTGATGCAACCCTCAGGCGAACTGGTGGCCTGGGGTGAAAATCTGATAGATCAGATCTGGGACGATCAGCCCGCTGCGCCGCGCGCCGCCATTCGCACGCATGATGATGCATTCGCTGGCGAAAGCCATATCGCGAAACGGGGACGCCTGGGCAACGGCCTGAAAGACGCCGACATCGACGCGACTGTGCTGACTTTGCCTGACAGCATCGCATGGCTATTGAACATTCGTGGCGGCGATATTCCGCGCAATCCGGTGCCACTGGTCTTCGCGATACTGCGGGCGAATGGCGCAGCGACGCTGTTTGCCGAAGAGGAACAGGTTGATCAGGCGTTGAAGGACCATCTTGGCCGCGATGTATCGATCCTGCCAAAAGCAACGCTTTTGGATGTGTTGGCGCAAACGGGTGACCAGCGCATCGCGCTGGACCCGGCCAGTTGTCCGATGGCTGTCGCCCATGCGGTTGAGGAGGCAGGCGGTCAGATCGTCTGGCGGCAGGACCCGTGCATCATGCCCAAGGCCTGCAAGAACGAGGTAGAGATTCAGGGCGCCCGCAACGCCCACCGCCGCGATGCGCCCGCCATGGTGCGGTTACTGCGGTGGCTCGATGATGAAGCGCCGAAGGGAGAGTTGACCGAAATCGACATCGCCCGGCGTTTGGAAAGCGAACGTCGGGCGACCAACCAACTGTTGGATATCTCGTTCGATACGATATCTGGCAGCGGGCCAAACGCCGCCCTGCCCCACTATCGCGTTTCAAAGGACAGCAATCGGACATTGAACGCTGGTGAGCTGATGCTGATCGACAGTGGTGGGCAGTACCGGGACGGAACGACAGACATCACGCGAACCATGTCGACCGGCACGCCTGCGCCTGACGCCGTTCGCGCCTTCACGCTGGTCCTGAAAGGCATGATCAATCTGTCGATGATCCGCTTTCCTAAAGGCACGGCGGGACGCGATATCGACGTGCTGGCCCGTGCGGCGCTGTGGAAAGCAGGGTTGGATTATGCACATGGCACGGGGCATGGGGTTGGCAGTTATCTATGCGTCCACGAAGGGCCTGCGCGGATCGCTAAAGTCGGGGTTACTCCGCTGGCGCCAGGGATGATCCTGTCGAATGAGCCGGGGTATTATCTGGAAGGCGCTTTTGGCATTCGGATTGAGAACCTGATCACGGTCACTGAACCAGAAATCGTCGAAGACGGCACGCTGCCGATGATGGGGTTTGAGACCCTGACGCTGGCGCCGATCGACGTTCGACTTATCGACAAAGCGCTGATGACAGCTGAAGAGATTGACTGGCTTAACGCCTATCATGCCCGGGTGCTGGATGAGATCAGTCCAGATGTGGAAGGCGAAGATCGGGCATGGTTGGAGGTTGCCTGCCGGGCAATCTAAAGCGGGCTTCCAGTATCACTTATGGGGTAAATTTGGCCTAAGATGGCGAAGTTGCTGCAGTGTCAATGTGTTCGCTTCAATCTTTGTCTTATCTGCCCGTAGCTACGATGACGGAGCCTTCCTTTAAGTGGTGACGGCCCCAAACCTGCTTTTCGTCGCTGCTGCAATTGGGAGATATGCGTATGAATCAAGCTTCAAAACTGTTTCTCGGATGTTTGCCATGGGTCGTAATCACAACGTGGTTGGCGCTGCTTTTCCATCCTGCAACTCGCGATGCGACCGTCCTTTGAATATCGACAAACCGAGAGTTCAACGCAGTAGAAATTGGCACCTTCTTAGGCTTTCTGATCGCCGCCATTTTTGCGGGCTGCACGGCGTCGACCTGGGCGATGCAAGTCGGTCCAAAATCAATGCAGGCGGTTACGCTTACGCTGGTTGCCTTATCAGCACTTTGGTTGATGCTGGAGGAAATATCCTACGGGCAGCACTTTATTGGCTTCACGCCACCCGACTTTATCACAGGACCCAACCGTCAGAATGAGTTGAATTTTCACAATATGCCGGGTTTGCACGGCAAGGCAGCCTATCTTTATCTCATCTTTTGTATCGCGGCGGTGATCGGTTCGTTAAAGCAACCGCCGGGGCCACTGTCTCGACTGTATTCACACAATGACTGGCGCGACCTACGAGTCCCGTCGCAGCTATATTCCTCGATCACATCGATCTGTTTCCTGACAGCCTTTGGGCTTTTACCAAAACTCTTCGAAGTTTCAGACCAAATTGGTCTGAATGTCCGATGGACCAATGAAATCACCGAACTGATGATCGCGGTCGCAGCGGCAGGATATGGATTACAAAAACTAATCACCCGGCCAACTCAGCGCTAAAACAGTCTGATTGAGGTAAACGCCGTGCTGTCGATATTACAACACAAGGGCCGATGAGCATTTTGCAAAATTAGGGGAGCTCGCCCCGAAGGTAACTTGGTTCAAGTTTGACTTCAGACTTACTTGTACATGCCCATCCAATTCATTCTGGAAGGGTGTACCGGCGCTAGTGTGTGCAGTGCTGAAGTCTGCACCAATCTGCCCATCGCAGTCGCCTTTTGGCGACAGGTAGCGTCAAAATGTATGCGCCCAGTCTGATTGCCTTCGGCTTTGGCGCCATTCAATCTGCCCGGTACCTTTAGACCCCAGCCTCTGTCTCACGCAGAAGGCCTTTCAAAGCCTCAACCGACATCGAACCGGGTGCAGCCCCGCCCCTGGCCAGCTGGTCGCCAAGCCGGTTCAGGCAATCATTCACCGGTGTCGGCACGCCGTGAAGCCTGCCTAGCCTCGAAATCTCACCATTCAGGTAATCCGTTTCAACCGATCCGGCGCCACGCGCCAGGCTTTGACTGGTGGAGCCACCAACAGTCACGACACCCGGAACCTCTACCTGCTTCATCAGTTCATCCCGACGCGGGTCTGACCCGCCAACATCACGCCATGTGATTCCGGCTGCGGCCAGCGCAGCCTTGGCCTCAACGTTCGCCATCTCGCGGATCGGGGCGGCGTTCTTCATGGCGCCGACGCCGACGGCAGCCTGAATGATGTTGACGAGGTTGATGATCAACTTGCCGTATTTCGCAGCCATGACGTCTTCGGCGGGAAACCCGCCGATATTGCCAGCCTCCAACGCTTCGGCCATGCGCCGATCGTCGTCATCAATGCCGCCAGGATAGCGGCCGACTTCAAAGACGCCATGGCGCGGGGTGGAAAATGTGACGGCCTCATCCATGTCAGAAAACGTGCAGGGCAACATGACGAGAATGCCGTGCACGTTCGGAAAGACGCGCAGCGTAAGATCTTCGTTCGTTACGCCGTTTTGGGCGCAATAGATTGGCCCATCTGTCCAGCCTGCCGCCCGCAAGCGATCCAGTGCGGCGGGTGTGTCCTGCGTTTTCATCGCCAGCATCATCATATCGCCTTCGCGAAAGCCGATCTCGGACGGATCAGCCACACAAGGAACTGGGATATGTTCAGAAAAATGGGGCGTGCGTAGCATGATGCCACGTTCCTGAATCGCGGCCAGACGCCTGCCCCGCGCAATGCCGATCACTTCGCGGCCTACGCGGGCAAGGCTGGCGGCGACGACGCCACCAACAGCGCCCACGCCGTATACGATTACGCGGCTCATCCTTCACGCTCCCTCTGGCTGTCGATCAGCGCTTTGTTGAATGTCTTCAAGGCGGCGATATGGCTCGCCTCCGCCACCACAAGTGGCGGGTTCGAATAGTCTACGACTGGTAGGCGCAAAGCTTCTTCCTGATCAAAGCGGCGCAGGGCGTCGGCAAGTGACGAATCCAATCCCAATGATGATGCGCCTTCTGGCAGCGGCACGGGTTTGTCGGTCATTTCCATAAAGTCGCGCACCCGGATGGTGGCTGGCAAATACGCCCCTGCCCCATGCGCCAGCCGCACGCCTGCCCGCATCAGCTGGCTAAGGAAGAAACTTTTCCAGACAAATCGATGAGAAAGGACGGTCGCGAGAGACACCGAGATCATCACTGCGATGGCCGCCTGATAGTCGCCGGTCAGTTCAAACACGATCAGGGTGGTTGAGATGGGTGCGCCAAGAACAGCGGCGGCGACAGCCCCGGTGCCAGCCAGCGCATACAACCCCTCTGACCCCGACACATCAGGGAAAACGGCGACCGCGATATGCCCGAATGCAAGGCCAGTAAACGCGCCCATCATCAAAGCGGGCGAAAAGACCCCACCGCCCATCCGGCCAGCGTAGCTGACACAAACAGCGGCGCCTTTCACAACGGCAAAAAGGATCGCCCCGGTCAGGGTCAAGTTGCCTGTCAGCGCCTCGGTCGTCGTCTCGTACCCAACGCCAATGATGTGCGGAAACCAGATCGCAATCAGGCCCAGAATGGCACCAGCCACGGTGGGCCGCAGCCAGACCGGCGTTCCCGCGCGTTTTTGCAAGGCGTCGGCCATATCTTCGGCAAAGAACAGCGCGCGCATCAGGATGACCGCAACGATCCCGGCGACGAGGCCGAGAATCATGAAGGCGGGGATTTCCTCAAAGAACTGCAGGCTGCTTGGCGGCAGAGAGAATTCAGTGAAATCGCCCAGATGGATGCGGCTGATCACGGCGCCTGCAACAGAGGCAAGCACGATCGGGCCGAAGGAATGCAAGGCGTAGTGACGCAAAACGACTTCAAGCGCGAACAAGGCGCCTGCGATGGGGGCATTGAAACTAGCGGACACAGCGGCCGCGACCGCGCAACCAAGGATATCACGCGCAGCGACACCATGGATGTTGATCTTGTCATCCACCCAGCCCGCGATCACCGCAGAGAGATGGACGACCGGTCCTTCGCGCCCGGTTGACCCGCCGGTAGACAGCGTGATCAGCGAGGCCGCAGCAGAGGCAAGCCCGGCCTTTCGGTTGACCCTCGCGTCGCGCAAGGTCCCAGCAGAGATCACATCGCTGACGGAAAGCGCTTTGGCGTCGGGCGTAAATCGCCAAAGGATCAAGCCTACGGCGAGGCCCCCGCAGACTGGAATGATAAAGACAATGAAAGGGTTAAGTCCGGCGGCGAGGGTATGGATCGCATCCGGCCCCGCGCCGTAAACCAGCGTCTGCAACTTCTCAATCGCCAGCCGGAACCCGATGGCGGCGTAGCCTGAGACGATACCGACGATCAACGCAACGCCCCAGAACCAGATACGCCCGCGCGTCTCTCGCGCGGCGCGCTTCAGCGAGACACGCCAATAGCGTTCGCCGCGATCTTCTCTTTTGTCCTTCACCCCTTAGCCACCTTCGACGGCTCCCTCTTTCTTTCTTATTAGGAGGAAGTCCGTCATTCCGCCAGAGGCGGATCAAGGGTAGCGAGCCAGAATCGGATCAGGTGTCGTGCGCCAGTTGCAGATCAGCAGCAACGCGCCTCTGCCTTCGCCGGGGCGCAGCATTCCCGCGCGGCCGGTTTCGCGAAGGCGCGGGTCATCGCCTTGCATTCAGGTCCCATCGGCATCAGCGGAATGGTGACAAAGCCTTCCGCCTCTCGGGGCGCGCCGAACTGGTAGCGACCAAGGCCCTGATTGCCTGGGCTGAACTCAACGTTCAGCGGGGCATCAGCCAGCCCGTCAATTTCCGCCACCGATCGGGGCAGAATGGCCGTCATTTTCCCCGCGCTCATCGCCTCTTGGCCTGGCGCATCCAGCACCTGCACCTGAGCTTCGTCCCAAGCATCCGCGACCCCGCCACAGTCAATGCTATTGATCTTTGCGACGCGAAGTTCAGTCAGATGATAACCGCGTCCCACTTGATCACCCTCGACCTCAAACAGCACCTGGTCTGAGGCGTTGCGCCCTTTCAGGTAGGAGGTCAGTTCATTAGCGCTCGTCAATCCAGTCATTTCGATCTACCTTTTTCGCTTCTATTATCTCAACAATTCAAGAGATATTGAATTATGAATGAAAATCAAGCGGTGGCCGCACTTTCTGCGCTCAGCCAGGAAACGCGACTGCGTATGGTGCGGTATCTGGTGACAAAAGGCGGCGAAGGGGCTGCGGCGGGTGAAGTGGCCAAGGCGGCAGGCGCAAGTTCATCCCGGGCGTCATTTCACCTGAATGCGCTTAGTCAGGCAGGGCTGATCACGGCGACGCGGGCGTCGCGCAGCATCATCTATCGCGTGGATTTCGCCGCGATGGGCGGGTTGATCGGATATCTGATCGAGGATTGCTGCCAGAACGATCCCACGATTGTCAGCTGCTGCGCACCGTTAACGAAACAGCAGGGCTGATCAGCCCTTGCGACGGATGCCGATGGTCTGGCCCACTTCCTTTGGCATTGGAATGTCTGCCTGCGCCGCCCGCATCGCCTGCATCCGGGCCTGCGCCCAGTCGGGATAGACGGCCGATTTGCGGGCCTCAAGATCGACGCACATCGACAGGCTTTCAAACGCGGCGGCGCGACGACCATCAGTTTCAGCGATAATCTCACCAAAGAAATGCATCCGCTTTGCGTCGCAATCAACAAGGAAGGCGTTCACATAGAATTTTTCGCCTTCGAGCAGTTCCTCTAGATAGAAGAAATTCGACTGCAGCGACATCGGACCAAGACACGAGCGTTCGACGAAAGTGACTCCGATGCCAAAATAATCCTCAAGCACTTCGTCAAATGCAGTGTCGAAGGCCTTGGTGTAGAAGGCGACGTTCATATGACCGTTATAGTCAATCCAATCCGGCAGAACGGTCTGGGTATGGGTGCGCAGCATACCTTTCTGAAAGGTCGGCTCTGGGCACGATGGACTGTAGTCTCTCATATTCTTGGTCTCCTTACCCGTTTTCTTACCTTTCACATCCATCGGGTCAATCAGGCCCGGGCCGTGACGTGAGGTTTCTGGCAACGCAGGGCATTTTCAGAAAGGCCGTGTCAGGCTAATACAGTGAAAACCCCTCGGGAGGATCACATGAGCATCGAAGCCGCCATCGACCGAATCAGCGCCCTGATCGGCGACCGTCTGTCCACCGCAAAAGGCATCCGCGACCACCATGGTGAGGATGCAGCGTATTACACGCCGACGCCGCCTGACGCAGTGGCCTTTCCAAATGACACGGCTGAAGTCAGCGAGATCATGAAGATCTGCAATGATGAGAGCTGTCCGATCATCCCCTACGGCGTCGGCACCTCGCTTGAAGGGCACATCCAGCCGATCCGCGGCGGGGTCACGCTGGATATGGCGAACATGAACAAGGTTCTGGCGATCCATCAGGAAGATATGGACGCCGTCGTACAGCCTGCGATCACGCGGGAGGCTTTGAACGAGGACCTGCGGGCGACGGGGCTGTTCTTTCCCGTTGATCCGGGGGCCAACGCCTCCATCGGTGGAATGACAGCGACGCGGGCGTCAGGGACGACGGCGGTGCGTTACGGCACGATGCGCGAAAACGTGCTGGCGCTGGAGGTTGTTCTTGCCGACGGGCGGATCATTCGCACCGGGACGCGAGCGAAGAAATCCTCGGCTGGCTATGACCTGACCAAGCTGATGATCGGGTCCGAGGGCACGCTGGGTGTCATCACCGAGATCACTGTGCGCCTGCAGGGGCAGCCCGAAAGCATCACTTCTGCGACTTGCGCCTTCCCGTCGATGGAAAGCGCAATGAACACGGTGATCCAGACAATTCAGATGGGCGTGCCAATGGCGCGGATTGAGGTGATTGATCCGACGACCATTCGCGCCGTGAACGCCTACAAGAAGATGGAGCTGTTGGAGCAGCCATCGCTCTTCGTTGAATTTCACGGCTCGGAAGCCGGCGCACACGAGCAGGCGGAAACCTTTGGCATGATCGCCGAGGAAAATGGCTGCGAAGGCTTTGAATGGGCCAAATCGCTGGAGGATCGCAATCGCCTCTGGACTGCACGCCATCACGGGTATTTCGCAATGATGGCGGCCTATCCCGGCACAAAACCGATCACGACAGATGTCTGCGTGCCGATCTCAAACCTCGCCGAGGCCGTGATTGAAAGCATGGCGGAGGCCAAGGCGCGCGGGTTCGATGCGCCCCTGGTTGGCCACGCTGGCGACGGCAACTTCCACATGACGTTCATGGTCGACCCCGACAAACCCGAAGAAATGGTCGCGGCCAAGGAACTGGCGCACGAGATGAACCGCCGCGCGTTGCGGTTCGATGGCACCTGCACAGGTGAGCACGGCGTAGGCATCGGCAAGCAAAAGTACATGGCCGAAGAGCATGGCGAGGGCTGGTCGGTGATGGCGGATATCAAGCGGGCGCTTGATCCGAACAACATCCTGAACCCCGGCAAGGTCGTGCAGATCAACTAAGGCCCAGCTTAAGTCTGAATCAGCGTGCCCATTAAATGCCTACCCTCGGGGCGATTCATGGGTCCGAAGGTGCGCGTGGTGCTTTGAGCATTTTCGCACGTGAAGTGCGGGCTAGAGGCGCCTATATCAAACGGCGAACACAGGAGTATCGCATGTTTCGCCGCCTACCCCTCGTCCTGCCCTTTGTCCTTCTCGCAAGCGCTGCATTCGCTGAACAGATCGGCGTGGTCGATGAAGCGCAGGCTGATTCGTTTCAGGCGCGCAGCACATCCGGGCACCCGATTTCTTTTGGCGAATCTGTGTATCGGAACGCCCGAATTTACACGAAACGATACGGGTCTGCGAAAGTGCTGCTGAAAGACGGCTCTGACCTGATGATCACCCCAAACTCATCCATCGTATTGGATGACTATGTGTTCTCTGACGCTGGGGCGCAGTCGATGGCTGTGTCTCTGACGAAAGGCGCGCTCAGGATGGTCAGCGGGCGGATGCAGAAAGAGGCTGTCGTCGCAACGACTGCCATCGCCCATATCGGCATTCGGGGCACACAGTTCTGGCTGGATGTTGATACGCCGGATCTGCTGCGCATCTGGATACAGGACGGATCAGTGATCGCCCGCCCAGTAGGCACAGAAGAAGAGTTTGTTTTTCCCGCCCCGGCCTATGCAGAATGCACGACGACCACCTGTTACCAGGCTTAACCGCCAGACCTGCCAGAGGCGTTTCCGATCGATCCGCGGGACAAATAGGGCGCGGTCCGGTTTCCTGATTTATGGCGCATCTGATGCGATGCACCGCGACGCGCACCGCTTTAAAGCCGAACCTGATCTGGCGACGTTCCAGCATCATAAGCTGTGAAAAGCGCATGCAGGCGCTTTGCTTCGCTTTCAATATCGAAATCCGCGATCACTTTTGCACGGCCAACCTGACCGAGCGCTGCGCCGATATCCGGATCGCCTAGCAGCGTTTCAATCGCTTGGGTCAGCGCATCGATATCACCTGGCTCAGTCAGAAAACTGCTGGCGCCATCTTCGACCAATTCCGGAATGCCGGTAATACGCGATGTGACGACAGGGCGACCAGCCGCCATAGCCTCCATCAACACAACGGGGACGCCTTCGGCGTAACTGGGCAGAACGAAAATTGCTGATCTGGCGAGCTCTTCCGCCACTTCGGATTGACCTATCGCACCGGTGAAACGGACGTCGGTCAGGTTTTTCGCCCTGGCATTCGCCTGCAGTTCATCACGTAACTCGCCGTCACCGACAATAGTCAGGGCTGCCTTGGGATGATTGGCGCGCAAACGCGAGAATGCTTCCAGCAGCAGCGGCACGCCTTTCACATCGGCCAATCGTCCGACGAAAAGGATGTTCTGGCCTGATGGCGGCGGGGCCGAGGTATAGCGCGCAGGCATCACCCCGCAGTGAATGATATGCAGCTTGGCGTGATGATCTGGCGTAAGATGCGCCATCGCCTTGCCCCTAGCATAATTCGAAATGCAGGCGACAAATTCAGCATTCGTCAGCTTCGCGCCAAGGCGTGATTGGTCCGTGTCCATAAAGTCAGACGGGCCATGCAGCCTGAAACTATACGGAATGCGTAAGATACGCGCCGCCAGCATGCCAACAGTACAGGCCGGGTTGGCGAAATGAATATGCAGACGACGGACGTTCGTGCGGCGCAGATGCCGCGCCAGAACCATCGTCTCCGCCAGATAGAAGAACGCATAGATCAGCCCACGTAAGCCACTCGCGCGTTCCGTCACCGCAAGCTTTAGCGCGCTTAGAACACCGCCCAGCCGCAACAATTTGATCGACGCGATGTCGGCCAGCAGCGACAGCGGGTTTCTGGCCCGTTCCATGATTGCGAACGTGCCGCGATGTTCTTCGCGTTCTTCAGGCCCGGTCAGCGCCTCTTCCTGCGGGCGGCGGATGGCGCAGGTGATGATGTCTTCCCCTTCCGCCCGCAGCGCCGAGACTTCGCGCGGGATGAACGTGTGCGAGAATTTCGGGTATTCGCTGGTCAGATAGGCCACGGGCCGGGATTGGTCGGTTTGCATCGTCGGCGTGATCCTATGGAGCCTTCATCTTTGCAGTGTGAACATGCCCTATTGTCATCGCGAACCTCATAGAACAATTAGGCCTTAGTTATCGGAAATGAGCGTCACCGCCGACATGACCTACGCCCTGATCAGCCCCTGCCGAAACGAGGCCGACTATATGCGCCGCACGCTGGATAGCGTGATCGCGCAAACCGTCAGGCCAGATCTGTGGCTGATCGTGGATGACGGATCGTCCGATGCGACGCCGGATATTCTGGCCGAATATGCAGCGGCGCATGACTGGAACAAGGTTGCGCCAAAGCCAGATCGTGGTCACCGCGCTGTGGGGCCGGGTGTGATTGAGGCGTTCTATTTTGGCCTCGTTCTGATGGACATCAAAGCGTTTGACCAGATCTACAAACTCGATCTCGACCTTGATCTGCCGCCTAAGTATTTCGAGATACTGATCGACCGCATGGCCGCCAATCCCCGCATCGGCACCTGTTCTGGCAAGTCCTACTACCCGACGCCTTCAGGGGAGCTGAAAAGCGAAAAATGCGGGGATGAGATGTCGGTCGGCATGACCAAGTTCTATCGCACCGCATGTTTTCTGGATATCGGCGGGTTCGTTCGCGAAGTGATGTGGGACGGGATTGATTGTCACAAAGCGCGGCAACTCGGCTGGATCGCCTGCAGCTGGGATGAGCCAGAGTTGCGGTTTGAACACCTTCGCGCCATGGGGTCGAGCCAGAAAAGCATCCTGACCGGGCGGCGGCGCCATGGGCATGGGCAGTATTTCATGGGCTCTGACCCGCTCTACTTCGTCGCCACAGCTGTATTTCGCATGATGCACCCGCCTTATGTCGTGGGCAGGCTGTCGATGCTGGTTGGTTTTTTCAATTCCATGCTGCGGGGCCTGCCGCAACTGGATGACGCACCGTTGCGCGCGTTTATCCGCGCCTATCAACGGCGGGCGCTGTTTGTGGGTAAAGGCAAGGCGATCGAAGAGATCATGGCCAAAGCGCCGATGCCTGTTGCGGTTAAAGCTGGCCCTTAAGGTTTGAAAAACGCCGCGAAGATCAGCTGATCAGCTCACCCGCCGCAGCGCGCGCGGCATCCGTGACAGTATCGCCAGATAGCATCCGGGCGATCTCGTCGCGCTTTTCATCGCCAGTCAGCGCAACGACATCAGTGCGGGTGACCTCTCCGGTTGATGATTTCTGAATGCGGAAATGCTGGTCACCCTTTGCGGCGACCTGGGGGGAGTGCGTAACAACCAGCACCTGATCAGACTCGGCCAACCGCGATAGCCGTCGACCAACCGCATCTGCTGTGGCCCCGCCGACCCCTCTGTCGATCTCATCAAACACCATAACGCCCGAAGGCCCACGGCCAGCGAGAGCGACCTTCAGCGCCAGCAAAAACCGCGACAGTTCCCCGCCCGAGGCGATCTGGGCAAGCGGGCCGAATGGCGCGCCGGGGTTGGTGGCAATTTCAAAGGCGATCTTTTCCGCGCCTTCAATCCCCGGGTCAGTGGCGGCAATTACGGTGCGAAACTGCGCGCGTTCCATCTTCAACTCAGGCAATTCAGCCGCGACGGCCTTGTCCAACGCCTTGGCCGCGGTGGTGCGTTTTGCAGTCAGCGCCTTCGCCGCCTTGTGATAAGCGGCCTCAGCCTTGGCGACAGATGCGATAAGCGCTGCTTCGTTCGCTTCATTGTCCGAGATCAAGGTCAGTTTGGCCTGCATCTCGGCCGCGAATTCCGGCAACTGGTCGGGCAGGATATTGTGCTTGCGCGCGATGCCGCGCAGGGCAAAGAGACGCTCTTCAGTTTGTTCCAGCTCCAGCGGATCAAATGACAGACCTTCCAGCGCCGCCTCAACATCAGATGACGCTTCGCCCAGGGCTTCAAGCGCGCGGCCAAGCGCATCGATTGCACGATCCAGTCGCCCTTCAGCGTTCGGCGCCGCATCATCCAGACGGCGCATTGCGTCACTCGCCGCGCCTTCTGCCCCATCTGGTCCAAGCGCAGTGGCGGCGGCGACGACCTCTTCCCGGATCCGTTCGGCTGCCTGCATAAGACGGCGTTTGGCGTCCAACGCCGCGTCTTCGCCCACTTCCGGCGCGAGGGTCGCCAATTCTTTCGCTGCATGTTCCAGATATTCGCGATCACGCGCAGCCGCTTCAGCATCGGCGCGCGCTTTTACCAACGCTTCTTCCGCCGCGCGCCAGTCCCGAAAGGTCGCGCGTGTGGCCGCGACTTCGGCTTCTGAGCCGGCGAATTGATCCAGCAAAGCGCGGTGGCCACGGGTGTTCAGAAGACCCCGATCATCCTGCTGGCCGTGCACTTCGACCAGTGCCTCGCCAACGGACCGCAGCAAATCAGCTGATACGCGCTGGTCATTGATAAACGCGCGGCTGCGGCCATTCGAGGACGCGACGCGGCGCAGCGTAAGGCCATCATCATCCCACCCGATCCCGGCTCCTTCCAGCAATGCACGAACCGGATGATGATCAGTGCAGGCGATTGTCGCATTCGCGGCGCCTTCTTCAGCCCCCGCCCGCACCAAACCACGCGCATCACGGCGACCAAGCGCAAAGCCCAGCGAATCCAACAGTATGGATTTTCCAGCGCCCGTCTCGCCCGTAAGCACGTTCAGACCACCGGAAAAATCCAGTTCCAGTCGTTCAATCAGAACGATGTCGCGGATTGTCAGGGTTTCGAGCATTCCCGCCCAAACATCAGAAAATGTCGCCGCCGATGACTTTGCGGAAATTGCGGCTAAGCCAGCTTTCTTCTGCAAAAGTCGCCTTCAGCCGCTCGCCGGTCAGCAACGCGTAGCTGTCGACATACCAGTCAGATCCCGGAAAGTTGTGGCCCAGAACCGCAGCAGCGTTCTGCGCTTCTTCCACCACACCGAGGGCGAGGTAGCTTTCAACCAGTCGGTGCAGCGCCTCTGGCGCCTGGCTGGTGCCGGAATATTCGTCAACCACGACACGGAAGCGGTTGATCGCTGCAATGTAGTGGCCCTGCCCAAGGTAAAAGCGGCCAACTGTCATTTCCTTACCCGCGAGGTTGTCGAAGGTCAGGTCGCGTTTCAGTTTTGCAGCGCGTGCAAATTCACTGTTGGGATAGCGTTTGATCACTTCGTCCAGGGATTGCAGCGCACGAACCGTATCACCCTGATCGCGACCTACATCGGAGATCTGATCATAAAAGCTGAGCGCGCCAATGTACTGCGCGCGTGCAGCGTCGGCGTCGGATGGGAAAAAGTCGAGATAGCGTTGCGCAGATGCGCGCGCCGCTTCGTACTGTTCGGCCTGATAGTAGCTGTCAGCTGACCGGATCATAGCCGTCTTGGCGAGCTGCGAGTAAGGATACAGGCGCTCAACCTCATCGTAGGTTTCTGCGGCGGCGATGAAATCACCATCTGAGGCCAGCGAATTTGCTTCAGCAAAGATGGTTTCGGCCGGGCGAACGTCATCCACCAGCGAATCATCATCCGAACATGCCGCCAACGCCAAAGCGGCGACTGTCGTCAGCACCACTGCGCGAACACGAATACTCCGAAACATGGCGGTCACCCTTTCTTCCCACAACGCGGGCGCTTCGTCGGCACCTCTGCGAACTCTCCCCTTCGCTTAGCACAGAAATTGGGGGAGTCACATGTTAGAGCGGTTAGATCATTCATTGAATCTTCATCCACCCTCACAAAGAAAAAGGCGCCCCTCGAAAGAGGCGCCAGTTGGTCCTTCAGGGAGATCGTCAGTTAGCCTGTCGGCGCAGGAAGGCGGGGATTTCCATTCGGAGATCCTCTTCCGTGTCCTGGCGCCCGTCATTGGCTTCTTCAACTGGTTCCTGGCGTGGTGTAGGCTGCTGAGCGAGGAAAGACGCTGGTTCGCGCTTTGCCGCCGCTGCGCCGCCGGTCATCCGGTGGATCAGACTGTTCAGGCCAAAGCGCCCACGGTCTTCTTCTGCTTCTGTTGGCGCCGCAACCGCGGGGGCTGCCTGTGCGACCACCTGCGGCGCAGGTTCTGGCGCGTGCATGATGGGCGTTGGCGCAGGCTCTTCCGCGATCACTTCGCCCGGCGCGGCTGCGCGGGGGGCGAAAAACTCTGGCGCAGGCGCCGGTTCTGCCGATTGCGTCGTCTTGTTCGGATCATAGTCAGCGAAGAGGTTTGGCTCTTCATCATCAATGATCAGCATCTTTGGCTTTGACGGTGCGGCAGGTTCAGCCGCAGGTGCTGGCGTTGCAGATGCAACCGCTGCCGGCGCTGATTCTGGCGTCGCTTCAGCAGCCGGGGCTGGCTGAGCTTCTTCCACACGCGGTTCAGCCGCTGCGGCGGCCGCCGGAGCGACGACTGCAGCCGGGGCTGCACTTGCGCGACGTGGCGTGGCAGTCTGTGTCTGCGGCAGAACGATCGGGTTGGTCTGCGATGGACGACGCTCTGACGGGCGTGGGATGGACTGATCGACTTCAGCCGCATCGATGCCGGTCGCAACGACCGATACGCGCATCATGCCATCCATGTCCGGATCAAGCGTAGAACCAACGATGATGTTCGCTTCAGCATCCACTTCGGCCCGCACGCGGTTCGCAGCTTCGTCCAATTCGAACAATGTCAGGTCGTAGCCACCCGTGATGTTGATCAGGACGCCTTTGGCGCCTTTCAGGCTAACTTCGTCCAGCAACGGGTTGGCGATGGCTTTTTCCGCCGCATCAACTGCGCGGGTTTCGCCTTCGGCTTCACCGGTGCCCATCATCGCTTTGCCCATCTCGTCCATCACGGAACGGACGTCAGCAAAGTCTAGGTTGATCAGGCCCGGACGAACCATCAGGTCAGTCACGCCTTTGACGCCCTGATAAAGGACATCGTCCGCTATCATGAACGCTTCGGCAAATGTCGTGCGTTCGTTGGCGATACGGAAGAGATTCTGGTTCGGAATAATGATCAACGTGTCGACGACCTGCTGAAGTTCCTCAATCCCGCCTTCGGCCAGTTTCATCCGGTTCGAACCTTCGAACTGGAACGGCTTGGTCACGACGCCAACCGTCAGAATGCCCATCTCACGGGCTGCGCGCGCGATAACCGGCGCGGCGCCTGTGCCCGTGCCACCCCCCATGCCGGCAGTGATAAAGCACATGTGGCTGCCCTGAAGGTTTTCGGCGATCTGTTCGATACTTTCCTCAGCCGCGCCCGCACCGACACCCGGCTTGGCGCCTGCGCCAAGACCCTGCGTCACGGTCGCGCCCAGCTGCAGTTTTCGCTGCGCTGTCGACTGCTGGAGAGCCTGCGCGTCGGTGTTCGCAACAACGAACTCAGCGCCTTCCAGGTTTTTCTCGATCATATTGTTGACGGCGTTGCCGCCAGCGCCACCGACGCCAAATACGGTGATGCGGGGCCGGAGCTCATCGCTCTCCGGCGTTTTAAGATTAAGGGCCATTAGGTCCGCCTGTTTTTTTCGCTCAACTGCTTCGCCTTCATTTCGATTAATTCTGAGGCGATTTATGCGTTTACGCTACCTTAACGACAAACAGCTGTCATCAGAAAAATAGTATAAATTTCCGTGGCTTGGCGGTTTTTGATGCGCTGAGACTCCCCTATTTAGGGGTTGTCTTTTGGAAACAATGGGTTGCAGAATTTCGTTAAAATACCCACATCGAGTTCGGCCAGAAACATACTGAAAACATTAAACTTTATTGAATTTGGCAAGAATTACTAACAAGCTGGGGATAAGTTGTGGCTTTCACAGGGTGCCACAACCTCACCAATTGTCGCGAAACCAGCGCAAAGCATTGGCGACGCGGGCGCGTGATTTGAACCCGCCAACCTGTTCAAAATCCCACAATTCATCCTGCGGACGCGCAGCGTAAAGCGCCAAGCCAACGGCAGAGGAAAAGTCAGGCCCGGAGGCGGTTTCCGGCAAACCCGCTATTCTGAGCGGACGACCAATGCGAACGGTGCGGCCAAGGACGCGCTGCGCGACCTCTTCCACCCCTGTCAATTGGGCGCCGCCGCCCGTCAAAACGATGCGTCGGCCCGGCAGGTTATCGAACCCTGCCTGATCGAGAGAATTACGGATATCTTCGAACATTTCTTCCAGCCGGGGTCGGATAACGCCAATCAGCGCGGATCGGGAAATCCGCCGTCGGTCCGATGCGCCACCGGCGCCAATGTACGGCGCCTCAATCAATTCGCGGTCATCAAGCCCCGTGGCGACTGCGCCGCCATGCAGTGTCTTTATCCGCTCAGCTGACTGGATCGGCATAGACAAGGCTGTCGCGATATCGCTGGTCAGGTGATCGCCGCCAACACGCACACTGTCCGCATAGATCAAATGATTGCGCAGAAAGATTGAGATGTTCGTTGCGCCTGCGCCGAGGTCGATGCAAGCGGCGCCCAGTTTATGTTCATCTTCGATCATGCCCGACAGCGCGGCGGCGTAGGGTGCAACGACAACACCGGCAAGCTCAAGATCGCAGCGACGAACACAGGTTGCGAGATTCTGCAGGGGGGCCGTCACAACCGAGACCGTCATCAGGTCGACGGACAGATATTTCGCCACCATGCCGCGCGGGTCAGCGGCCATTGTGGCGCTGTCCAGCGTGAAATTCACAGGCATGGAGTGGATCACTTCTCGGCCAGCCTGCTGCGCCGGCCAGGCGCAGGCTGACAGGGCGCGGCTGATATCGTGGTTCGACACCGTGTCGCCTTCGATCTCAACCTCACCAAAAGAAGAAAAGCTTTGGGGCCGCGCTGCGCTTAGGCAGGCGATCACCTGATCGACCCGGGCGCCGGCCATTTTTTCGGCCCGCTCCAGTGCGGTGCGAATGGCTTTTTGCGCTTCTTCCAAATCGTTGATTTCACCCAACCGCACGCCGCGTGATTGGGTGACGCCAGCGCCGACGACGCGCATTGCGCCGAACGCGGCATGCTGGGCGCCCTGCCCCATCGCCTGATCCAGAGCAGCAGGATCAACTTTCAGGATAAAGCAGACGGTCTTGGCGGTGCCAACATCCAGCACGGCGACAAGGCCGCGCTTCAAAGCCGCCTTCAGACGCAAGCGCATTGCGCGCATGTCGGAAATGTAAGCGTTCATGCGTCTTCCCCATCGGCCGTCGCATTGCGTCCGTCATGCAGACTTTGCAACGCATCCGGTCCAAGGCGCAGCGTCGGGCGCCCTCTAATTCTCAGATCAATCGCCGTGACATCTTTGGTCAGCGGTTTTTCTGGCGTCTGCTCCAGCACCTTTACATAGGCCAGCGCATCCAGTGCGTCCTTGGCGGGCAGCATCACGACAGGGCCATCGTTCAGAACAGCGTTCCAGCGACGTTCCCCGATGCGCACCAGACCGCGAAGGCGGGGGCCAAGTGCGCCAGCGTCCTTAAAGATGCGTATCGCTTCGTTCACCGCTTTGGGCGTGTTGGCCCCAACGCCTGCGATCAAAGGAAGACCAGGATGTTCGGCCCGGCTTTCAAGACGGGCGATGGCGGCGCCGGTTGCATCCAGCAGGGTCAGCGCTTCGCCCCGCCGCCAGATCAGCGCGGGTTGGCAAAGTGTGACTGAGATATTCAGCGTGCGCGGGGCTTCCAGTCGCGCCTGTGCGGACCGGACCCAGCCCAGCGCCTCTACCCGACGACGGGCGCGTGTGGCGTCAAATGTCAGGGATGATGCGCCCAGCGTATATTCCAACTGACGGCGCAAAGCGGCCTCGACGTCAGGTGCGGCGCCTTCGATGCTAAGTCTGGTGACGGCGAATTCCGGGCGTTCCAGCGCCTCATTCTTCATCTCATCGAACTTCGCCATCGTCGCATTGCGCAGCTCTGATTGCGAAGCGACCCAACCTATTCCGGCCAGAACCAGCAATAGCGGCGCCCAGACGGTAGCGAACTTCTGGAATGCCTGATCACGCAGAAGGCGCCGGATCCGAAACCCGGTGCGGGTGGGGGCGTAATCGCGGGGGGGCCTCACCTCTCGCATGACGCATCTTCTACCATCCATTTGCAGAGTTCCGGGAAGGAAATGCCGCAATGCGTCGCCTGTTCGGGCGCAAGCGAGGTGGGCGTCATGCCGGGCTGGGTATTTACTTCCAGTACGATCAGACCGTCGAGGCCCTTGGCGTCATCCCAGCGAAAGTCAGTGCGCGAGACGCCCCGACAGCCCAGCGCGTCATGGCAACGTTTCGCCAAATCAAGGCAGGCATCGGCGATATCCTGCGGGATATCCGCAGGCACAACGTGGGTCGATCCGCCGTCTTTGTATTTGGCGTCATAATCGTACCAGCCGGTGTTTGACACGATATCGGTGACCGTCAGTGCCTGATCGCCCATCACGGCGACTGTCATCTCACGGCCCGGCGCGAAGGCCTCAACCATCAGAGTATCGGGCGCGTTGGCGTCCAGCTTGACGGGACCATTGGCGTTTTCATCGACGATATAGATGCCGACGGATGACCCTTCGTTATAGGGTTTCACGACATAGGGCGGCTGCATCGGATGCGCCGCTTCGACGTCTGCGCGTGAGGCGAGGATCGACGGCATCACGGGGATGCCTGCGGCGGCGAACACGCCTTTGGCCTTTTCCTTGTCCATCGCAAGGGACGACGCCAACACGCCAGAATGGGTGTACGGGATATCAAGGCATTCCAGGATGCCCTGCACACAGCCGTCTTCGCCCCACCGGCCATGCAGCGCGTTGAACACCACGTCGGGCGCGGCGTCACGCAACTGGTCAGCCAGATTGCGGCCTGCATCAATTTCTACAACGTCAAATCCCGCCTCGCGCAACGCCTTGGCGCATTCTGCGCCTGAAACGAGAGAAACCTCACGCTCAGCCGACCAGCCGCCTAACAGCACTGCAACACGGGGTGCCCTGCTCGACATCCGCGCCTCTTTCCGCCCTTCATTGAGGGCATTCACGTGCGAGGATTATTTTGCCTGTACCCCGATACGCTTGATTTCCCACTCTAACGTAATTCCATGGGTCTTGAGAACCCGTCTTCTGACCTCTTCCCCCAGATTTTCGAGGTCCGCCGCCGTCGCATTGCCGGCATTGGTAAGGAAGTTAGAGTGTTTGACGTTCATTATGGCGCCGCCAAGGCGCAATCCCCGACATCCTGCTTCGTCGATCAGTTTCCAGGCCATCAGGTCCTGGGAATGATCGCCCTTGCCGGTTGACGAAAAACCAGCGGGGTTGCGGAACGTGCTGCCTGCAGTGCGGTCCTTGGTGGGTTGGGATTGTTCGCGTTTGTCGAGGGCGTCCTGCATACGCTGCTCGATGGCCACGGGGTCATCTGAATGCCCTTTGAGGATGGCCGATGTGTAGATGACCTCTTCCGGCGGGTTGGAGGACCGGTAGGCGAAGTTCATGTCTTCGCCGGTCAGCGTGACCGTCTCACCCTTGCGCGTGATCGCCGTGGCGCTTTCAAAGACATCCGCCGTGTAGACGCCATAACACCCCGCATTCATCGCCAACGCGCCACCAATAGCGCCGGGGATAGTGCGCAGAAATTCAAGGCCAGCGATCCCCGCTTTAGCGGCAGCTTTGGCGACCTGCGCGTCAAGCGTAGCGGCGCCAACACGCATCCGCGCGCCATCCAGCGCCTCGGCGCCTCCGAAAGCGCGGGGGGAGAGACGGATGACCACGCCCGGCAGGCCGCCGTCGCGGATGATGAGGTTTGAGCCGACGCCAACCGTGGTCAGTGGGCCATCATAGGCTTTCAGAAACGCCGCCAGATCGTCGGCATCGGCCGGGGTAAACAGCACCTCAGCCGGGCCGCCGACGCGCAGCCATGTCAGCGCGGACATATCGCGCGCCGCTTCGTATCGGCCCCGGACGGGCGAAAGGTCGTCGAGCAGCGGCATGTCAGCGGTTTCTGAGGGCATTTATCGAACGATTGAACAGGAACATCCCCAGCATTGCAGCCGAGACATAGGTCCAGACAAAGGCGAACCCGAAGATGCCCTGCGCATTGTTCGCGCAGATGAGAGAGCTATAGTGGGATGTGCAGCCGCCCGCGAACATCCACTGGAAGGCGTAGGCGATGATCAGGACGGCGGCGGAGATGGCGGCGAAGCGGAGGTAGGCGGCGCCGAAGAGGGCGTTCAACTGGATCAGGCCGACGATGCCATAGCTGATGAAGAAGCTGGGCACTAGCGCCATGTCGAGGGCTGTGAGATCTCCGTTCATGGTCGGTCCTTTGAGGCGGCGGTTGTTGTAGTGCTTAGCTGGGTGAGGTTGAGGGTCAAGCCCGGGCCGTAGATAAGGCGGGCATGGCCTGTAAGTTCCGACCGCCCCGGCCTTGAGCCGGGGCCTCGATAGGTTGGCGCTTCGGTTGTCGAGGTCCCGGGTCTTCGCCTGGGACGGTGGAGTTTAGAGCCTCAAATCCACCCGAGGAACCACTCACTCACCTTGGCGATGGTCTCCCCCGCCTTCGCCACTTTGTTCACCGCATCCACCTTCTTGCCCACATCCTCCAGCGACGTCCGCTTCGCCTCTTCCTTCTCGATCTCGTCCATCTGCACCATCCGCTCGGACGGGCGGAGGAGCGCGCGATCGCGAACTTCGGGTAGAGTTTCCGGTGAGGCGATGGACGCCTCATCCTCTTTCATCTCTTCTTCGAGGATATCGTCGGACTTCTCGGCAAAGCCGACGAGCATGGCGCGGAAATCGTCCTGTTCCGCATCCATCAACTCGTCATAACCAATGCGGATGCGCTTTGCCTCACGCGCGGCGATCCTGTCGTCATCAGCGCGAAGGTCGCGGCGAGAACGTTCGAATTCGCAGACCAGCCGCGTGACCCTGCCGTCCGTCTCAAGCCCGTTGTACTTGGCGATGTCGAGGATCACGAGCATCGCATCAGCGAGGTTTTCGTAGCAGCGGATCGGGCGGTAGGCGGTGCGGGCTATCTGGGTTTCGATCAGATCAAGGTCTTCAGCGAAGGCACCATAGGGCGATTGCGGGCGGTCGATGAAGGTGCGGAAATCAGCGATTGCTTCATTCGCCCGGTCGCGCGCGTCGCGGAAAAGGCCGTCTTCCAGGTCTCTGACGGCGACTTCGGTAAAGGCGCCAGTCGCCACATCCCGCACGATCTCGGCGGCGGTGGAGGCGATGTGGCGGGCGTGTTTGGCTTGCAACTCCGGTATTTTGACACCGTTGATGAAGGTTGGCCCCTTGGCCCAGTCTTCGGGATCAATCAGGGCGACGGCTTTCAGAAGCTCGGGATTGCGCGACGGGCCGCCTTTCAGCGCGTCCCCATACCAGCGGTGCCAAAAGGACCAGTGAGTTGGGCCTTCGGAAGCATCCCTAGAGGCAGACTTAATTTCGAACCAGATGTCACCAAGGGGGTTTTAGGCAGACCAGAGTGGCGCAAAGTTCCCCTCAGATGAACCGGCCAGCTCCGCATCTCGTCGGATTTCGGTCCAAAGATCGATGGCAGCGGTGGTATTGGCGCAGGCGCTAGCGGCGTAGGTGGTCGTCGTGGCAGCGGTGCTTACGGTGGCAGCGGCGGCATAGGCAAACGCAGCGGCAGTGGCCGCCTTGGCGTCTGCGTTAGAGTAAACGTTGGCGATTTTCGCAGCGTGGCGGCGGCGGCATCGGCAGCGTCGGCGGCTTCTCTTCTTTCAATGATTGACGATGTTCCTGCGATACTTGAAACAATGGAAGCACGTAAAACCGGTATCGCTGTCAAATTTTCTTTGCGCGCATCCTGGAGGTCTGGGTCCAACGTCAGGTTAGCGGCAGGACTCGCATCGCGGCACGATGGCCGATGAAAACAGCAATAGACCGCCCGTCTTCCTCGCCCTTTTCTTCGATCACTTGATCCAGCCACTCCTTCAGCGAGCCGCTGTCCTGAATATCCTCAATCTCTATCATCCCACGAATCTAACCGAGCGGGTCGTCAGCGCAAAGGCACGGCGACCTAGCCCTCACTCCCGCCAACCTGGATTATCCCGATCCAGCATCCGCTTGATCGCATCGAAATGCGACTGAACCTGCGTCATGTCGCTTTCTTCCGAAATCTGTCGCGCCGTTTGCTCCACCACCTGCTGCGGGATCTTACGCATCGGTTTGCCGTGCATCTTCGCCAGTGTCTGCACCTGCGCCGCGCGCTCCAGATAGTACAAATCATCAAACGCCTTCGCCATGGTTTCCGCCGTCACCACGACGCCATGGTGGCCGAGGAAGGCGATGGGTTTGTCGGCCATCGACTCGGCGATCCGGTCACCCTCCTGATGGTCCAGCGCGAGGCCGCCATAGCCGTCATCATAGGCGATCCGGTCATGGAACCGCAGGGCGCCCTGCTCCACCATCTCCAACCGCCCTTCGTCGACCAACGTCAACGAGGTCGCGTAGGGCATGTGGGTGTGGAGGACAGCCTTCGCCTCTGGCCGCCCGGCATGGATCGGGGCGTGGATGAAGTAGGCCGTCGCCTCCACCGGATGTTTGCCGTCCAGCACGCGGCCATCGCGGCGGCAAAGGATGATGTCTGAGGCCGTCAGTTCCGACCAGTGGAGGCCCTGGGGGTTCACTAAAAACTCATTCCCGTCATCCGATACGGCGAGAGAGAAGTGGTTGCAGATGCCTTCGCTGAAGCCGAGCTTGTCAGCGTAGATAAGCGCAGCGGCAAGGTCTTCGCGCGCTTCGCGCAGGTCATTTCTCATGGAACTCTCCAATCACGTTGTCTTTGGACGACAGCGTAACAGGCATAGCTGGTTAGCGACATAGGGTCAGTGCGCCGTAAACGCCAAGTTTCGCCGGGGAAGTTACGGTTTTGGCTTGCGTTTCGCAGCGCAGATCAGAGCAAAGGCGCGATCAACGCGGCGGCTGAAAAGGCGACGCCCAGCACAGGCGCCGCCCATGGCACCCTAAATCCAGGTGAAACAGGATCGCGAAGTTTTAGGATAATCAACGCGCCATTAACAATGACAAAGACGAACAGCAGCAAGGACGACGTCGCCTCAGCCAGTGCAGCTATTGGCGCCGTTGGGGCCAGTATGACTGCCGCAGTCATGGCCAGCACTGTCGCCAGAAACGGCGTTCCGAACCTGGGATGCGCCTTATGGAAGATCGCGAACGGCTTCGCTATGCGGCCCAGCCCAAAAAGAACCCTCGCCGCCATGACGATCTGCGCCAAAATGCCGTTCAAGGCGGCTGCAACGGCGATCAAAGCCAGAAAGCCAGCGCCACGTCCGGTCGCCGTTTCAAAAACCAGCGCCAGCGGACGATCCGAAGCGGCCAGATCGCTGGCGTCCACAGCTTTGAGCGCGGCGTAAGCGACAAGAACATAAATCAGCGTCGTCGCTGTAACCGCCAAGAGGATCGCACGCGGCATGGTCTTTTCCGGCGTTTTCGTTTCCTCAGCCATGTTCACCATGTCTTCAAACCCGACAAAGGCGAAAAAGGCGAGCAATCCGCCTGCCGCCAGCGCTGGCGCGAGGTCGCCTGACGGCGGCGCGAACGCGGTCGCCTCAACCGACACGCCGGCGCCGAAAACAATGATCAGTCCGGCAACCTCAATGATCGTCAGGATCGCCGCGAACATCAGACTTTCGACCGCGCCCCATATCGCGATGGCCGCTAACAAAGCGCCACCAGCGACAATTAGAAGAGGGCGCGGCACATCGATCAGGGCCAGCAGTTACCCGACGCCGCCTTGCAACACCACCCCTGCGGATATGACGCCAATCATCGCGACGCCAAAACCAAGAATAGCGCCCAATGCGTCAGAGCCCGTCGCCTTTGCTATGTAAGCCGCTTCACCTGCGCTTTGAGGCAGGCGCGACGTCAGTTCTGCATAAGAAACGGCTGTTGGGGCAGCGATCACACCGGCCAGAATAAAGGCAAGTGGCGTATACAATCCCGCCTCGCCCACAACGGCACCGATGAGGACATAGATCCCAGCGCCAATCAAGACGCCAATGCCGTAAAGGGTCAGAAGCCCCAGTCCCAGGCGACGTTTGAGACCAGTGGCTTCCATCAGTTTATCGCCAAGCGTTCAGGCAACGCATTCGCCCAGCCCGATATCGTCCCGGCCCCGAGGCACACAACCATATCGCCCGACCCGGCATGTTCGCGCACATATTCCGCCAACGCCGCTTCGCCTTCAATGCCAACGGCAGCCCGGTGACCGTGGGCGATCATACCCTCAACCAGACTATCCCGGCTTATCCCCTCTATCGGGTCCTCGCCCGCCGCATAAACGTCAGTTATCGCGACAACGTCAGCGTCGTTGAAGCAGCCACAGAAATCTTCGAACAGGCTTTCAAGCCGTGTAAACCGGTGCGGCTGATGGATCGCAATCAGCTTACCGTCGCAGGCCGCTCGCGCCGCTTTCAAAACGGCGGAAATTTCAACGGGGTGGTGACCGTAGTCATCGATAATTGCAGCGCCGTTCCACTCGCCGACCCGCGTGAAGCGACGTTTGACGCCTCCAAACCCTTCCAGCGAGGCGCGGATATCCGCCTCTCCGATTCCTAGCTCACGGGCGACCGAAACAGCAGCCAAAGCGTTCAGCACGTTATGCTCTCCGGGCATCGGCAGCATCAGGCCCTCCCACTCAGATCCATCGCGCAAGACGACGTCAAACACCGCCCTGCCTGCATCGTAGCGCAGGTTTTCCGCCCGCACGTCCGCCTGCCGGGAAAAGCCGTAAGTCGTTACGCGGCGGTCATCGATCAGGCCGACCAGCCGCTGCACTTCGGGATGGTCGATGCAGCAGACGGCGAGGCCGTAGAAAGGGATGTTCGTAGTAAAAGTCCAGAAGGCGTCGCGTAAGGCGTCAAAGTCGCCGTAGTGGTCCATATGTTCGGAGTCGATATTGGTGACGACGGCGATGGTCGCGGGCAGTTTGACAAAGGTGCCGTCGCTCTCGTCCGCCTCAACGACCATCCAGTCGCCCGTTCCAAGGCGTGCGTTTGAGCCATAGTTCTGAATGATCCCGCCATTAATCACGGTCGGGTCGATGTTCCCGCCATCCAAGAGGGCTGCAACCATCGAGGTTGTCGTCGTCTTGCCATGCGTGCCTGCGACAGCGACGTTTGACCGTAACCGCATCAGCTCAGCCAACATCTCAGCTCGGCGCACAACTGGCAGGCCAGCGGCGCGCGCCGCGTCCAATTCCGGGTTGCCGCGTTTGATGGCGGAAGAGATCACAACGACCCGCGCGCCATCGATATTCTCGGCCTTCTGACCGATGAAGATCTGGGCGCCCATACCCTTTAGCCGCTCAGTGATAGGGCTTTCACGCAAGTCCGATCCCTGCACTTGATAGCCGAGGTTCAGTAAAACCTCTGCGATTCCGCTCATCCCGATGCCGCCAATGCCGACAAAATGGATGAGGCCGATGTCGAGAGGCATTGCAGTGGTCATAATATCGTCAGTCTTTCGGTGTCAGTTTTCTTCGGCCAAAAGCTCAACCAGATCGGCAAGCTCTGACGCTGCGTTCGGGCGGCCAAGCGCGCGGGCGGCGTCAGCCATCGCGGTCGATTTGGTGGCGTCTTCAAGGATCGCGCGGATGTGCCCCGCCAGCGCCTCACCGGTCAACCCCGCCTCCTGCGCCAAAACCGCCGCGCCCGCCTCTGCAAGGGGCTTGGCATTAGCGGTCTGGTGGTCGTCCATCGCGGACGGATACGGGACGAGGACCGATGGTCGGCCAATCGCGGTCAGCTCTGACACCGTCGAGGCGCCAGCGCGGCAGATCACCAGTTGGGCCTGCGATATGCGCCACGGCATGTCGTCGAAGAACTCAGCCAGATCAGCCTGCACGCCTGCGGATTTGTAGACGGCAGAAACAGCGGCCAATTCTACCGGGCGGACCTGCTGCGTGATGCGGAGGCGGCTACGCAGCTCATCAGGCAGCGCCGCCAGCGCAGACGGGATCAGGTTGGCGAAGACGCTGGCGCCTTGGCTCCCGCCAAAGACCAGCAGGTTGATCTCGCCATGGTCGGGCGCGGCGTAGGGCGTGTCCATCGCGGTGCGGATCGCATCGCGGATTGGGTTGCCCATATCGATCATATTGGCGCCGTCGGGCGCGTTGGTCACGGGATAGACGCCGCAGGTCAGCGCATCGACGCGGGCTGCGAAGACCTTGTTAACGCGGCCCAGAACGCCGTTCTGTTCGTGGATGATGCGGGGGGTCTTGTGATACATGCCCCCTGCCAAGGCAGGCAGCGCGGGGTAGCCGCCAAAGCCCGCGACGCAATCCGGGCTGTCATGGGCGAACCATTTGCAGGCCTCGATCACGCCCCAGGCGATGCGGAATGGCGCGGCGAGTTTGGCGGCGATGCCACCTCTCGCGAAGGTGGCGGCGGATAAGGCGCGACGCGGAACGTCTTCTGGGAAGCCGCCCGCATAACGCATGCCGCGCGCATCCGTAGACAGCTTGACGCGCCAGCCACGGCTGAGCATTTCTTCAGCCAGCGCCTGAGCGGGAAACATATGCCCGCCGGTGCCGCCAGCGGCGATGACCAACAGCTTGCTCATCTTCCGCCAATCATGTCGGTAACGTGGTCCTGCGGGCGTTTGCGGGTCAGCGCAAGCAGCATCCCCATGCCCAGCGCGACCGCCAGCATGGACGAGCCGCCGTAGGATATGAATGGCAGCGTCATCCCCTTGGCTGGCAACAGGCGCAGCGTCACGCCGATGTTGATGACGGCTTGCAGACCAAACAGCGTGGCGAGGCCCGCGCCAGCAAGGCGGGCGAACATGTCCCGCTCTTTCATCAGTTTTGAGAATGCGCGAAGGGTGATGAACAGGAACAGGCCGATGACCATGAGGCAGAGGAGCAATCCATATTCCTCAGCCGCCACCGCGATCACGAAATCAGTGTGGGCATCCGGCAAAGACCACTTCACCGACCCTTCGCCCGCACCAACGCCGAACAACCCGCCTTGCAAAATGGCGTTCGTAGCGTAGCCAAGCTGCGTTGTAGGGTCGAGTTCGGTTGACCAGTAGGCGTCGATCCGGCGCGCGACGTGTTCCGAGTTGTGATAGGCAAACCAAAGCCCGCCGATGACCCCTGCCCCCAGAACGAGGATCAGTATCATTGAGGCGCCCCAGATGAAGAACATCACGCCCCAGGCCGCCAGCACCAGCATCGCCTGACCGAAGTCGGGCTGCAAGGCGAGGGCGAGCGCGATGCCGCCCGCAAAGACCATCGAGATGGTTACACCAGGCGGGCCGTTTGGCTGGGCCGATGCGGCCATCGTCCAAGCCGCTGTCACAACGAAGGCGGGCTTGAGGAATTCGACCGGTTGCAAGGTCATGAAGCCTAGCGAGTACCAGCGCACGGCGCCTTTGCCGAAGTCCGTGCCAAGTACCGGCAGCAAGAGGAGGGCGACCAGCGCCACAGCGAAAAGCCGCACAGCGTTGCGGCGCACCTGTTCTGGCGTGAACATCGACAGCACCAGCATCCCGCCAACCGCCATGATCGCAAAGACCACATGGCGGATGACATAGTGAAAGTCCGGCAGGTTGTTCTTTTCGGCCAGCGGGGGCGAGGCCGCGAAACCAATCAACAGCCCCGTCAGGATCAGAACGATCAGCGCCGCGATCGACAGTTTGTCGACCGTGCGCCACCAGCGCCCAATGACCGATGCGTCGGGATAGGTAAACTGCGGTTCTTTGAAGGCGAGCTCTGTCATGCGGCCTCAATGAGTTTCAGGGCGGCATCGCGAAAGGCGTCTCCGCGCGCTTCAAAACTGGGGAACTGGTCGAAACTGGCGCAGGCGGGGGAGAGGAGGATGACATCACCCTCCTTCGCGTTGGCCGCCGCTTTAGCGATGGCTGCGGAAAGGTCTCCACACGCTTCGAACGGATGATCGCCCAGCTGGAACGCGAATTCATCGGTCGCTTCGCCGATCAAGTAGGTTTTAGTCACGCGGTCCATCAGTGGCAGCAGCGGCTCAATCCCGCCCGCCTTGGCGACGCCGCCTGCGATCCAGTGGATGTTTTCATAGGTCAGCAGCGCCTTTTCGGCGGCGTCGGCGTTAGTCGCCTTGCTGTCATTCACATAGGTGACGCCGTTGGCTTCGCCTACACTCTCCATCCGGTGCGGCAGGCCCGGAAAGCTGATCAGCGCATTCTGGATCAGCTTTGGGCCGAGGTTTACTGCCCGGGCGACGGCCCAGGCGGCGCAGGCGTTCTGGTGATTGTGCTTGCCCTGCAGGTTCGGCGCCTGACGCATGTCAAAGGCGGCGATCTGCTTGCCTTTCCATTCCGTCAGGTGGTTCTTGTTCATGAAGACAGACCGATCATCGCCTTTCATCTTCTGCGTCGTCGCAATCTTTGTCAGCGCGCTTTCGCCCGCTGGATCTTGGGTGGCGGTCGCGAGGAATTGCCCGAAATCATCATCAACGCCGATAATCGAATGATCCGGCGCGCCAAGTTCGAACAGGCGTCGCTTGGCGGCGAAATACCCGCCCTCTCCGCCATGCCGATCCAGATGATCGGGCGACAGGTTCAGGAAGACCGCGATGTCGGGTTGCAACGCGCGGGCAAGGTCAAGCTGGTAGGAACTCAGCTCAAGCACCACAAACTCGCCATCCGCCACCGGATCAAGGTCAAGCACACCACGCCCGATATTGCCGCCCATCTGGCGAGGCTTGCCACAGGAGGCGAGGATATGGTCGATCAGCGCGGTTGTCGTCGATTTGCCGTTTGAGCCGGTGATGCAGATCACCTTGACCTCTGCATCTGTCATAGCAAGCGAGCGGAAGAACAGGCTGACATCATTGTCCACCAGCGCCCCAGCCCGGCGGGCGGCGGTGATGGCGGGGTGCGATTTTGGGAAAAGATGCGACACGCCGGGTGAGACGACCAGCAGGATCGTATCGGCCCACGCCTTGTCCTTGGTCAAGTCCTCAATCGCGAACCCTTCTGCGGCAGCGGCGTTTCGCGCGGCTTCGCCGTCATCCCAGCAGATCGGGATCGCCCCGCCGGACGCAAGCGAGCGCGCCGCTGCAAGGCCAGACCGGCCAAGCCCCAGCACGCCTACGCGGGCGCATTCGTATCCTCTGACAGTGATCATGCCCCGGTCCCCGCATAGGGGGCCGCGCACAGGACCGTCGCCTGTTTCGCCTTAGTCATGGTCGGACTTTCTGCTCTGCCCGTTTTTATCTTTTGCCGTCATGATCGCTCTTTGTGGCGGGATTGTTACGACGGTTCTGAAAGTACTCTAACCGCTATCGCAGTTTCAGTGAAGCTAATCCGATCAGGGCCAGAATAACGGCGATGATCCAGAAGCGGATGACGACCGTAGGCTCCCTCCAACCCTTTTGTTCAAAATGGTGATGGATCGGCGCCATGCGGAAGACGCGCTTGCCGGTCAGCTTGAAACTGGCGACCTGGACGATGACGCTGACCGCCTCTAGCACGAACAGCCCGCCAATGACGGCCCAGATGATTTCATGCTTGGTGGCGACAGCTATGGCGCCCAGTGCGCCGCCCAGCGACAGCGATCCCGTATCGCCCATGAAGACCATGGCCGGCGGAGCGTTGTACCAGAGGAACCCGAGACCAGCGCCGATCAGCGCAGCGCAGAACACGGCGATCTCACCTGTGCCAGGGATGTAATGAAGTTGCAGGTATTCGGTAAAGTCAGTGCGGCCCGCAACATAGGCGATGACACCCAGCGACCCGCCCGCGATCATCACCGGCATGATCGCGAGGCCATCCAAACCATCGGTCAGGTTCACCGCATTGGCGGAACCGACGATGACGAACATCGCAAACGGGATGAATATGACACCCAGCGGGATCAGCGCGTCTTTCAGCACCGGCATCGCAAGCTGGTTCTGCAGCGCCTCCGGCTGCAACCATGTCGCCCAATAGGCGGCGATGCCCGCAATGACAAAGCCAATGCCAAGGCGCACTTTGCCTGAAACACCAGCATGGCAGTACTTTTTCACCTTGGCGTAGTCGTCCGCAAAGCCAATCGCGCCAAAACTGAGCGTTACAAACAAGACAAGTAGGACAAACCCGTTATCCATCCGCCCCCAAAGGACGGTCGAGATCATCAGTGCGGCAAGGATCAAGACGCCGCCCATCGTGGGCGTGCCCTTTTTCTCTATCAGATGAGATTGAGGCCCGTCTTCGCGGATCGGCTGGCCCTTGCCCTGCATCGCCCGAAGTCGGTCAATGATCGGTTTGCCGAAGATAAACGCGAACATCAAAGCAGTGAAAAACGCGCCACCGGCGCGAAAGGTAATATAGCGAAACAGGTTAAACACATCGCCGCCATCGGACAGCGGCACAAACAATTCATAAAGCATCTAGTCTGCCCCTTCTGTCACATCGATCCGCTCAGCTGCGCCAATTTTGCGAATGGCCTCCACCACCACCGCCATGCGCGACCCGAGCGAGCCTTTGACCATCGCCACGTCGCCCGCATCTAGCGCACGGCGGGCATGGGCGGCAAGTTCAGTCGAGTTTTCAAACCATTCGCCACGTTTCGCCATTGGCAGCGCATCGTGCAGCGACTTCATCAGTGAGCCGCAACTGTGGATCTGATCAATCTCAGCCAGCTCGTCCGCCTCAGCGATGGCGGCGTGCATGGCGTGCTCTTCTGGGCCAAGTTCCAGCATGTCACCCAAAAACGCGATGCGGCGGCCTTTGGTAATGCGGCCAACACCGTCGATGGCGGGGGCCGCGCCCAGCACCTCTAACGCCGCGCGTGCGGAAGTTGGGTTAGCGTTATAACTTTCGTCGATCAGCTCAACATGCCCGTCGGTCCCACCAGCGCCCAAAGCGACGCGCCACCGACTGCCGCGGCCTTCCGGGGTCGTCCAAGTGGACAACGCCAACGTCGCGCGGCCCAGATCCGCGCCGATGGCGTCTACGGCGGCAAGCGCTGACAGCGCGTTCATCGCCAGATGGCGACCAGGCGCGCCGATCTTGAACATCAGCTCACGCCCATGCAGCGACGCTTTGACGACTGTGGACCGATCCACAACGCGCACATTTGTCAGGCGCACATCGGCATCATCAGCCGCGCCGAATGAGATCACTTTTTGGCCACGCGTCCGCGCAACATCGCGTAGGCGGGCGAAATGGGGGATATCTCGGTTCAGGATCGCTGCACCACCTGGCTGCAAGCCCTGCAGGATTTCGGACTTCGCATAAGCAATGTCAGTTTCAGATCCAAACGCCGCCATATGAACCGGTGCAATGGTCGTGATGATCGCCGCATCCGGTCGCGTCAGGCGCGACAGCGGTGCAATCTCATCCCGGTGGTTCATGCCCATCTCAATCGCCGCATATTTCGTGGCGGCGGGCATCCGCGCCAGCGTCAGCGGCACACCCCAGTGATTATTGAAACTTTTTTCTGGTGCGTGTGTGGCGCCGGACGGCGAAAGACATGCGCGCAGCATTTCCTTGACGCCAGTTTTGCCGACAGAACCGGTGACGCCAACAATCTTGGCGTTAGTCCGGGCGCGCGCTTCGGCGCCCAAATGCTCCAACGCCTCAAGTACATCAGGGACAATCAGCAGCGGCTTGTCATCGCCAACACCGTCCGGGCGCCGTTCAACCAGCGCCGCACAAGCGCCGGTCTCAAACGCGGTCGCTACAAATTCGTGACCATCGCGCACATCTTTCAACGCGACGAACAAATCGCCTTTTCCCAGTGAGCGGCTGTCGATGGAGACGCCATTTGCGGACCAAGGCGCGTCAGACACACCACCAGTGGCGACGTCCGCCGCCTCAGAGGTCCACAAAGTCTCAGCCATCAAGTTCGTCCCCTTCCAGCGCCAAGACCGCAGCCCGCGCCTGTTCTGCATCGTCAAAGGGAATCGTCTCGGCCCCCACGATCTGGCCAGTCTCATGCCCCTTTCCGGCGATCAATAGCCGATCATCGGGCGATAATGCGTCCACTCCGGTCAAAATCGCCTCAACCCGATCGCCAATTTCGACGCCATTCGGACAGGCGCCCATGATCGCGGCCCTGATCAGCGCAGGATCTTCGGTTCGTGGATTGTCATCTGTGACGATCACGGCGTCAGCGCCAGACGCCGCCGCTGCGCCCATCATCGGGCGTTTGCCCGGATCACGGTCGCCGCCTGCGCCAAAGACACAAAGCAAACGCCCGGGGGTGTGTAGTCGCAGCGCCGCCAGCGCTGTCGCAAGGCCATCCGGCGTATGCGAATAATCGACGTAGATGCCGGCGCCATTTGCACGGCTCGCGACATGCTCCATCCGTCCCCGCACGCCGCCAAGGGCGGGCAGCGAAGCAAATACCTGAGCCGGGCTTTCGCCAACACCCATCGCAAGGGCGGCGGCCGCCATGACGTTCAGGCCCTGAAAGCCGCCAATCAGATCGAGGCGAACCGATATCGGATCGCCCAACCACGTCAGGTCCAACTCCTGCCCCTCAGCATCGAACCGGGCATCCCAAAGGCGCAGGCCCCGGTCGCAGATCGGATCACGGCCAAATGGGATGACGTTCAGGCCAGATGCGAGCGCGACGTCTTTTGCACGCTCAAAGCTGAGATCATCCGCGTTCAGAACTGCAGGCGCGCCTTCGGGCGACAGGTCAGCGAAAAGGCGCATCTTTGCGTCGAGGTATTCCTCTGGCGTTGCATGATAGTCGAGATGATCGCGCGTAATGTTGGTAAACGCCGCCCCTGCAAGATGAACGCCATCAAGCCGATGCTGGGCAAGACCGTGGCTGGACGCCTCCATCGCCGCATGTGTGACACCTTCGCCCGCCAACTCATCCAGCAGGCGATGCAGCGTAATGGGCTCTGGCGTCGTGTGGCTTAGCGGCGCACGAATGGCGCCTTCGACGCCAGTGGTGCCAAAGTTGACGGCCCGGCGCCCACAAGCGGTGAAAATCTGCCGCACGAAACTGGCGACCGAGGTTTTACCGTTGGTGCCCGTGACCGCCACGATGGTCTGCGGCTGGCCGGGATAAAACCGCGCCGCCGCCTGCGCCAGCAACGCACGGGGATTTTCGCTGATCAGGAATGGGATCGGGAAGCCGCCAATCGCAGCTTTGGCTGTTGCCGCGCCCTCTTCAGTTGCGACAATCGCCGAAGCGCCCAGGCGGACGGCAAACTGGGCAAACTCCGCCCCATCCAGCGCCTCGCCTTTGATTGCGAAGAAAACAAAGCCTTCCTTGGTTTCGCGACTATCGACGCACAGGCCGGTGATTTCAGCATCCACATCCGGCGACGGGCCAAAATGGCTGAGATCGCCGAGGCCGAGGGTCGCCAGAGTGTGCTTCATCATTGGCTCCTCGCCTCAACCAGGTTCTTTGCTTTTGGCTTGATCTCTGGCTTCGGCCGCATCCCCAGAATGGGCGCCAGATGCCGGATTGCGACGCCGGTTACCGGCGCAGCGGTCCAGCCTGCAGTTCTCAACGCTTTGCCATTCACGTATTCCACAGGTTCATCCAGCGTTATGATCAAGACGTATTTCGGGTTGGAAGTGGGAAAGACTGAGGCGAAAGTGCCAATTGTTTTATCACGGTGATAACCGCCCGGTTTCGGCTTGTCCGCCGTGCCGGTTTTGCCGCCAACTTCATAACCGGGCACATTCGCCTTGCGGCCCATTCCTTCGGCGACAATCGCGCGCAAAAGTTCGCGCATGGCGACCGATGTCTCGGTTGAGATTACGCGATCCGCTTCGGTCGGCGCAGGGGCGTCTTTGCGCAAGGTCGGGTTCACCTTGAACCCGCCATTCACCATCGCAGCATAGCCAGCTGCAAGATGCAGCGGCGTGGCGGCAAGGCCGTGCCCGAAGGAAATTGTCATCGTCTGCAAACGACCCCAGTTGCGGGGCAGGATAGGATGGCCAAGGCGGCTTTCAGCGATTTCCAGTGACGTCGCCTTCAGAAACCCAAGGTCGCCCAGAAACGACTTTTGCGCATCGGGACCAATCGCAAGGGCAAGGCGCGATGTGCCAGTGTTTGAGCTTTCGATGATCACATCACGCAGGCTCATCCGCGGCGGCATGCGGTGAAAATCACGAATTTTGTGGCCGCCCATCACGATCGGCCCGGTCGTATCAACCATTGTATCAAGACGCGCGACGCCCTGATCCAGCGCTTGCGCCGCGAGGAACAGCTTGAACGTCGATCCCAACTCAAACACGCCTTCGGCGGCCCGGTTCATCATCGGGCGCACCGCTTTCACTTCATCAGCATTTGCATCAGGGCGGAAGTTTGGATCAAAATCAGGCAACGAAACCAATGAGATAACTTCGCCATTTCGCACATCCATCAGAACAGCGACGCCTGCCTTGGCGCGATATCGTTTCAGCGCCTCATCCATGATCCGGGTCAACGCGGTCTGCGCCGTCAGGTCGATGGACAGGGCCAGCGGCTCAGCCACCTTATGCGGATCGCGCAGTTCTTCGTCCAACGCACGTTCAACACCTGACCGGCCGGCTAGCGTTGCGTGAAAGACAGTTTCTTCCTCAACTTTGTAGCCGCCCAAGATATGCGCACCCATGCGACCTGCCGGGTAAACGCGGGTTTCGCGTTCGCCGAAATGCACGCCAGGAATGCCAAGGTCGTGCACCTTTTGCCGCTCAACCGGGGTGGCTGGGCGCTTGACCCAGATCAAACCTTTGCGTTTGGAAAGCAGTTTGAGCTGTTCTTCCTTATCCACGCCATCGATTGTCTGCGCCAACATCTTCGCAGCCCATTTGGGGTCGACGCCAGCCGCCTTCAGTTCTCGTGGGTGGGCGTAGATCGCGTGGACGGGCAGATCGACTGCCAGCAAGCGCCCGCGCCGGTCAACGATGGCCCGGCGGCCAGAGGCGAGGGTTTCAGTCTGATCACCCCGTGATATCCGCGGCTCCGACGGCTCAGACGCTGCAAGGATCGCCATTTTACCGCCCAGCGCACCAAAGCAGGCGAGAAAAACGGCGCTGATCAGCACCAGCCGAAACTGCGCCCGGTCACCCAGCAGCTTGCGCCGGTCGGCCATCTTTTTGCGCCGCCGATCAGCACGATCCGCCAAAACCTCTTCTGCGCCCGCCTCTTCGGCCAGCACCCGGATCAGATCATCGTCGCGATCAGTCATCGGTTGCGCACCCCAACAGGGCGCGGCATCGGCGCGGGAGAGGCGCCAAGGCGCGGCGTCAGATCGTCGAGACCGATGATTGCAACAGGTTCCATCCCGTCATCTGGCTGGGGTGGGTCAATCTCATAAAGTTCAGCAAACCGTTCAGGAATCATCGGCTTCAGTCCAAGCCGTGAAACATTCTGTGCGACCAGCATTTCCAATCGTTCAGGCGCGTTCAGATAGGCCCAGTCGGCACGTAGAACCGCGATGGCCTGACGTTCACGGCCAATCTCGCGGCGCAGCTTTTCGGCGACCTCAAGCTTGTCCTGCGTCTTGTAGGTGACCGAATAGGACCAGTAGGCCGCCACGACGACCATGAAGATCGAAAAGAGGTAAATGACGCCCCGCATCTCAGCGTCCTCTCTGTTCTGGCGGCACTGGCAGGCCAATGTCTTTGGCTGTCAGCGCAAGCGCAGGTGCATCCGTCCGGCGCCCTGCGCGCAGACGTGCGGATCGGGCGCGGGGGTTCACGTCCAGCTCATCCTTTACGGCCCTGATCGCCTTGTTGGTCATGATCTCAAAACTTGGAACATCTTCGGTCGCCAGCGGCTGATGGCGCGATCCGCGCGCCGCTTTGCCGCCGCGTTTCTGGAAAAACCGTTTGGCGATGCGGTCTTCGAGCGAATGAAAGGTCACAACAACCAGAACGCCGTCTTCGGCCAACAGGGTTTCCGCCGCCGCCAAGCCCCGCGCCAGTTCGCCAAGTTCATCATTCACCGCGATACGCAGCGCCTGAAACACCCGCGTTGCTGAATGTGGCTGGCCGGGTTTCGGGCGGGGCAGCTGACGTTCGATGATCTCAGCCAGTGCAAGCGTCGTGTCGATCCGCGTCTCAGCCCGCGCCGCCACGATGGCCTTGGCGATCCGACGAGAGGCGCGTTCTTCGCCATAGATAAAGAAGATATCCGCCAGTTGCGCCTGTGTTGCATTGTTGACGATGTCAGCGGCGGACGGGCCAGACTGGCTCATCCGCATATCCAATGGGCCGTCCTTCTGAAACGAAAACCCCCTGCCCGGCTGATCAATCTGCATGGAAGAGACGCCAATATCGAACACGACGCCCGCCAAAGGCGTCTCAACCAGTTCCTCAAGATCGCCAAACCGACCTTCGACGATATCCAGTCGTCCGCCGAACGCATCGGACCATGTCAGGCCGCGCGCAATCGCCTCTGGATCGCGATCAACCGCGATAACGCGGTCCGCGCCATGGTCCAGAATTCCGGTTGTGTAACCGCCGGCGCCAAAGGTCGCATCCAGATAGACGCCGCCACGCGCAGGTGACAGCGCCTCAATCACTTCAGCCAACAGCACCGGCGCATGCAATGCGCGGGCCTTGGCCAGCGCCGCATCCGCCGCAGCCAACATCAGGAAGACCCCCAGGGCATCTTGTCGAAATTGGCTTCAGCCGTGGCGCGCATATCAGATTGCAGCGCATAATAATTCTCTGGCTTCCAAATCTGGAAGGTGCGGATGCGGCCCACAAATATAGCCTCACCCTCAATACCCGCTGCTTCGCGCAGAAGCGCGGGCAAGACGATGCGCCCAGTTTCATCCAGCGGCATTGACGAGGTGCGTGAAATCATCAGATCAGCCAGCGCTTCGAATGCAGGATCGGTTGGCTGCATCTGCTCTAGCGCTTCAGCTGTCTTCTCGAAATAGGCCGCGCCGAACCCTTCGATGGCGGGCTTACCCTGAACTTCGGGGCGCAGGTACAATGCGGGTGAACCTTCTGCAGCCAGCACTTTACGAAAAGGCGCGGGGATCGAAACCCGGCCCTTCGCATCGACCTTGTTGGTCGCGCTGGAAGAGAAATACTTCATCTAACCACTTGCCCCTGCCGGGCCCCTCCTGCTGCTCGCGCATGTGCGCGAAATGGTACGGGGCGCGCACCCTGCCCGATGCGCGCCCCGTGGACAGTCCCTCGGCGTTTCTAACTGCGCCTATGCTTGCGCCGCATTTTGCGGTCTCTAGCCTCACAGCAACGCCCCGGCGGCCTGTATGAACCTGCTCTTTTATCGTTATGAGCCGGGAACTCGCTGCTGGAATTGCGGATAGCATGGGATTTTATGGGAAACAAGTACAAATTCATGGTACTCACTCTGAGATACCTTAATTCCCATCGAACTAACAAGACGAAAAGGGCTTTTTTCTATCTGTTTTGACGATTTATTCTCTTTATGTTCTAATAATGTTCTCATTTTCGAAGAAACCCAGAATTTCCCATTCTGTCCCAGATCAGACCAGATCAAACCACCTGGAACCCACTTTAAGAGGGCCGGATCAATAGAATCGGGCGTGTTTTAGTGGGGGGATGTGGATAGGTCGGCAACGCTCAGAAATTCAGCCCAGAACGGATGGCAAAATTCGCTGTATCGCTTCATTGCCTGAACCAGACGTTTCCGTGCCTCAACATCAACGCACTCGGAAGGCAGCAAGGGATCGGTGTTAATTTGCCGGATGACATGCTCGCCAACCACAAATGTTTCTCGCGCCACAGCGCGCGGGCCTTGGCCCCGCAGCCGTTGTTCACTTTGCTCAAGTATCTCAATGGCACGCAGATACCCGGCGTTCAGATCACCCACGGCCCACAATGCCAGCGGTGTGACCATGCCGACCTGCTGCAAGTCTTCGGACCGAGAGACAATCACCCCTGCCTCCGCCCCCAAACGGCAAAGCTGCATGTGCATGTCGGCGGCTGAGTGCACCAGATTGTCAGGCCTGATCCAAAGCTCCGCGACAAGTTCCTCAAATCCCAGCAAACGTAATGCCCGTTGACGCGCGCGCACATTGCGCCGGATCGCTTTACCCAGATGACCGGTGTGGGCGCAATACCAGCCGCCATCCCAGCCCCGCACCTGATCAAGGGTCGTGATCCAGGCGCTGGCCTGATCCCTTAGCGCTTGCCCGGCAGGTCCAATCGTATAGACGCCCCGGGCGGTCTTGCTTAGCAGCGTATCCTGCACCAGCCGCCCCGCCGTGACCCGGATTGCGGCAGGCTTTTGGCCGAGAAGATCACCCCAGGCGACCAACTGGCGAAGCGATAGCGACGACATGTTGGGTTGGCTGAGCAGCGACAGGATCAGTCGCTTGGCCGTCGGGCGGGCGCCTGACAGCACCAGATCATCAAGGTCACTCATCACGGCGCAGGAATCTTAGCCAAGCTCGCGATGCAAACCCACGTGCAGCCTGCCAATCGCGCTTTCAAACAGCCCGAATGTCAAATGGGTGTTCGCGCCGCTGTTCAGCCCTTGCTGGGCCGATACGACGACCTCAACATCCTCCACATTACCGGCTTTGGCAAATTCTTGGCCCTCAAGGATAGACTTCTTCATGGCTTCTGCCTTGGTCCCATCTTTATACCCGATATCGCCCAAAAGGTACGTGTGTCGACGTGTTTTCTCTAACCCCAACGGCTCCAACACCCCGATCTGCAGGCAATTGGGGAATGTCGACACCACGACATTCGGGAAAAGGTGATAGACCTGTGTCAGGCGACCGTTCGTTGACCATTCGCTTTGCGGCCTGTCCCTGAGACGCTCAATGGTTTGGTAAGGATAGGTAACGCGGCTGTTGCCGCCGAACGCCTCAACCACCGTCAGATTGTCGTACTGCGCCGGATAGAATGTCTGCGTGTGGGTGGACCGGATGTGATACCCCTCAAGCGCGCTTTCCAGATACAGCTTCCAGTTGGCGTCAACCTCGACCTCTTCGGTCGTCATCAGCTCATATCCGTCAGGGATAAGGTTGGGAATGACATAGAGGCTGGCCGCATCATTCGCACCATCATCGGCGCCATCCTGACAGACATAGATCAGCCCGTTAACTTCCCGACTTGGCACGGCGACCAGACCGTTCGCCTCTGCATCAAAGTCAGGAAAGCCCGCCCGATGCGGGATGTTTTTCAGCCGTCCATCCAGCCCATAGGCCCAGCCGTGATATGGGCAAACCAACACGCGCTTGCACCCCTGCCCTTCGGCCAGTTGCACGCCCCGATGGCGGCAGGCGTTGCGGAACACTTTGGCCGTACCATCCTCGCCGCGCACCGCGATCAGGGGCGTGCCCGCTGCATTGCGGGCAAGATAGTCGCCGGTGTTCGCCAGCGACTGACTTGGGCAAAACACGACGAACCTGCTTTTCAGCAGGTTGATCTCAGCCGCCAGCCGGTCGGGCGATTGGTAGTTGACCACCGGCTCAACCCAGGTTTCCTCGCCCATATCCGTAGCCTTATTGTCGATATGATCGAGTATCCTGAGAACCATTTGCGGTTCGTCCAGGAGGGGAGTGGCGGAAGATTGAGAGGTCACGGCAGGCTCCATCAGGTGACTATGTGGCTGGGATCGATTGGTAGATGAAACAGATTTCGGCGACAATACAGTTTTATTGTTACATTTCATCCGAGCATACGGATTTTGGGCGCATTATGGACGTTGCCCGGGGATGCGATGCGTACATACAGGGAACAGAATGTGGTAATCGCATCACCACCTCAATGATTCCAATATGTTAGATTCACTTTCACATGTGAAAGGTCTTCGCGTCGCCTGCCTTGCCCGTTTGGTGACGTCATGATCCGATCAACCACCCCCTGATTTTCCAAAGACACCCGTTATAGTCACCTAAATCAAAGTGAGGGCAGGACATGCGGCAAGACCAGTACGACCAACCGATCAGCACGACATCAGAGGCTGCACAGGACGCCTATATCACCGGCATCACCCGGTTTCTGGCTGCCGATGCGGGCATCGACACCACCTTTCAACGGGCGATCGAAGCGGACGACAGCTTCGCCCTGCCCCATCTCGGCCTTGCACGGTTCTACCAGATGCGTGGTCGCGGCGCAGACGTCGCCGCCCCCCTAGCACGCGCCCGGGCTTTGGTTGCAGACGCTACCCCGCGAGAGCAGGCGCAGGTCAACGCACTGGGGCTATTGATGGAGGGGAAAGGACCGCAGGCCTACGCCGCCATCTGCGCGCATCTGGCCGAATACCCCCGCGACGTGATGATCGCCCAGACCTGCATGGGCGTCTTCGGCATGATCGGTTTTTCCGGGCGACGGGGACGAGAGGCTGAACAGCTGGCCTTCACATCCAGCCTCGTCCCGCATCTGGGCGACGACTGGTGGTTCCAATCCCAGCACGCCTTCGCCCTGCTGGAAGTGGGCCGCACCGCTGAGGCGGAGCCGGTGATTGAGCAATCTCTGGCCACCAATCCCCGCAGCGGCAACGGCGCCCACATCCGCGCGCATCTCTACTATGAGAATGGCGAGGCTGAGGCAGGCCTGCGCTATATCGACGAATGGCGGAACGGATACAGCAAAGAGGGCCTCCTCCACTGTCACGTATCCTGGCACGTCGCGCTATGGGCGCTTGAGCAGGGCGATCTGGCGAAGATGTGGTCCGTCCTCGACGCCGACGTCGCCCCGGGCGGGGCAGAGGCGCCGCCGATCAACATCATGACCGACACAGCATCCCTCCTCTACCGGGCCGAACTGGCAGGCCACGATGTCCCGGCTGAGCGCTGGTCGGCAATCTCTGACTACGCCAAACAGTGCTTCCCCAAACCCGGCATCGCCTTCGCCGACGCCCATGCAGCCCTCGCCCATGCTATGGCGGGCAACAGCGAGGCATTGCAGCAAATCGTCAGCGACGCTGCAGGCCCCGCAGCTGAGACTGTCACCCGCGTCGCCGAAGGGTTCGGCGCGGTGGCGAGGCAGGACTGGGCGGCGGCGACGACACATCTGGTCGGCTCAATCATGGACCATGAGCGTCTCGGCGGCAGCCGCGCCCAGCGCGACCTGATCGAGTTTGCACTGGCTGGCGCGTTGTTGCGTCAGGGCAAGGGTGATGAAGCCAAACGCCTGCTGGCGATGCACAGACCGGTATCGACGCGGGAAGGGATGGTGGCAGGGCTGAACGGCTAGAAGATGAAGTCGTCAAAACTGACCGCACCTTCTGAGCCCTGAAAATCCAACACCACATTGCCTTCAACAAATATCGCCTGAGTGGAAATTGGCGTCTCGGCAAATTGGATGCTTTCGCCTCCAACAAAGGGTTCAAACAGTGCGACATCGACTTTATCAACACCGAATTCAAAACCGAAAATAACGATCCGAGATGATGTATCCAATTGTGCAAGCTCAATAACATCGGCCCCGTCTCCAGGGAATAACTGAGCGTCATTTCGGGCCAGATCGCCGTCAATTGATGATCGAAGCGTGTCGTCACCCTTCCCGCCAACCACAACAGAATCTCCGACATTGAAAACAATAAAGTCATTCCCATCGCCGCCAATCAGAAAGTCGTTCCCTGCCCCTCCAATCAGAGTGTCGTTCCCGCCCAAGCCGTTAAGTGTGTCATTGCCACCGCGTCCGGCAAGAAAGTCATCGCCTTCGGTTCCATCGAAATCATCGATTTGATCTGACCCTTCCCGTGTGACCCCAAGTTCAGGCTCAGGCTCAGGCTCAGGCTCAGGCTCAGGCTCAGGCTCAGGCTCAGGCTCAGGCTCAGGCTCAGGCTCAGGCTCAGGCTCAGGCTCAGGCTCAGGCTCAGGCTCAGGCTCAG
>CALKOT010000008.1 GCA_938092015.1 uncultured Paracoccaceae bacterium
GGCCCCGCGAGGTGCTTTGCGGTAGGGCGCGCGTAATGACCTGCGGGACCCTGAGGAATGAAGACTGCTCATGCCTCACATGAGGGTATCGACCTAAAACAGGGCGATCCCGTGTCTGAATTCCGCAATTCGCGTGGAATTCATGTGGCCAGATTGTGAACGGTGGATCGCGCTCACTCAGGTAACGAAACGGGACCGCTTTCGGGACCGCTTTTATTTTTCTACTATTCGTAAGCTATTGATAAACTGTTTGTATTTGAAGAGTTCGAGTGCCTCTCCTGGGCACCATATCTCCCCTGATAAGTTAAAGAAACGCAAGGAAAACAGTCCGTTACCTTTTTGGTGGGACCACTTTTGGGACCGCTTTGTCAAAATCGAACGCCACGTCGTCAGCTTTGGGCAAACGGCCGTCATTGCATCAGGTGAGGTTGCGTAAGAGCCTCTCTCGATGGATGAAACGATGCCCAAACTCCCCGGATACGTCTTTCGGCGCGCCAATGGATCCTACCGATACAAACGGAACGTCCCCAAGGCGCTCGTGCCACTTCTGGGTAAAAGGACGCTCTATCGGCAGTTGGGCACAACCTACGCTGATGCAATGAAGGAATTCCCTTATGTACACGCCCGGATCGAGGCGATGTTCGATGGGGAACGTAAGAAGAGCGACAGGGAATGGACCTGTCGCGCTTTTGTGCCGCCCCAAGTGCTCTTTTAAGCCACCTTTCGTTCGAAAGTGACAGGGCTTTTCCAGCCCAATGCTGAGTGCTTTCTACGCGGATTGTAGAAGCCGTTGATGTACTGGAAGATTGCCAGCTCGGCCTCTCTACGCGTCTGCCAAGACCTACGCCAGATTAGCTCGGCCTTGATCGTCTTGAAGAACGTCTCAACAGCGGAGTTGTCGTAGCAATTGCCCTTGCCTGACATCGACACTTGGAACCCATGCTGCCGCAGTAGCTTCTGGTAGTCGTGAGAACAGTATTGGCTGCCGCGATCCGTGTGATGGATGCACCCTTTGGGCGGTTGGCGCAGCGCGACGGCCATCTTCAGAGCCTGGATTGCCAGGTCCCGCTTCATGCGATTGCTGACAGCCCATCCGATCACCCTGCGTGAATGGAGGTCGAGTATAACCGCCAGATACAGTCAGCCTTCCCGGGTCCACACATAGCTGATGTCACCGGCCCATTTCTGATTGGGTCCATCTGCATGGAAGTTCTGGTTCAAAAGGTTCGGTGCGATGTTGAAGGCGTGGTTGCTGTCGGTCGTGGCCTTGTATTTCTTTGACCGTTCAACACGAATGCCGTTCTCACGCATTAGCGTCCCAATGCGACGGTGACCAACGTCCAGACCCAACTCTTTCAGCTCTTCGGTCATTCGTGGACGACCATAGCTTCCCAGACTGAGACGAGATTGTTCCTTGATATGCGCCAGAACGATCATGTCGGTTCGCTGCCTCTGGCTGGCCGGGCGGCTGCCATAGGCCCGCAGACCACGTTCACTGACATCAAGCACGGCACACATCCGATTGGCGCAGAACGCATCACGGTGTTCTTCAATGAACCGGAACCTCATAGCTTTTGGCCCGCGAAGAACTGCGTAGCCTTTTTTAGGATCTCCCTCTCCTCCTTGAGAATGCGGTTCTCCCGCCGAAGTCGTTCGTTCTCGCGCGCAAGATCAAGGTCCTGATCCGATACAACTTCTGTGTCCTGATGCGCTATGACCCACTTGTTCAGCGTTGAAAGGCCCACGCCTAAATCCGATGCCACCTGCTTTCTTGTCAGACTGCTCGTCAGCGCGATCCGAACTGCATCAGCCCGGAATTCGTCCGTACGTTTCAGTCCCATAGTTCATCTCCTTTGCTGCAATAAATGCTATCAAAGGAGCGGCATCAAACCGCGACAGGTCCATTGTCGATTTGGCAGAAAAGGTGCCTGAGACAGCGCCTGCGGTCGTCGCAAACCGATCTTTTGCGATCAGCTTGATGTTCAATGGGCAATTCAAGCGCGCCCAACACTATTTTGATCGAGCGATAGACCTCTTTGACCCAGTTTTGCACAAAAACTTGGCGCAAAAGTATGGCCAAGACCTTGGCGTAGGTTCCCACGGCCTCGGTCACGCCTGGCGGCATCGTTTTCATCATTTACCTCGCATTTAGCCCGTAGCAGATGCTAGGCGCGCGAGGTAAGGCAGGGCAAGTGTTTTGCCCCTCAGGCGAATACATGACCGCAGGATAACTATTCCCGGACTAAGTGAAGCATTGCCTGCGCAGTCCTGTCGATGCACCGTGAAACGATGAGCGAGACATTCGACTATATCATCGTCGGTGCCGGATCCGCCGGATGCGTCATGGCCAACCGGCTATCATCGACCGGCGACAAGGTTCTGCTGCTGGAAGCCGGGCCAATGGACCGCAATCTGATGATCCACATTCCAGCAGGGGTCTATTCGGTTTACCGTGATCCCAAGATCAACTGGAACTACAAAACCGAAGATGAACCGGCGCTGGATGGCCGCAATGTCGACATGCCGCGGGGCAAGGTTGTCGGGGGGTCATCCTCCATCAACTCCATGGTCTATATGCGCGGGCATCCACTGGATTATGACCGTTGGGAAGCCGACTATGGTTTGCCCGGCTGGTCCTACGCCCATTGCCTGCCGTATTTCAAAGCCGGGGAAAGCAGCGACCGGGGCGCGGATTACTGGCGCGGCGATGCAGGGCCTTTGTCCGTCTCGCGCGGCGGGCTGGACAACCCGCTTTACGACGCCTTTGTCGAGGCGGGCGGCCAGGCGGGCCAGGGCCAGTCCGATGATCTGAACGGATACAATCCCGAAGGCGTCGCGCGTTTCGACGCAACCAAACGCGATGGCCGACGATGCAGCGCGGCGGTGGCCCATCTGCGCCCTGCGCTTGCCCGCAAGAACCTGACCCTGATAACCGAGGTTCTGGCCCGGCGCATCCTGTTCGATGGCGTCCGGGCGGAGGGGATTGAGTTCGAAATACGCGGATCAAAGCAGCAGGCATTCGCCGCAAAGGAGGTGATCCTATGCGGCGGGGCGATCAACTCCCCCCAGTTATTGATGTTGTCAGGCGTTGGACCTGCTGACCATCTGCGCGAACACGGGATTGACCTGGTGCTTGACGTCAAAGGCGTTGGCCAAAACCTGATGGATCATCCAACCGTCGTGGTGCAGTACGCTTGCAAAAAGCCGGTCACGATCGATTATCTTCAGAACCCGATCTACAAGGCGATGGCGGGCGTGCGCTGGCTAGCGAACCAGACCGGCCCCGCCGCTTCAAACGTGTGGGAGGCAGGTGGGCTTGTCCGCGGCAACGCGGATGTCGCGTATCCGAACCTGCAATATCATTTCGGCCCCCTGGCAGCGGAATTTGAAAACGGGCGCATGAAACTGTTTCAGGCGTTTTCGATCCATATCGACCAGCTCCGCCCCCAGTTCCGCGGCGAGGTTCGACTGCATTCCACCGACCCCAAGGCGAAGCCGGCCATGCACTTCAACTATTTGACGACAGCGCATGACGAGCGCGAGATTGTCGAAGGCGTCCGCAAATGCCGCGAAGTGATCGCCCAGCGCGCCTTTGACGAATTTCGGGGGGAAGAGATGATCCCGGGCCCCGGCGCCCAGTCAGACGCCGACATCATGGCGGCGGTCAGGGGGTTAACCGAGACAGACTATCATCCCTGCGGCACTTGCCGGATGGGCAGCGACGAAGACGCGGTGGTCGACGGCGAAATGCGCCTGCGCGGGGCGGAGGGGCTGCGCGTTGTCGACGCATCCGTCATGCCGCATATCATCAGCGCCAACCTGAACGGCCCGACCCAGATGATTGCGGCGCGGGCGGCAGACTTTGTTCTTGGGCGGCCGCAGTTGCCGCCGTTTCATGCGCAGTTCAGCTTTCAGGCCTAGGCGTCAGGGCGCCGCCATGCCCCCCCAGACCAAACCAACGGCCATCGCCGCCGCGCTGAGCAGCGCTGAATACCCCGCCAGCTTCCAGTAGGAAAACGGACGCTCGCCGAATGTGCGGCCCTGCATGCCGCAGACAACAACCTTCATTGCCTCGCCACGATAGGTGTAGTGCAGCATCCAAACAGGCATGAGAATCCGCCGATATCGAATCCCACTGGTGTCAGTACGAAACTTGATGTCGTGGACGCCGCGCTTGCCGATATGGATCTTGATCCTGTTGCGGATCAAAAGGTCCTTATCCTCTTTTGCGTCATCCAGACCTTCTGCGACGGTCTGATGATGGCGTTCAGCTGCGAACCCCGCCAGATAGCCAGGGCGATAAGGGCGCAGGCGCCCAGGATCAAATTCGTGCAAAATGCCATCGCGGATCAATGGGGTGATGTGATGCGAGGCGGGCGCGAGCAGGTCGTCAAACGAAAATCGCATCTTGCCAGACGTCGATCGCGTCTCGGTCCGCTTGCCACGCCGCACCTTGTACTTGGCCCAGTATTGGATCGCTTCGTCACTATCAAAGGTCCAGAATGGCACATAAAGTCCCGCAACACGCCCTTGCGCGACGATATCAGCCAGATCATTCGGCGCTGCCAGCCTGCGCCTGACCCACTTGTTCACAAGCTCCCAAGCCTGTTCGTCAGGCACCCGGAAGGGGATCAGAGCCATCGTGCCATAGGCGTCGTCGCTGGGCCTGAGGACCACCGGTCCATCACAATATGCGCAACGCTCGGACAGCACGGGACCCGTGAAGACGACGTCGCCGCCACAGGTTTCGCAGTGATGGGTATGGGCCTGAAGCGTGATCTTACGGTCATTGTCAGGCGCATAGTCACGCTCTTCCGCCGCAAGGTGGTCGTAGGGCGTATCCAGCGAAACGACGTCGCCGCATTGCGTGCATTCCAATCCCTGATGCGCAGGACGATAAATGCGCTGGCCGCCACAGTTGGCGCATTGCAGTTCAGATTGCGCAGCGAGATCAGCCATCAGTCGCTTTCCATCACGACGACGGCGATTTCGATCAGGATGCGCAGCCGCAACAAACTGCGGTCCGTCGCCGCGTTCAAATTGCCAGAAACCGCCCAGTCGCCGATGATCGTGGCGAAGAACCAGACCGCCATCAGCCACAACGCGATGATTGACCAGCCGCTGATTGACCTGAGGAACCCGGCAGACCCATGTTTCAGTTCGTGTTTGGCTTCGTAGACTTGGATGAGTTTGACAACGGGCAGGACGCCTAAAGCCGTCGCAGCCGCCAAAAGCGCAAGCCCCGCCGTTATCTGCGGCCAGAGCGCTGCCAAGGTTGAAGCTGACGACATCGAAAATCCAAAAGCCGTTATAAAATGAGCTAAGCCAAATCCTATCCAAAGCCGCCGCCCAGCCCGAGTCACTTACAGCTCTTGACCGCCCTAGCGCAATAGGACTACGAAGCGCCAAGGTTGCTGACGCCCGCCGCCCGCAGGCATTCGCCGCGGAGAAATTCAGCAGACACAGACAGTCTTACCTTTTCGCACATCGCGCGATTGGCAACGCACGCACCCTTTCCTTTGCAGCGCGACAATGCCTGAGGAGTTAGACGCTATGTCAGATGCTTCCGAAAACACTTTTCTGACCGGGTCGCTTGGCGCGATCTATGTCAAAACCGCTTTGCCAATCATCTTTGTCATGGGGATGAACGGCCCTGACCTTTTCAGCTTTTAGGATGTCTCTCATCATCTACCGATTGATAGTACCATTGCAAATGGCAAACCAACTAGCACGTCTTTAACAATTCGAACATTCATTGGTCATAAAAGTCGCCCCAGAACTTGGCCAGGACGATTAGTTAGATAAGAGAGTTAAGACAATGTAGTAGGTGGGCCCCGCGAGGTGCTTTGCGGTAGGGCGCGCGTAATGACCTGCGGGACCCTGAGGAATGAAGACTGCTCATGC
>CALKOT010000009.1 GCA_938092015.1 uncultured Paracoccaceae bacterium
CCATACTCAGGGAAAGGGAGAAAATCAAAAAACTGACAATCCGACAGCGACGCTTGCAACATCAAAAACAAGCAGCATAATCAATCATACAAACGAGCCAGAGCCTCCAATGCTCAAAACGCTCTGATGCCCCACTTTATACGACGATGGACAGCTTGGCCGCCGAGGCTACTCAATGACGGTATCGTCATTAGGTCAAGCTGGCGTGTGACGCTTTTCCGGTTAAGCTGGATTTAGGAATAGGAGCGCTGAGATGAACCTTAAAGACGTAAAAGCCCTTACATTCGATACCGGGGGAACGATCCTCGACTGGCATAATGGGTTTCGCGACGCCCTTGCCGCCGTCGGGGCGAAGCATGGCGTTCAGAAAAACTGGGCGCATTTGGCGAATGAATTGCGCAAACGGTCCCTCGGTTCGATGCTGAATTTGGGGGAACATGAACCGCCCGCTTACAATTTTGATGGGGCGCACCGGATGAAGCTGGATGATATTCTGGCTGAAGAAGGCCTCGACATGTTCACCGAAGAAGATCGCCATGCGATCGCGTATACGGCTGTTCATGATTTTCAGGCTTGGGAAGATTTCCCTGCTGTCCTTCCCGAACTGCAAAAGCAGCGTATCGTCGTCAGCTTTACGATCCTCAGCTATCGGATCGCGATCGACACGGCGAAACGCAACGGATTTCAGTGGGATGCTGTGCTTAGTTGTGAAGGGTTTGGGTTCTACAAACTACTTCCGCAGGCCTATCTGAAAGCGGCTGAACTTTTACAGCTACAGCCAGAAGAATGCTGCATGGTCGCCTGTCATCCGTTCGATTTGGACGCTGCGAAAAAAGTGGGGTTCAAGACAGCTATGGTGCGCCGCCCGAACGAATGGGGCGGACCAGACGCGCCCAATCAGCCAGACTTTAAGCCTGGAGTGTACGACGTGATGGTCGATACCTTTCCTGAGCTTCTAGCTGCTACATCTTAGAGATCCGATAACTTAGCCGCACCCAAATCTACTTCAGCTTGGATTGAAGGTTCAAAACACGATGGCCCGCGCGGATGGCGCGGGCCAATTGTTTTTTTTGGCAAAGACCCACCTTCGACTGGAGCGATCGGCGCGAAGCAATCTTACGCTGATCGCTTTCCTTTGATCGCCAGCCAGATCAGCGCGCCGAGTGCGAGCGCAAGAAACGGCGCCTCGGCGTAGTTCACCGCTTGCCAGCCAGAGACGACATCAGAAAACCCATTCAACAGCGCACCTGAACTAAGCGAAGCTATGGTCACCATGCCAAAGACACAGAAATCATTGAAGCCTTGTATGGTGGAACGCTCTTCCGGCTCGTGTGACGACGTCAGCATTTCGGTCGCGCCGATGAAGCCAAAGTTCCAGCCAAGCCCCAAGAGAACAAGAGCGACAAAGAAATGATACTCCGTCACGCCTGAGATTGCGACGCCTGCGCAAAGCGCCAGTAGACCAAGGCCGGTGGCGACTATTTTTTCAGCGCCGAAGCGGGCGATCAAGTTGCCGGTAAAGAAGCTGGGCGCAAACATCGCCAGCACATGCGCCATTACGATATCAGCGGCCAGATCAGGGCTGAAGCCGCAACCAACGACGGCAAGCGGCGTCGCAGTCATCACCAGGTTCATGAGTGCATATGATACCATCGCACAGATAATGGCGGTCCGAACCCGCGGAATGGCGAGAATTTCACGCAAAGGACGGCCACTACGCTCGCCTTTGACCTTCCGCGCCGGCCTGGGAATACGGATGAGGAGGAGGAGTGGGCAAGCCAAAACGTTCAGTGCGACAACTGCCAGATATGCACCTGCAAATGGGATTGGTGCGAGAGATTCCCTGAAGATCTGAACCATTTGTGGCCCGATGACAGCGGCGGCCAAACCACCGGCCATGACCAGCGAGATCGCTTTGGGACGAAATGCGGGGGAAGCTGTATCTGCTGCGGCGAACCGGAACTGCCCTTGCGCTGCCATATAAATGCCGGTCAGCGCCGACCCAACAAGAAGCAGGCCGAAACTGCCCTGATAGATCGCAAGCGCCGATACACCCGCGCCCACTGCGCCGCCACCGACGCCAAGAAAGAACCCGGCGATGCGGCCATGGCGGCCCATAATCGTTGCGATGACTGGCGCAGCGAACATGGAACAGAAAACCGTCGCTGATATCGGCAACGTCGCCAAAGCCTTGTTGTCCGCCAGCAGCTGCCCAGCAAGACCACCCAGAATGAAATGAACCGGCATCTGCGCGCCAAGAAGGGCGCTGGCCAATGCTAGAATCAACACATTGCGTTTTGCGTTGCTGTCATCCGCTTGAATCGGGTTTTGTGCTGCCGCGTCGGTCATAGTTCCTCGCATTGCGCGTAGTTTCAGGGGGGCTGAGGCGCAAAATCTGGTACTTCCATTTGGCGTCGTCGCCAATGGTGCAATCGTACACGTTACATCGGAGCCTTAAGTCGGTCTTATCGTTTTGTCGACGTCGCGAACCAGCGTGGGGCTGAAAAAGTTCCCGGCATCTGACATTACCTGACGACCGGGCGCTCCTGACCGGTTGTCAGGTGGCGTCTCTCCCTCCTAACGCAGGCGCCAAGAGCTTGCAGTCTGTTCGACTGCATACCCCAAGACGGGCACCGTCGACCCCTCGCGGCGTCCGTCGACCTCTAAGGTGATCGGTTCGACAGTTACTCTGACGCCACCCCGGGGGCGGAGGGTCAGGTTCATCGCAGGTTCTGGCTCTGGTCCCGCTGGTCGAAACCGGAACCGCGCGAGAAGAGTGGCCAGAATTAGCTTGGCCTCCATTTGCGCAAAGCCCATGCCGATACAGATGCGAGGCCCGGCGCCAAAGGGCAAGAACTGATAGCGGTGGCGGGCGCGTTGCGTTTCTGTCGTCATCCGGGACGGGTCGAACGCGTCAGGGTTTTCCCAAAGTAGTTGATGACGGTGGAGGGCATAGATCGGCAGCATCAGGATATCGCCGGGAATGATGGGTCGGCCACAAAGCCTATCGGCCTTCAGGGCGATCCGTGCCAGGAACGCAGCCGGTGGATACAGCCGCAATGCTTCGTCTATCACCTGTCCGGTGAATGCCAGATCGCCAAGATGCGACGCTTCCGCAGGGCCGTCGCCAAAGGCTGCGCGCGCTTCATCCCGCGCCTTGTCTTGGGCTGATTGGTCTAGTGACAGAAGATGGATGGACCAGGAAAGAGCCAGCGCCGTCGTCTCGTGCCCCGCCACGATAAAGGCGAGCATGTTGTCGCGCAGTTCATCGGCCGTCATCTGGCGGCCGGTTTCAGGGTCGGTTGCATCCTTCATTAGGTCCAGAAGGTCTGATCCGATGGGTTTGCCTCGTCGATCGGCGATCACCCGGTCCATCATTGATCGCATATCAGCGACGTGACGCCGCTTGAACAGTGTGGCTGGACGCGGGACCCAAGTAGGTACGCCGATGACATCAAGCAGCGAAACCTTGCCGACAGTCTCAATATAGTCGTTCACCGACTTGGAAACGGCGTTGCGATCCAGCGTTTCGCGACCAGAAAGGGCCACATCGCAGATCACATCAAAAGTCGCGGCAACCATCTGCTCATACGCTTCCACCTGACCGCGTTGTTCCATTTCATCAGCCATTCTGGCGGCTGATCGTTCAGCGGCTTCGGTCATCAAAGGCGCAAGCGCCATCAGATGGCGGTGCTGAAATACAGGGGCTGCCGCACGGCGCTGCCACCGCCAGTAGGCGCCGTCGGCGTTGAAAAGGCTTTCGCCTATTGCCGGCTTTAGCAGGCGTTTGGTGACCGGGCTTTTGGGATAGTCATCGACCCGATCCTTCAGTACCGCTTCCAGCGCATCTGGCTGAGCGACCATGTGCCAGCGTTTCACCATCACGCCAGATATCATGGGTTGGCGAAAAATCAGGCCAGGTAGGATTTCGAGAACGTTATGACGAGCCTTCCGAACGGTTTCAGATATCGACAAAGGCTTGGTCGCTACGGGAACTTTCGCTGGGATGATAAGATCCGACATGCCTTGCAATATAGGGCCGATTGGCCTGCGTGACTACGACTTGGCCGTTTTCAGTGCTGCGACCGTTTCGCCAAACTCTATTAGCCCCTCTGCGCCTTTCGGGGTCAGGCCATATACGCCCCGTTCAACCCTCTCAAACCAACCGTAGTGATCGGCGCGCATGATCGCTGCGGCCCGAGACGCGCCCGTTGAGGCGGCGACGACGGCGGCTTTGGTGGGGCCGTCGCGATCAAGGTGCATCGCGCAGCGCAGAGCGTCCTGCCGGTAGGCGGTGATGCGCTTGACGCCGGTTGTGCCACCCTTGTTAGGGTCGCCAACCCGGCGTTCAAATTCTTTCAGTAACCGCCCAATCCGGCGCTTCTGTTTGCGGGGTTGGTAATCGCTGGGATCGAGATGCGCCTCAACGCCGTCAGCTTTAACCGCCAGCAGACCAAGGCCAAGACGGCGGCAGAGGCGGATGATGTCTTTGTAGCGAAGCTTCCATCCCCGGTCGCCTGACACTGGCACCGCCAGATACACATCATCAAACATGCTTTGGCGGGTGACGCCCTGCATTACCAGCGCCAATGAGAATGTCAGCTTCAGCTCAACAATCACAGGCGCCTCATCACCGCGAATGGCCATCAGATCGCAATCACCGATCTCGGCCTTCACGTCATAGCCCTGCGCCTGAAGATAGGCTTTGACTGGCGGGTATAGGTCACTTTCCTTCACCGGCTTGTTGTGCGCGCCCAAGTGCATGCGGTCAATCTGAAGAAACGGTTTTGCCAAACCATTCACATGTGAAAGCTGCGCTAAGCTATTAAAATGTATACGGTCAGAATGGAGCTGCCTTATTGTTTGCACTTTTTGTTCCGGATAAATTGGCGCGATGGCTTCGTATGACTGTATCGACAATATTTACTTCACAGGCCCAATTGCGCGGGTTTCGGTGTGACTGGCGATACAAACCAATCGACTTCATCGCGCGGGAAGGGCGTTCCAAATTGCGCATCAAGAGGACCACCTTGGTTGGTGCTAACAACGTATCAGCGCCTTACTCGGCGCTGTCCCAGCATGGATCGGAACCGCTGCGACGAGGCTGGAACGGTTATCGACCCCTAGTTTACTGTAGATCGCCTGGGTTTGATTTCTGATCGTGGAAGGCGCCACGCTTAGTATCCGCGCTGTTTCCTTGTGGCTTTTCCCGCTGGCCAGCAATTGGGCCACATGTTGTTCTCGGGCGGTCAGCAGATCAAATTTCTGAAGCGGGCGTAAAGTCAGTTTTTGCAACGCCAGTCCATCATCGCCATACACGCGCTCACAATACGCAACCAGGCTCCGGTCGATCAGCAAATGCTCACCGGGTTGATCGATATACTCAGCCAACCACCGAGGCACCTGGTCGCCATCCTGATGTGACCAGATATGCCCAAAACGTTCTTTGAGAGAGCTCAGCCCAAGAATGGCCACGCCCTTTTCGTTGATGAGAATGGTGCTGGCGTCGGAGTTCAGGCGCGCTTCGTCCTGATTTGCGGCTGTGCGGGCGCTGGCGGCTATGTGGTCGACAGCGCATTGCAGAAACTCACATTCTTCTTCTGACCAGTTCTGCGAGACCCCGCCGCGATAGGCCGATATCCACAGCGATGCTGACCGCCCTTCACGCAGGTTCATCGCCGTCGCCATACGCTTTAGCCCGTACGTGTCAGCCAGATGCTGCATGCCGTCTGTGTGAACTTCGCCGCCGCGATCATAGGTCGGGACGCCAACGGGGTCTTTCAGAAACTGAGCGACCAATAGATCTTGTGGCGCAATCTCGGTCCATGACTGATAATAATCTACGGGCAGATTGTAGGTTGAGCTGGCGTGAATGACGGGGCCATCCTCGCGGATTTGCGCCCAGCCATACCAAGCGCTATCAAAGCCGAGGATGTTGGAAAGTTCGCGCGTGGACCAGCCCAGAATATCCGCCGCATCGCGATTGCGCGCATTGTCGTTCAGATCCTGAACGAAGTCAGAAAACAGTTTCAGACGATCTTTCATGGGCGTGCCCGGGCTTGATATTCGGCGCCTATCTCCAGTGTTTCTCTGCGCCAGTATAGCTGGCTCCGGGCAGTGGGCCATCATTCGTGAAGGCTTTCAAGACATTTCGCATAACTGTCCCGACGTTATTCTCACCGCCTTTGCAGGGTAAAGCCTGGCTCCACCCGATCGATCCAGCAGCGAAAACTGCGCCGCTTTCGGTGGTCGTGAAGTAGATCATATCCCCGCGCACCTGCGGATCCTGACTGCCGCCGCGGCCGGGGAACGCGTAAGTGACCTCTTCTGAAACAAGTGGGTAATTGTCGGTGTGATCGATAGAGGACGCCAGCAACATCGTGTGCGGCGGCGTGCCTAGCGCAAGATCATAACGGTCCAGTTCAACCCCCGCCGCGCCGCCAAGGGCAAGACCAAAGTCGCCGATCAGTTCCTCGTCACCAATGCCGTCGAAGATCCACGCGACACGTTTGTGGAAACTGTCTGGCATCCGCTCAAACGGTTCCGCCCGGTCCATGCCTTCGGTGGTAAAGCCGAGGCCCACCAGTTTCTGCGGTGCGCGGCCCCGGTTTCGCCAAAGGCCGGACCGTTCACCAGTTGTGGCGAGATAGCCTTCGCCGGGTTCAGCCTGCCAGGCGCGAGATCCGGAATCTAGCTTGCGTACTTCGACACAGGCCGGGTCGTCAGGGCAGGCGGCTGTAACCCAATAGTATCCGTTGCCGCCCAGATACATCACACGTCCGCCGCCTTGCAGGTATTGCTCTGTCGCGTCGAGCATGCCCTCGGAATAGTATTCCGGATGGGTGACGTTGATGACGGTTTTGTAGGGTGCCAGGGCCGCTAGCCCTTCACGATCAAGATCGTGGTCAGTGATCAGGTCGTAGTCGTATCCTGCATGCTCCAACCACCAGAGAAGCGAAAGGTCGGCGGGCAAAGCCCAGGGAAAATTCATGCCCGCCATGCGGTATCCGGGCCGAATGTTGATGATCGGGCGTTTCCATGAAGAATAGCAAACGCCTGCGCCGTCTGAGTGATGGTCGTAGGTCGAAAGCCCAAATTCCTGCAGTTTGTTGTACTCCAGATCATCACCAGAAATGACAGGCGTGTGAGCGACGATAGCTTGGGCAATTTGGGCGTCGAAGCTGAGATGTTCGTTGGCGTAGGCGAGGTAGGTGAAGGTCGACATCTGCACTGCGATTTTGGCGCGGGGCGCATCGGGTCGGATGATGACCGGGATGCGGTCAACGGTGTCGCCAGCTGAGACTTTCAGGGCGTAAACGCCAGATCTGAAATCCTTAGGCGGCGTCCAGGTGACAGTAGGTGACCAGCCGCAATCGGTTAGGGCGTCGTCGTGATAGGCGATGCCGCCGTACTGCGAAGGGTTCAGACGGAAACTGTCGTCCCGGCCTGTCCAGTTCCAGCCGGTCATCGCCCGAACGGGCCGGTTGACCCCTTCGGCATGCAGTGCGTTTGGCCCGGTGTCCTGAATGATCGGGCCAACGCCGCGATCGGTATACCCCGCCGTAGTGTCCCAATAGGCGAGCGGCTCAGCAGGCGCATCGCCCTTTGCAATCGCGCCCATCTCATCCGCTGTCAGTGCGCGGGCGACGATGCCAGATCGGTCGATCTTGCCGTTGAACAGCATCGACGCAAAGCGTCCACGTTCAGGGTTTTCCTCATGCGATGCGGCGATCAGAAAGGGCGCGTCGGCGGTGGCAGGCGTACAGCGCAACTTCTGAACGGTGTGAGAGTTGTGATCATATGGCGTCACAGGCCCAATGTGGGAATTCCACGAGTTCTGAACGTCAATCTGACGAAGCCGCGCTTCGCCTGTAGCCGGGTCAAAACTGGCGGCGACCAGCACCCAGACTTTTGGCACAAGCGGCGCATCTGCGGTAATCTGATCGACTGCAACGCCATCGCCCACCCAGAATTCCAGTTTGCCTTCCGGGTTTATTCCCAGCGCATAACCCTTAGAACCGCTTACCGACCAGCGTCCCATGATTGTCTGACGCGACCCAACCGGTAGTGATGGCCAGATGAATGCGTGGATGGTGAACGCGCCATCTGGCGCCAGTTTTGCGCCCGGGTCAGTCACGCGCGCGAATGAGCCGTTTTGCGTGTATTGGCGCTTTGCAGGTAAAGCGGGGGGAATGTCGGTTTCAATAACTTCTTCGATGAACCCGGGACCTTCCGGGTTGAAATCGCCGTGGACCAACCTCACCAGTTCAGCCTTCACTTCGGATGCGCCCTCGGCGGAAACCATGAAGTCGATAGGTTCACCTGCCCGCGCGGACAGGGGATCTGAATAGCCAAACAGGCGAATGTCAGTCACGGGTCAGCTCTCCAAAAGGTCGTTTACGCGCAAAAGGAAGACGGCGTGATACGCCTCCTTTATGTCGCTGTATTCGCGGTCATCCACGACGCGGGGCGGCATCCCGCGCGCGCCTGAGACGGCCATGATGCGAAACTTTTCTTCTGCGGGCTTCATCCGATGGATGACGTATTTGTCCGCCATTTCACCGCGCCGAAAAAAGTTCAGCACACGGGCAAGCGCATCTGAATGATGGCCCAGTGGATCGCGCTGGTGTTCGGCGATCAGTTCAGGCGTGATCATGTCTTTCAGCTTGTCGCGCAGCCGCTTGTTGAAACGGCGATAGTAAAGTTCCTGCTTGTCGTGAACTTCGGTCGCTTCTTCGGGCATGGCTTCGCCTCCCTTTTCGGTGCGGCGCGCGCGGCGCTCACCTGCTTTTCGATTGCGGAAATCGCGGAATTGGTTGCGGGCGCCCATCAGGCCTTCGCGGGCGAAGACTGTGACGCCGATCATAATGAGGGCCACCAGAATGATGCGGGGCGGGCCGAGCTCAATCAGCCCTTTGTCGATGATGGTGACGATGGCCGCGCCGACGACGGCGCCCTCAGCCCGACCCAGTCCGCCGATGACCATCATCGCGAACAGCAGCAGTAGCTGGTCCAGCGAGAAGATCTGAGGTGAGATTGAGCGGTAGTACATCGCATAGAACGCGCCGACGACGCCCAGCGCGGCGGATGAGATGATGAAGACCATCAGGCGGGCGCGGCGGAAGTCGATGCCGACGGCTTCTGCAAATGCTTCATCTTCGCGGCTGGTTTTGGCGACGCGCAGAAGCATTCCGAGGCGTTCAGAGTTAACCAAGCGCCAGACCAGCAGCGCGCCCAGCATCAAGAGGAAAGCGCCAACAAAGCCCAGCAAAAGGCCCGGGCGCTGCAGGAACCAGTCCTCTGGGATGAAACTATCGACATTGGTGATCGCCCCGCCTGATGCAGTCAGGGCACGCAGCTGTACTACGAAAACGCGGCAAATCTCAGCAACGCCCATGGTTAGAAGGGCGTAATAAAGCCCATCCAAACGGGTTGAGGGCGCAGCCAGGATCGCGCCGAAAATCAGCCCGGCCATTGGGCCGATGATCAGCATGAAAGGCCATGGGACACCGAGATAAACGTTTGCCGCCGCCGCGATGTAGGCGGACACGCCGACCACGGCCAGGGTCGCGAGCGAGAAGATGCCAGCCGTTCCAATGATCAATGTCCACAGGATGTTGATCGCGGCGTAGATGCAGAAGATCGATACGACCGAGATCATCGAATTTGGCAGGAACGGCGTGATGAACAAAAGCAGAACCAATCCGATGGTCCACCAGAGTGGCTTTTTGTCGACCATAACCCGTTCGCGTTTTAGCGACTTGTCGTTGTGGACATCGCGCCATTTCAACCAATGGCGGCGTGTTCCCGGCACACGACCGCGTGCACGTTCAGCGTCACCTGCAGGCTTGAGCCGCCATTCCCAGGGCTTGCGCCCGACCTGATAGAAACGTTTTTCAGTCATTCGCGGGTATCATCCAACAGGCCGCCTATACCGCGCGGGCGGATGATCAGAACGGTTATGATGAAGAGGAATGTCGCGAACTGAACGTATCGCTGGCCGAGAAATGGAACGGCGCCAACGCCCGCCTCAAGAAATCCAACCAGCACCGCGCCGATCAGGGCGCCGGGGACGGACCCGAGGCCACCAAGCAAGGCGATTGTCAGCCCCTTGATCAGAGGGATCACACCAGCAGTCGGGCTGACGAAGATCGTCTGGCTTAAGAGGGCGGCGGCCATGCCGGCCAAGGCGCCGGTTAGCATCAGGACGGGCAGGGCGGTCGCCTGACGCGAAATGCCGGAATAGGCGGCGCCTTCGGCGTTCTGCATCATTGCACGGACTTCCAGCCCGCGCCGGGAATAGCGAAGCCAGCCAAGAGTGAGCGTCATGATCAAAATGGCGCCAATGATCGTGCCCGCCTGATCATATCGGATCTTTGTCCCCCACACTTCCCACCGGCCAAAACCGAAAATCTTGGGCAGGCCCTGACTGCGGGGGCCGAATGTCCAGAGGAGCCCCTGAACGGCGGCGATGTTCAGACCCAGCGTGATAATCAGTGCCCGCACGGGATAGTTGGGTTTGTCGTGGATCGGCAGAAAGGCCAGCAGATAGATCACCACGCCGCACAAGGCGCCCGTGATCAACGCCGAGCCAACCAACGCACCGGCCATCGCAGCGCTGGCCAGCGCGGTTTTACCAAGGCTTGCAGCGATCACTGGCTTCAGCGCGCCGGTGACCAGCCACGCTGCATAGCCGGACACAGCGAACGTTGCGCCATGGGCCATGTTGATGACGCCAACCGAGGACCACAGGATCGAAATCCCGATCGCCATCAGCGCGTAGATCGACGCCAGATTCAGGGCGTAAACGATGAGGCCGAGGTCCATTAGCCGCGCTCCATCATGCAAGATCCACATGGCCGACATCGCCGCGCAGACGGCCCGCGTGCATGCCGATCATCCGGTCTGCCCGGCCCGTCAGAAGTGTGACGTTCTGTTCGGCGATGATCATGGCGCCCGTCACAGGAAGATCCCAAAGCGCCTCCATCACCCTATGAGATATTTTTGGCGCGAGGCCCAGCGACGGCTCATCAATCAGGTAAAGTCGCGCCTCGGCCATCAGCATCCGTCCAATGGAAACCATGCGCCTCTCACCGCCTGATAACTTGCCCACCAACGCATGCTCTAACGGGCGGAGCGGGGGGAAGATGTCAAAGATCCGATCAATCCTCTGGCGACGTTCACGCCACGCCGCCTTTGTGTGCGCGCCGCATTCCAGATGCCGCCGGACAGAAAGGCCTGGAAAGATCGCATCGCCCTGCGGCGCCACGCCGATCCCACGCTTGACCAGCCCCGGCGTCCGGCGCCCTGCGCCTTGTGAGCGGGTGCCGCCGATTTCCGCCCCGTCCAGCTTGATCGACCCTTGCTGCCAGCCCGCCATGTGGGTCAGCGCACGGATCAGCGTTGTCTTGCCATGGCCATTCAGACCAACAAGGCCAATGCGTTCGCCTTCGCCAATTATCAGGTCAATCTCATGCAGTACGCGTAACGGGCCGTACCCGGCTGATAGCTGCGATATCTCTAAAAGCTCAGGCATCTGCACCCTCAAAATAGGCTGCTTTCACCTTGGGATCATCGAACACGTCGCGTGGAGGTCCTGTCGCGATCACTTCGCCCAGATCCAGCACGACGCAAGCGTCGGCGACAGCTGAGAGCAACTCTAACCGGTGCTCGATCAGGATGACGCCAATGGCATATTCGTCGACCAACTGCCTGATGATCAGATCCAGCTCATCAATTTCGGCGTTGATCAGACCAGAGGCGGGCTCATCCATCAACAGAACCTTGGGTCGCCGCATCATCAGGCAGGCCATCAGCAGCTTACGCCGATCAAACGCGCCCAGCGCGATTGCTGGCGTGTCCCAAGGAACATGTAAATGCGTCAGGCGCGCCGCCCATTCCGCATCATGGCGGGACAGGTACGGGGCGTGGGATTTCCTGGCGGCCCTGAACGCTTCGCCCACTGACAGAGAGGCAGGCACAACCGGGCTTTGATACGTCCGCCCCAACCCAAGGCGTGCGCGGCGGTGAAAGGGCGTTCGCGTCACATCGCGGCCATCCAGTGTGACCGTGCCCGCATCAGGGGAATAGCGACCGCACAGCACTTCAAACAACGATGTTTTGCCAGCGCCGTTCGGCCCGACAAGGCCAAGGATTTCACCCGGCTTCGCCTCCAATCCGACATCTGAAAGGATCAGCCTGCCGCCCAGCGACAGGCTGATCCCGGAACACCCACAAAGCATGGCTTCATCCGACCCTGATGCCTACCACCAAGGTGGCGCCATGAATTCAACTTCTGCGAAGGGTGACGGGGCGATGATGCGATGCTCATTGTCCTGTACCTGGAAGAAGAGATGCGCCTGACCGCCTTCTGGATCATCGGTCATGTTGGGGTACGAGATGCCAGAGTTCGTTTCAGGGTCGATCTTGTAGAACCCGTTAATGCCGCGATACTCCATCTTGCGGATTGCATCGCCGACAGCGTCAAAGTTGCTGGGATCACCAACCTCAGTCCAGGCTTTGGCCAGCATCTGCACGGCGTCATAACCACCGCCAGTGTAGACCATGCCCATCGTGCCAGGGTATTTTGTCCGGTACTTTTCGCGGAATGCTGCGCCCTGTTCATCTGCGTAAACGCCGTAAACAGTGCCCCAGACCATGCCTTCGCCTGCGCCCTGTGCAAGATCAAGAAACTCAGGCTGCGATGGGCCATACTGTAGATAGACCAGTGAACCCGGCACCGGATCGAAGGCGTATTGTTGGGCGAATGCGGCAAGTTCCGCCGCGACCCAGTGATCGATCATGATGGCCGATGCATCGGTTTCTTGTAGTGCGCGGATGATCGGCGCCCAGTCCTGCACAGGGAACTGAATGTCGGTGATTGCCGCGATTTCCCATTCGCCATTCGTGCCAGCGGCGGCCTCTTGCGTCGCTTTTGAGATCAACTGGGTATAGCTGATCTGCCCCTGAACGATGTGGATCTTGTTGTTCTTGGGTTCCCATTTGCCTGAGGCTTTCATGTCCTGCAGGAATTTTACAAAACCCGATCCATAGTAGCTTTCAGGCACATCGAGCTGGAAAATGTTCCGGTACTTTTCCGGGTCGCCTTTGAAGAGATCGACGTTCAGCGTCGATGTGTTGCCGTGCAGGTACGGGATGCCCGATGGCGCCGCGACATCCATTGCTGGCGGTGGGATGATGGTAAATGCGGACGCAATCGCGTGGCTGCCGCCTTCGATCAGCGCCTGAAATCCTGCGACGTTGCCTTCTGGCGACAGCATATCTAGGTCGATGATCTTTGCTTCCAACTGACGGCCAAGAACGCCGCCGGCGGCGTTGATATCCTCAATCGCCATCTGAACGCCGTTGGTCCAGTCCTGGTGGTCTGCAACGCCGACCGGGCCTGACTGTGCAGCTGGAACGCCGATGATAATATTCTCGGCGGCGAATGCAGACAAAGCGGTAAACGTTAAGGTCGCGGCGGCGACACCCATCACAGCGCCGCGTCTGGTTGAACGAAACATAGCCTTCTCCCTGTTGTTTCGCTCAGTGAACTCTCAGTCCTTCGTGTCTGTCCATGATGCAAATGCACTAACAAATTTTTGCGCGGGCGGATGAAAAAGCGCGGATGCCGCCAATTTTTTACGCGCAGCCAATCCCATTTCCGCCCGCTTTCAGGCTTGATTGGCACAGGCCATATTGGACCTGCCGACACCAACCAATAATGTTTGGCAGCTTGCCCATGACCGGAACCACCTTGCGCGTTCCGTGCGTCGCCTGCATCTTCCCCCGATGACAGACAAAGCCCTCGCCGACGCATACGACATCCAGAACCTTACGTCCGGGTTCGCTGATGATCCGTTTCCAACTTATCATGCACTGCTTGAGCATGCGCCGATCAAACGGTTCCCTGATGGGTCGATCATGATTTCCCGCTGGGCTGATCTGGACATGGTGTACCGAGACACCAAACGGTTTTCATCGGACAAAAAGGTCGAGTTCTTTCCGAAGTATGGCGACACGCCTCTCTTCGAACATCACACAACCAGCCTCGTCTTCAACGATCCGCCGCTGCACACACGCGTGCGCCGGATCATGGTCGGCGCGATGACGCCGCGCGCCATTCAGGCAATGCAGCCCGGTCTTGAAAGACTGGTGAATGGTTTGCTGGATGATTTGGCGGCGAAGGGCGATATCGATCTGATCGAAGATTTCGCCATGCGCATCCCCATCGAAGTCATCGGCAACCTTTTTGACATCCCGCACGAAGAACGGGGCCCGCTGCGGGAATGGTCGTTGGCGATCCTTGGTGCGTTGGAACCTTCCTTGACGGCAGAACAGGAAAAGCGCGGCAATGAGGCAGTGGTGGAGTTTTGCGCCTATCTTGCCGATCTTGTGCGGCGGCGCGAGGCGAACCCCGGCGACCCTGACACGGACGTTCTTACCCGGCTGATGGAAGGGGTAGGGGATGAGAAGCTGTCTGAGGTCGAACTGTTGCAGAACTGCATTTTCATTCTCAATGCAGGGCACGAAACGACGACAAACCTGATTGGCTCAGCGCTTCATGCGTTATGCGAGTTTCCGGATCAAAAGGCGCGGTTGCTTGCCGAACCGGGCGTGATTGAAACCGGTGTGGATGAGTTTCTGCGCTATCAAAGCCCGAACCAGTTGGGCAACCGCATGGCAACAGAGGACGTCGAAATCGGTGGCGAGGCTATTGCTGCAGGAACCCGGATCCATCTGTGCATCGGCGCTGCAAACCGTGATCCGCGTCAATTCGACGATCCTGATCGTTTGGACCTTGGGCGAAGGCCGAACAAACACCTCGCCTTTGCTGGGGGACCACATACCTGCGTCGGGTTCACGCTGGCGCGGATGGAAGGGCGGATCGCGATAGGAGGGTTCCTGAGCCGGTTTCCTGAATACCGCCTGACCGGACAGGGATCACGTAGCGGTCGGGTCAGGTTTCGTGGGTTTGAGACTTTACCGGGGCAAGTTGGCTGAGCGAGCTAGCGGTGGGGATTTGAGACGCATGGCGTTTTGTAAAGATCGAGAGATTGCGGTAAACCATCAGTTGAACATTTTGGTCAATACGCCGTTCACGTTGACAAGCGCCAGGCGCAGCAGATGCTGGGTTGCGCCAGGCACCGAAACATCCTTGTTGCCTCACCCACATCCCACTACGCTTGACCGAACAGTTTAGTGTCAGGGAGTGTTTCACTTGTTCTGATCTATCCTCACCGCAGGCATCATCGCTGCTACGGCCACCAGCGCACATGCGCTAATTCTTGAGTTCGACAACACAGACTTCACGGTCACACCTGAGTTTAACAGGCTGTGTGATTTTGCGTTCCGGATCGATCTGGCTGAACCGATTGTAGCTGGCCAGACCTATGCGAACCCGACGCTTAACAGCGTGGACTATACGGTCTTTGGGATCCTGGATTCGGAACCGACACCGTCTGGTTTTCCTGCGTTCGATCTCAGACGCAATGGCATAACTGATGCAGAATTTTACGGCCAAGGCAGCTCATTCGATTTTGTTATTTCTGCAAGCGCTGATCTAAGCGACGGGCTGCAATTGTCAGAACTGTCGATCTTCACGTTCAACGCGCGTGAGGATGATACGGGCCGCTATCACCCACCTATCCTGACCTTGGCTTCAGACGGAACCGGATTTCTTCAGAACTCAGATAACAACGGTGGCGTTAACCCGGGCAACAACATGGTCGTCGTGGTTGACACCGGTGAAGAATATCAAGTGACGTTGGCCGCTGATCCGTCGCTGACAATTGCAGAAGCGGCTGTTGTGCCACTAACCGCGCCGATCTTTCTGTTAGGCGCGGGATTGCTGGGGCTATTTAGCCTGAGACGTGGTCTTAGGTTGAGCTAACAACCCCCTCCCAAATAATCGTTATGTTTGGGCCACTTGACGCTTACGTCTTGTTTGGTCGGTTTCAGGCTGGTCAGCCACTCCTCCATCCATTAACGGCCTTATCTGCAAATGAGTTTAGGCAGGGGCGGTTATGGCCTTTCTTTTGGGTGTCGATACCGGCGGCACGTATACGGACGCGGTCGTCTATGACGATGAGGCTGGCCTCGTTCTGGGCGCCGCCAAGGCGCTGACGACACACCGGTCTCTGGATGTCGGCATTGGTGAGGCTGCTTCAGCCGCACTTGCAGCTGCAGATTTCCCGGCTGAAGATATTTCGTTGTCCTCTCTGTCTACGACACTCGCCACGAATGCGCTGGTTGAAGGACATGGCGATCCGACCGCCTTGATCATGATCGGCTTCAGCAAAAAGGATCTTGGCCGCGCTGGACTTGGTGATGCTTTGGGCGGCGATCCGGTGTTTTTCATTGAAGGCGGTCACAAAAGTTCAGGCGATGAAGCCGCGAAGCTAGATCGGGCGGCGATTAGCGCGGCGTGCCGGGCGGCTGACAGTGTATCGGGCTTTGCCGTCGCAAGTGTTTTTGCCACGCGAAATCCGGCGCATGAAAGTGCCGCGCGGGACATTATCGCCGCTGCAACAGGTAAGCCGGTCACGTGCAGTCATGAATTGTCAGCCAGATTGGGCGGACCAAAGCGGGCGTTGACGACGTTGTTGAATGGTCGCCTGATTGCAATGATCCAGCGGCTGATTGATGGTGCCACCGAACGGCTGGCCCAGCTGGGCGTGGATGCACCGTTGATGGTCGTGAAGGGCGATGGCGCGTTGATGAGCGCGGCTGTCGCCCGCGTGCGTCCGATTGAGACTATCCTGTCTGGCCCTGCCGCAAGCGTAGTCGGTGCGGCTGCACTGACCGGGCTGCAGGACGCGGTCATTTCTGACATTGGGGGAACCACAACTGACATCGCTGTGTTGTCAGACGGTCGCCCTCGCATAGACCCTGATGGCGCGCGGGTCCGCGGTTGGCGCACGATGGTTGAGGCCGTCGCGATGCGCACTCACGGTCTTGGTGGCGACAGCGAAGTCGGGATCGAAGATGGTGGATTGAAGCCGGACCTGACACTTGGCCCGCGCCGGGCGGTTCCCGTTTCCCTCTACGCTGCGACCGGCGGCGATGCGTATGAGGCTTTGGCCCGCCAGGTGGACGCACCGCGGCCCAGTGATCATGACGGCGTATTCGCTGCCGCTGGCGCGCGGGCGATTGATGATTTGGACGAACGCGCCGCCGCCATCGTCGCCCAGGTAGGCGAAGGACTGGCTGTTGAAGATCTGGGCCTTGGTCGACGTGAGTTGGCATCGCTCGATCGCTTGTTCAAGGCTGGCGCACTACGGCGTGTTGCGTTCACACCAACCGATGCAGCGCATGTGCTGGGCCTGCAAGATGGCTTTGATGTTGAAGCGGCGCGCCAAACGGCGATCCTGTTCGCCCGTCAGCGCGGTGGGGATGGCAAAGCGCTGGAAGCGGATATCGAGGATCTCGCAGCGCGCGTCATCGCGAAACTACGTCGTCGGTCAGCGGAACTGGTTCTTGAATCCGCGTTTGAGAGGGATGGGTTTGAGGACGAGGGGCTATCAACCTCAACGCTTGCCCGCGCTGCTTTGGATGGCCAACACGGTCTGGCTGCGTTTGATTTGAAACTGACCGCGCCATTGATTGGGCTTGGCGCCTCTGCTGGTACATATTATCCGCCGCTAGCTGATATGCTTAAGACAAAGGTTATCATTCCTGAACATGCCGAGGTTGCAAATGCGGTCGGGGCAGTTGCCGGGAAAGTAGAGGTTGCAGCGGAGCGGGTTATCCTTGGTTCTGACGGCGAAGCGTTTCAGATGACAGGCGGCGAAACGCCGATTCTGTTTACGGGAGAGATCGCAGCATTGGATGCAGCGGAGGATGCCGCGGTAAGCGAGGCTATGACTCGCGCCATCGCTGCAGGCGCCGCCGATCCAAAGACGCATGTTGAACGCCATCTGAAACGCGCCACAATTGAAAGCCGTGAAGTGCTGGTTGAAGCCCGCGTTATCGCCCGCGCTATCGGGCGGCCCAGCTTCTGATGGCGCGTTTCCTATGACACGGGCGCCGCTCTCCCAAGATCCGCACGCCGTCACGCAGGGCGGTGAGCGCCGGTTAGAGTTGGCGATTGGGCGCGAAGTAAAGGCGCGCAGGCGTGAGTTGAACATCACCGCCGCTGATCTGGCGGAAAGTGCTGGATTGTCCGTCGGGATGATCTCCAAGATCGAGAACGGCGGCATCTCGCCTTCGCTTGAGACATTGCAGGCTCTGTATGAGGCTTTAGGTCTGCCGCTGACCGACTTCTTCCGCCGGTTCGAAGCCACCCGTAGCGCCGTGCATGTGAAGGCGGGCGAAGGTGTGGACGCGGATTGGCGCGGAACGCGGGCGGGGCACCACTACAAGCTGCTTGGTCATATCGGGGCTAATGCCTCTGGCGTGACCGTTGAACCCTATCTGATCACGCTGACAGAGCAGTCTGATAAATTCCCGCCTTCCAGCATCAGGGGCTTGAGTTCCTCTGTATGCTGGAGGGCGAGGTTGAGTATCGACATGGGGAGGCGTCGTACCTGTTGCAGCCCGGCGACAGCCTCTACTTCGATGCAGATTCGCCCCATGGGTTAGAGCGGTTGGTGAAACTGCCGGCGATTTATCTATCGGTCATTTCCTACCATCCCTCGGACTAAATAATCCGCACCTAATGTTTCCTGTCAGGAATATTAGTTTCGCTTCTGTTGACGTTTGCTTTGCGCCGCACGACGGTCTGTTCAAGGTAGATAGGAGACGCAGCAATGTGCGGCATCGTCGGTTTGTATTTGAAGGATGAGGCGCTGAAGCCTCAGTTGGGGCGGTTGCTCAGCGATATGCTGGTCACGATGTCCGACCGGGGGCCAGACAGCGCCGGGATTGCGATATATTCGGATGCGCCTGAGGGGCGCGCCAAGATCACGGTGCAGTCCGATGAAGCTGATAGCGCGTTCGGCGTTCTTGAGCATGCTTTGAACGGCAGGGCGCATATCACCCGGCGTGACAGCCATGCAGTGCTTGAGGTTACGGCTGATGATGTCGCGCTGGTGCGGGCTGAGATCGAAGCGAACCACCCGGCAGTACGCATCATGTCGTCCGGCGAAACGGTTGAGATCTACAAAGAGGTTGGCCTGCCCGCAGACGTGGTGGACCGCTTTGAAGTGCGCGAGATGTCAGGTAGCCACGGTGTTGGTCATACGCGCATGGCGACTGAAAGTGCCGTGACGACGCTGGGCGCGCATCCGTTCTCTACGGACGAAGATCAGTGTCTGGTCCATAATGGGTCGCTGTCGAACCACAACCGCCTGCGCCAGAAGTTGCGGCAGGAAGGTGTGAAGTTTGAGACCGAGAACGACACAGAGGTTGGCGCCGCCTATTTCGCCAACAAGATGCGTAAGGGCGCCTCGCTAGATGAAGCACTGGAGGCGGGCATCACCGATCTGGATGGGTTCTACACGTTCGTCTGTGGCACCAAGGGCGGCTTTGCGGTAGTGCGCGATCCGATCGCTTGTAAACCGGCAGTCTTGGCTGAGACGGATCAATACGTCGCTTTCGGTTCAGAATATCGGGCGCTGGTGAACCTGCCGGGCATTGAAGATGCCCGCGTGTGGGAGCCTGAGCCTGCAACTGTTTATTCGTGGGGGGCGTGATGACTGAATTTGATCTGACCAGCGCGACCCTGCGCGAGATGAACTCCTCGCTGCAAGACGCGACGAGCGGCACTTATAGCATCGTAAACCCGCGCGGCGCTCATGCGATCGCCTGTGGGCTGAAGTCTGAGATCGGCGTGACGATTGCAGGCTCTACCGGATACTATTGTGCGGGCATGAACCAGTTGGCGCGGGTACACGTGAAAGGCTCGGTTGGGCCGGGGGCTGCTGAGAACATGATGTCCGGCAAGCTGATCGTTGAAGGCGACGCCTCGCAGTATTGCGGTGCGACGGCGCACGGCGGGACGCTGGTGGTGAAGGGCAATGCCTCTTCCCGCTGCGGGATCTCGATGAAGGGCGTCGATATCGTCGTACACGGCAACATCGGCCACATGAGCGCGTTCATGGCGCAATCTGGCAACCTACTGGTGTGCGGGGATGCCGGGGATGCGTTGGGCGACAGTCTTTATGAGGCGCGCCTGTTCGTGAAAGGCGCAGTGAAGTCACTGGGCGCTGACTGTATCGAGAAAGAGATGCGGGCGGAGCATCTTGAGATTGTCGCAGACCTGTTGGAACGGGGCGAAGTGACCGGCGCCAAGCCTGAAGACTTCAAACGCTATGGCTCCGCCCGTCAGCTATACAACTTCAACATCGACAACGTCGGCGCGTACTGAGGGGATATCAAATGACAAATCCACCAACCCACCCGCGCCAGCCCTGGGGCTTTGACGACTACACCAATTCGGAAATCCGCCGCGCGGCTGAGACTGGCATCTACGATATCCGCGGCGCAGGGGCGAAGCGTAAGGTGCCGCATTTCGACGACCTGCTATTTCTCGGTGCTTCGATGTCTCGCTACCCGCTGGAAGGCTATCGTGAGGCTTGCAACACCGCCGTCACGCTGGGCGACCGGTTTGCGAAGAACCCGATTGAGCTGGATATCCCGATCACCATTGCGGGGATGAGCTTTGGCGCCCTCAGCGGTCCAGCGAAAGAGGCGCTGGGCCGCGGCGCCTCCGCTGCTGGGACCTCCACCACGACAGGTGATGGCGGCATGACGCCAGAAGAGCGCGGGCATTCCGACAAGCTTGTCTATCAGTTGTTGCCATCGCGCTATGGCATGAACCCTGATGATCTGCGCAAGGCTGATGCGATTGAGGTTGTGATCGGGCAGGGCGCGAAACCCGGTGGCGGGGGGATGCTGCTGGGGCAGAAAATCTCGGACCGTGTGGCCGAGATGCGGAACCTGCCGAAAGGGATCGATCAACGCTCCGCCTGTCGTCACCCTGATTGGACCGGACCGGATGATCTGGAAATCAAGATCCTTGAGCTGCGCGAGATCACTGGCTGGAAAGTGCCGATCTATATCAAGGTCGCAGGCTCTCGCCCCTATTACGACACTGCGCTGGCGGTGAAAGCTGGCGCGGATGTCGTAGTTCTGGACGGTATGCAGGGCGGTACGGCTGCGACGCAGGAAGTGTTTATCGAGAACGTTGGTCAGCCAACGCTCGCCTGCATCAAGCCTGCGGTTCAGGCCTTGCAGGATCTTGGCGTGCATCGTCAGGTGCAGCTTGTTGTGTCTGGTGGTATTCGCAATGGGGCCGACGTTGCCAAGGCGATGGCACTGGGCGCGGATGCCGTGTCTATCGGCGTCGCAGCGCTGATCGCGATTGGTGACAATGACCCGAAATATGCGGCTGAGTACGAAGCGCTTGGATCATCTGTCGGCGCTTATGACGACTGGCACGAAGGGCAGGACCCGGCGGGTATCACGACGCAGGACCCGGACCTGATGGCGCGGGTTGATCCCGTAGCGGCTGGCCGTCGTTTGGCGAACTATCTGAAAGTGATGACGCTTGAGGCTCAGACGATTGCGCGGGCTTGTGGCAAGTCCGATCTGCGCAATCTGGAGCCTGAAGATTTGGTGGCGCTGACCGTAGAAAGCGCGGCAATGGCAGGCGTGCCTTTGGCGGGCACCAACTGGATACCGGGAGCAGACTGATGGCCCTCTATATGATTGTCGAACGCTTTCCGGCGGAAAACCTGGATGCCATCTACGAGCGACTGCATACGAAGGGCAGGGGTCTGCCCGATGGCCTCCACTTTGTCGAAAGCTGGCTGTCGGATGCAGGGGACACCGTTTGGCAGATCATGGAAACGGATGATCCCGCGACCTTTGACAAATGGACGACCTATTGGGACGATCTGGTAAGCTTTGAAATAACGCCTTTAAGGGCGAAACCAAAACCGACAGGAGAGTGAAGATGGCGAAAGATCTGGCCGCTTGGGCGAAAAAGAACGGCGTAAAGTATTTTGCGATCAGCTTTACGGATCTCTTCGGCGCGCAACGCGCCAAACTGGTGCCAGCCGCCGCGATTGCTGACATGCAGGTAGAGGGCGCCGGGTTTGCCGGGTTCGCCTCATATCTCGACATGACGCCTGCCTATCCGGATATGTTGGCGGTGCCTGACCCGGAGTCGGTCATCCAGCTTCCATGGAAACCAGAGGTCGCCTGGGTCGCAGGTGATTGCGTGATGGAAGGGCAGCCGGTTGAGCAGGCGCCTCGTGTCACGCTGAAACGTCTGGTCAAGGCTGCTGCAGATGCTGGCCTGCGTGTGAAAACCGGGATTGAGGCGGAGTATTTTCTGACCACGCCTGACGGGTCCGCCATTTCCGATGAATACGACACTGCGGACAAACCTTGCTACGACCAGCAGGCTGTTATGCGCCGCTATGATGTGATCGCCGAGATTTGCGACTACATGGGCGAGATGGGCTGGGGCCCATATCAGAACGACCATGAGGACGCGAATGGTCAGTTCGAAATGAACTTTGACTTCGATGATGTGCTGGCGACCGCCGACAAGCATTCTTTCTTCAAGTTCATGGTGAAATCGGTTGCTGAGAAGCACGGATTGCGGGCGACGTTCATGCCAAAGCCGTTTGAGGGGCTGACAGGGAACGGTTGCCACGCGCATATCTCGGTTTGGAATAAGACCGGCAAGAAGAACGTCTTTGCGGACAAAAAGATGGATCTTGGGTTGTCAGCTAAGGGGCTGAATTTCCTCGGTGGGATTGTGAAACACGCCAAGGGCATGTGCGCGATCACCAATCCAACGGTAAACAGCTACAAGCGGATTAATGCTCCGGTTACTTCGTCGGGCGCGACCTGGGCTCCGAATACGGTGACATGGACGTCGAACAACCGCACCCACATGGTACGCGTGCCCGGACCGGGCCGGTTTGAGCTGCGGTTGCCGGATGGGGCGGTGAACCCCTATCTGTTGCAGGCGGTGATCATTGCGGCAGGGCTTGAGGGCATCAACAAAGAGATGGACCCGGGCAAGCGGCATGAGATCAATATGTATACCGAAGGGCACACGGTAAAGAACGCGCCGCGTCTGCCGTTGAACCTGCTGGATGCGCTGCGTGAATTCGACAAGGATAAGACGCTGAAGGCGGCGCTGGGCGAAGATGTCTCCGCCGCGTTCCTGAAGTTGAAACATCAGGAATGGAATCGGTTTACGGCCCACTTTACCGAGTGGGAACGCGCCCACACGTTGGATGTCTAAGTGATGAAAATTCTCGTTCTCAAGCATGTCGAAGTTGAGCACCCAGGCCGGTTCCGCAAGTTTCTGGCCGAAGACGGCCACAGTTGGGACGCGGTTGAGCTGCAGGATGGTGAGGTTCCACCGCCCATCGACAACTATGACGCCCTTTGGGTGATGGGTGGGCCAATGGATACCTGGCAGGAGGATCAGTTCCCCTGGCTGGTTGAAGAAAAGGCCTACATCAAGGGCGCCGTCGCCGGGAAAGGCGTGCCGTATCTGGGGCTATGCCTTGGTCATCAGTTATTGGCCGAGGCGCTGGGCGGCTCAGTGGGTCCGTCCAAGACGCCAGAGATCGGCGTTTTGGATGTGCATCTGACGGAAGAGGGCGCCAATGGCGTGTTTCTCGATGATCTTCCGGACACGTTCAAATCATTGCAATGGCATAGCGCTGAAGTGACGAAACTGCCCGAAGGCGCGCAGGTTTTGGCGACGACGCCCGCCTGTGCTGTGCAAGCGATGTCATGGTCGAACACTGCCTATTCGGTGCAGTTCCATTTGGAGCTTGAGGACGACACAGTCGATAATTGGGCAGCGATTCCTGCCTACGCCGATGCGTTGAAAGGCGCGCTGGGCGATCAGGGCGTTAAGGTTCTGCAACAGGACTGCACTGCCAATATGGCTGATTTCGCGAAGATGGCTGAGCGGGTTTACATGAACTGGCTGCAGACGGCGGCAAAGGCCTGATTTACACCCTGCGGAGGAACGCCCCTCCGGAATACCTGAGATCAAAGATGCGTAGCGTCGATCTTATGTGGAAGCAGCGCGTGTCAGGGACAGGCGGGCCGTTTCCAGATGCTCTTTCATCGCGTTTGCCGCACGCTCAGGTTCCCGTGCCTTGATCGCGGCGATCAGTTTGCGGTGCTGGGTGTTGTAGAGCGAGATGATCTTTGGGTTCAGCGTCAGGGTCCGCATCCGGGTCCATTCGCTGTGGCCTCGCACATTGCTCATCTGAGTGACGATCCAGATGAGAAGGCTGTTGCCGGTAGAGCGGGCGAGGGCGGCATGAAATTCGCTGTCGGTTTCAGCGAAGGTTGCGGGGTCCTCGACTGACTTTTCCATTTTCGCCAACTGCGAATCGAAAAGCTCAAAGTCAGAGCGGCGGGCATGCAGAACTGCGAGGCGGCAGATGTGTGGCTCAAGCGCAAAGCGGGTGTCCATCAGTTCAAGGGGTCTGGCGCTGTCTATCGGGCTGTCCTGGATCACCTCTGGCGAGTAGGTGACATAGGCGCCGCTGCCGGCCCTGATCTCCAGTAATCCTTCACGGCTGAGCCTGTTTAGCGCCTCTCGAATTGTACCACGTGAGACATCATAGGTTTCGGCCAAAAGCCGTTCTGCAGGCAGGCGGTCGTGCTTGGCCAATTCACCCTGCAGAATATCCCTGCGCATCGCAGAAGCAATTTCTGCAGAACCCATTTTTACTTTGATGGCAGGAGCATTCATATCGGTACCTCTTTGGTCCAATAATATACCAAATCAGGCCAATTTCCACCAAAATCGCATATTGGTACAAAAAAGGTTGTACTCACGCGCTTTGATCTGCCAGCAATATGCTAACGACGACTCGCAAGATAAAGACGCAAGCATGCGTCTCGACCAGCAGGAGTGGGACATGGCGTTTCCCCAACACGCGGACTATGTGATCATCGGCGCAGGCATCCACGGGATGTCATCAGCCTGGCGCTTGGCTGAAAAGCTAAAAGAAAAAGGTGAAGAGGTTGAGGGGCGGATTGTCATCCTGGACAAGACTGGCATCGCTGCTGGCGCCTCTGGCGTGGCGTGCGGCGTGGTGCGCAACAACTACTTCCAGCCATCCATGCGTAAGCTTATGGCGCATTCTGTCAATGTTTGGGAAAGCGATCCTGAAGGGCTGAGCTATCATCCCGTCGGCTATATGCAGATCTCATCGGAATCGATGCGCGCTGATGTGACCTCGATTTACGAACAGCAGCAGGCTATTGGGTATGAGAGCACGTTCATTGAAGGTGAGCAGGCTTCGACCGATTACATGAAGGGCTATTTTGCTGATTGGCGGGCGCAGGGCATCACATCCGTGCTGCATGAAAAGCGCGGTGGCTATTCGAACCAAACTAAGACCATGTATGCGCTGGCCGACAAGGTTGACAAATTGGGCGTGCGCCTGATTACGGGCGTTGAAGTCAAAGGCTTTGTCTCTGACAGCGGCTCTTGCGCGGTGAACGCGGTTGAGACGGACAAAGGCAATATTTCCTGCGAGCAGATCATTATCGGGGCAGGGCCTTGGGCGCGCGATTTCTGGAACATGTTGGATCTGCCAAAGCAGATCGACATCACGCAGCCGAATGGCGATGTCGCCAAGGGCGTCGACATGTGGCGGTTTTGGCAGCTGGAAGAAGGCGTCCTTCAGGTCGATCCTGCAATCATGCACACCAATGATGGCGTGATGCCGCCGGTGATCCATGTGGATACCGATGCGCCACTGCACTCGACAGTCGATGGCTCGCTGATCACTGAAGAGATGTGGGGCATCTACTATAAGCCTGACTGGCACTTTGGCGGTGTCCAGGGCGGGGCGTCGCCTTACAAAGTTGAGACGCCGGTCGATAAAGTTGCAATTGACCCTTATGGCCCGTCCAGCCCTGAGTTCGTCTCTGGGCCCGAGTTCGCGCACATGTGGGTCAGCGCCTTGGCGCATTGTCAGGAACGTTTTGCTGACACGATGCCGAAGTATCATAAAGAGCCTTCGGGCGGCATTGGCTGCTTCACGCCAGACAGTTTCCCGGTGTTCGATCATGTCCGCGAAAACGTCGCGATGATCGCCGACAGCAACCACGGCTGGAAGATGATCGGCGTCGGCCATCTGATGGCGGATGAGATTCTGGGCGAAAAGCAGGATCTGCTTGATCCCTTCCGCATGTCCCGGTTCGAAACCGGCGATCTGCACCCCGTATCGAACAGCCCGTACCCCTGGAGCTGACTTAGAAACCCCTACCACGGCGAGGCCCCGTCAGAGGGCCCGCCTTCCAACAAGGAGACCGAACCCATGGCAACTGATCTAGAACGTTTTGTCGAAGCCCCTGGGCGCGACGAGAAAATCAAACAGGTTCGCGCCAAAATCGACGAGCTGGGTATTGAATATCTCTACCTTCAGTTCGTGTCGGTCACCGGCAAGATCATGGGTAAGGGCATTCCGGCTGACCATTGGGAGCAGGTCGCCAAAAAGGGCTTCCAGCTGGTATACGGCGCGACGGTGAACCTGTTCACCGACCGCGCAGGCAACTACATGGGCTATGGCCCCGAAGCGGCTGAGCTGGTTGGTATTCCAGAGCCTGAAACTTTCATGCAGTTGCCTTGGGCGAAAGAAATTGGCCGGTTTTACTGCACGCTATTCCGCAACCGTGAGGAAAAGGAGAATCCGGGCGGCTACCTGACCTCGGATGGCCGCGGTAACCTTCGCCGGATGCATGAAGACTTCACCGCCAAACACGGCACACAGCTGCGCATCGGCACAGAGCCGGAAATGATGTGGCTGAAGTACAATGAGCAGGGCGTGCCAGAAGACGGCTACTCAAAACCATATTGCTATCACATTGATCAGTTCGAAAGCCTGCGCCCCGTAACGTTGCAGGTGATCCGTTACGCCCGCGCCATGGGCCTCGACATGATCCAGGGCGACCACGAAGACGCGCCGGGCCAGTTGGAGCTGAACTGGATGTACGACGACGTGCTGCGCAACGCAGACCGCCTGACAACATACCGTCAGATCTGTGCGCAGGTCGCACGTGAGTTTGGTATCTTTGCCTGCTTCATGACGAAACCGTTCATGGGCGTTTCTGCATCTGGTTGTCACCACAACATGTCGCTGTGGCGTGGCGGTGAAGATCAGATGGTTCGCTGTGGTCAGGATATGGACAACTTGCCGGGCATGGCTGACAACTACATGTACGTCAAAGGCGGCGAGAACACGTTCATGCCTGACGATGATGATCCGCAGATGCCGGGCGCCGAAGGCCTGAAAGCCATTGGCGGTGTTGTTCATAATCTTCAGGCACTTACGGCAATCGGTTGTTCCACCGTGAACAGCTATCGCCGCCTTTGGGACACTGGTTTCTGGGCGCCGGTTTTTGCTGACTGGGGCTTCCAGAACCGTACCACCGGTCTTCGTGTTTCAGCGCCAGGCCGCTTTGAATATCGCTCGGTCGATTCAATGGTGAACCCATACATCATGGGCTCAACCCTACTGGCGGCGATGGACGATGGTCTGGTCAACAGCCTCGATCCGGGCGCGCCGGAAGAGCGTAACATCTATGACGCCATCAAAGACGGTAAAGACGTCAAGAAACTGCCGATGTCGCTGGGTGAGGCGCTGACGCACCTCGAAAACTCGGAAGTCGTTCGTCGCGGCATGCCGGGTGAGATGTATCGCCTGTACCACGAATACAAACATGATGAGTGGGCTCGTTTCATGTCCACCGTCACCGATTGGGACAAAGAGACTTACATGGAATGTCTCCCCTGATCGCAGTCTAACAGGGCGGCGTCGCGGACGCCGCCCTATTCCTTAAGACCAATGGAGGCGCATGTAGTATGTGCGGAATTGCTGGACTAATTCATAAGGGCAAAAGCTCAAACGTCGGTGGTGAAATGACCGCGATGTTGCAAGCCCTTAAGCATCGTGGACCGGATAGCACCGGCTACGCGGTGTATGGTGAGCCGACTGATGGCGATTACATCATGCGCATTAAGGTCGCAGAAGCTGAGGATATGAACCGCGGTCGCGGCATCCATCAGGTTTTAGCAGAGCGTATTGGCCTGATCGAAGGCATTTTGGACGAGCACGGTGCGAACGTGAAATCCAAGGATGCGGCGACTGAATACTCGCTGCGCTATGTGCTTTCCCACGATGGCGACACTGCCAAACTGGCAGAACACATCGAGGAAACTGATGGCGTTGAAATCCTGTCCATGGGCAGCGGTCTTGAGCTGATCAAGGACCTCGGCGATGCGGCTGATGTCGCCGGGCTTTACGGCCTGAACGACTTTGCAGGCACCCACGCCATCGGCCACACCCGGATGGCGACGGAATCAGACGTCGATATTCGTTCGGCGCACCCTTACTGGGCGTTCCCGTACAATGACGTCAGCGTTGTTCATAACGGCCAGATCACAAACTACTGGATCATGCGCCGCCAGATGGAACATGCTGGCCACCGGTTCATGTCGAACTGCGACAGCGAACTGCTGGCGGTTTATACCGCGCACAATCTTTCCAAAGGCGTTTCTCTGGAAGACAGCCTTAGCCAGTCGATCGAAGAGATTGATGGCGTCTTTACCTACCTGGTCGCCACGAAAGACCAGTTGGGTATGGCCAAGGACACGATGGCTGCGAAACCGCTGGTTCTCTATGAATCAGACGACATGATCGCAATGGCCTCGGAAGAGGTCGCGATCCGCGCCATTCTTCCCCAGGAAATCGACACAACTGATCCGTATGATGAGGAGGTTCGGGTATGGCAGGCGTAAGCGACGCCGAACTGAAGGCGATGACGCAGGAAGAACGCGTCACCGCGCTTGGCATGCGGACAGAACAGCTGACGGGCAAGTCACTCTATATGGAGTTTGACCCGGACGCAGAGGAACGCTTCGTCTATCCGTGGGCGCCTGAAGTCGATTATAACAAGCGCACTGAGCTTGATACCGGCGACATGACCACAACTGAGGTGAACGCTCAGATCCGTGATCTGATGAACGAAGGCTATGGCACGATTGTGCTGAAAGATCCTCGCGGCAAGCACTCCATTGGTACCGGCATTCTCAGCCGCCTGAATCTGATCATCGAAGGCTCGATCGGCTACTTCGGCGTCGGCCTGACTGACGGGCCGAACGTACGCATCACTGGCCGCGTTGGCTGGTCATGCGGTGAGAACATGATGTCTGGCACCGTTGTGATCGAAAAGAACGCAGGTTCTACCTTCGGCGCGGCGATCCGTGGCGGCGATCTGGTGTGCATGGGGTCGGTTGGCTCTCGCACCGGGATCGACATGAAGGGCGGCACCATTTTGGTTGGTGGCGACACCGGCGCATTGTCGGGCTTCATGATGCAGCGAGGCCGCATGGTTGTTTGCGGCAATGCCGGCAAGAACCTTGGCGACAGTATGTATGACGGCACGATCTTTATCGGCGGCGACATCAAATCGCTGGGCGTTGATGCGGTTGAGGAAGAAAAGACCAACCTCGACAAGGCATGGCTGACCCGCAAGCTGACCCAGTATGGCTTGATGCCCGACAAAGGCGTTGATCACTTCACGAAAGTCGTGTCCGGCAAAATGCTCTGGAACTACGACAATCTTGAACCCACCGAAAAGAAAATGATTCTGTAAGGAGGCTGACTAATGGCTGACGGAGATATGCCGACGAAGAAGCCTCTGGGCCGGGACCCGTACCGGCTGGGTGATTCATTCGTCTTTCCACCTGCGGTCATGGATGACATCCATGTTAAGTCCGAGCTTGGCCGCTATCGTATGCGCGGTTTCTCGCTCTTCAAGAAAATCCCTCACTGGGATGATCTGACCTTTCTGCCGGGCACGCTGACGCGGTTCGTCATCGAGGGCTACCGCGAGAAATGTGAGACCAAAACGGTGATTGGCCCCCGCGCCAAACGCCCGCTTGAGCTGGACATTCCGGTTTATGTCACGGGGATGAGCTTTGGCGCTTTGTCCTATGAGGCAAAGACAGCTTTGGCCCGCGGCGCGACCATGGCCGGCACGGCGACGTGCTCGGGTGAGGGCGGTATGATCCCAGATGAGCGTCGTTATTCATCCAAGTGGTTCTACCAGAATATTCAGTCCCGCTATGGGTTTAACCCGCATCACTTGATGCTGGCCGATGGCTGTGAGTTCTTCATCGGACAGGGCTGTAAAGTTGGTCTTGGTGGTCACTTGATGGGTCAGAAAGTAACCGATCAGGTTGCTGAGATGCGCTCATTGCCCGCCGGTATCGACCAGCGTTCGCCTGCGCGTCACCCTGATTGGCTGGGCCCAGATGATCTGGCACTGAAAATTCAGGAAATCCGTGAAGCGACCGATTGGCAGATCCCGATCCAGCTGAAACTGGGCGCATCGCGCGTCTATGATGATGTTCGGATGGCGGTGAAATGTGATCCTGACAGCATCTATATCGACGGCATGGAAGGCGGCACCGGCGCAGGCCCCCACCTTGCAACCGAAGATACTGGTGTTCCGGGTATTGCAGCGATCCGTCAGGCCCGTAAGGCCATCGACGATCTTGGCAAACGCGGCGAAATCACGCTGATCTATGCTGGCGGTATCCGCAACGGCGCAGATGTTGCGAAAGCCATCGCCCTTGGCGCAGACGCAATCGCCCTTGGCCACTCGGTCATGATGGCGCTGAACTGCAACAAGGACATTCCTGAGGCGAACTATCCCGAGGAAATCGGGGCGGAGCCTGGGTACTGCTACAACTGCCACACGGGTCGTTGCCCGGTTGGCGTTGCAACGCAAGATCCTGTCCTTCGCGCACGCCTGGACCCGGATGCAGCGGCGGAGCGGGTGTATAACTTCCTGCACACCCTCACCATCGAAGCTCAGCTCTTTGCACGTGCTTGTGGCAAGACGAACCTCCATTCGTTGGAGCCTGAAGATCTGGGCGCCTTAACGATGGAAGCGTCCGCCATGGCGGGTGTTCCGCTGGCCGGCACCAACCACACGGTTGGCGTCGAAGATTACCACCATCTTTGAGGAGACTGACCAATGGCAGGCACTCAATACCGCGGATCTGAGATCAAGGATGTCGACCAGTTTCTGGAAGACGCCGAAGGTCTCGGTTCTGAACGCGAAAAGGAAATCGGTCAGCACATCGGCTATCGTTATGATGTGAACCTGGTTCCTGACTACAACCGGATCACCCCGTACCTCACCAAGTATATGGAGGTTATGGGCTGGGATGATCTGAATTGGCTGGAAGATGTTCACATGGGCTACGAAGAGGGCGCACCAGCCGTCTTCGACCGCAACATCAACGGCTGGGTCCGGGTGCCGAGCAGCATGAATCTGCCCGACAACCAGCAGGACCGTGATATGCTGGCACGCGAATTTCTTCTGAAATTCCAGATGTCAGACCGTCATCCGCTTGGCACACTCCGCAAGGCGTACGCCAAGTTTTAATGGCCGGTAGGGGGCCATACCCAGGCTCATGCGGTGACCGGGGGGTCGCCGCATGAGCCATTTCCGTCTACCATTTGGTATGTCGGGCGGCCCGACATTCCCGTTCTGACGCCATAAGGAGCACGCTCAATGTCCCGCAAAGTCTCTGTCGCTTGCCTGCAAACCCGGCCTATGCCGGATTTTGACACGGCTATCGATGAAGCGTTGGGGCTGGCGCGCGAGGCTGTCGACAAGGGCGCTCAGTTCCTTAGCCTGCCAGAATACTGTGGCGGTCTGAAGGGTGAAAGTGGCCTGTTCTATCCCCCGAAAGCGCCTGAGAATGAGCATCCTGTCCTGAACGCGGTACGGGAATTCGCGAAGGCGAATGATGTTTGGGTCCAGATCGGCTCAATCGCTGTCCCGGGGCCTGGCGACAAGACTTTCAATCGTGGGTTTGTGGTCGATAATCAGAGCGCTATCCGGTCACGTTACACTAAAATACACCTTTTCGATATTCAGCTTTCCGAGACTGAAACGTACCTCGAAAGCGGCGTGATCTCACCCGGCGACGAAGCTGTCATCGTCGATCTGCCATGGGGCCGCCTTGGTCACACAATTTGCTACGACTTGCGCTTTCCCCATCTCTACCGCGATTTGTCTAAGGCAGGTGCCGAAATCCTCGGCGCGCCAGCGGCCTTCACCAAAAAGACAGGTGAGGCGCATTGGCATGTCCTGAACAGGGCGCGTGCGATTGAGAATGGCGCTTTCATGGTATCGACCTGCGCAGTTGGGGATGTACCGGGCGGAGGCGCTGCCTACGGTCATTCGCTGATCGTTGGCCCCTGGGGCGAAGTTCTGGCCGATGGTGGCGATCAACCAAGTGTTGCTATGGCGACGATAGATCTGGATGACGTGGTTGCTGCTCGCCGCAAGATACCGGCGTTATCGCATGACCGCCTGTTCGCCTCTGCGTCCTCTCGTCAAAGTGAGTTTGCATGAACGCATTGGCTGCACAGTTTGGCATTTCATCGGATCCCTCGCCGAACCAGCGGGCGTTCCTTGGTTGGCAATGCCGGTGTCGTCAGATGATGATGCGCGACAATGAAGGCAAGCCAACAGATGCGGTGATGCCAGAAGTGACATTGGCAGGTGCGGCAGAACCGCTTGGCCACATCATCACCATAATGTCGAAAAGTCCCGCCTATTCGCTGACGCCAGAGCTTACGCATATGGCGAAGAAGACGCATGAGACAGCAAAGTGGCGCGAAGAGGCGATGAAGTTCTTTTCCGCAACCTACTACCAGAAGGCCCACGAGTTTTCTGACATCCTCACCTCAACCTTCCCCCCGGGGTCGCAAGGCGCTGCAAAGCTACGCACTGCCAAGGCTGCGACCTTATCGTTTGAGGCCTATGGTGAGCGATGGGATCTCACCTGCACGATCCACAAACTAAGCCGCCGTAACCCGCTATACTTGGCGACGATGGCGCATAATCGCTTGTTCAACCCTACGATATCGCCGGACACCGAAGTGCTCGGCTTTGAACCCGACTGGACGCAGAGCCAGCGGGCGAACTGGCAAGGAGATCTGAATGTCTAATAGAGTAGCCATCATCGGGGCAGGGCCATGCGGCCTCGCACAGCTTCGCGCCTTCCAGTCGGCCAAAGAGGCTGGCGCCGATATCCCGGAAGTCGTCTGCTACGAAGCGCAATCTGAATGGGGCGGCCTATGGAATTACTCCTGGCGCACCGGCACTGATGAAGCTGGCTTTCCAAACCATGGATCGATGTATCGCTATCTCTGGTCAAACGGCCCGAAAGAAGGCCTTGAGTTTGCCGACTACTCTTTCGAAGAACATTTCGGCAAGCAGATCGCGTCCTACCCCCCGCGCGAAGTGCTGTTCGACTACATTCAGGGTCGCGTTAAAAAAGCGGGTGTAAGAGACTGGATTCGCTTTAACAATCGCGTTCGCGATGTTCGCGAAACGGCGGATGGCAAGTTCGAAGTGACAGCGCGCGATACGGTCGCTGACGCCGAAACACGCGAAATCTACGACCACGTTGTCGTCGCCAACGGTCACTTCTCAACCCCGAACGTGCCGTACTATCCAGGTTTTGAAAGCTTCAAAGGCCGGGTTCTGCACGCTCATGACTTCCGCGATGCTTTGGAGTTTGAGGGGCAGGACCTCCTAATCCTCGGTACATCTTATTCGGCCGAGGACATCGGGTCCCAATGCTGGAAATACGACGCCAAGTCGATCACCGTTGCGCATCGCACAGCGCCGATGGGCTATGACTGGCCCGATAACTGGCAGGAAGTTCCTGCGCTGGTGAAAGTCGATGGCAACACGGCGCATTTCAAGGATGGCACGACGAAAGAGGTCGACGCTGTAATCCTGTGTACGGGCTACAAGCATCACTTCCCGTTCATGCCGGATGAGTTGCGCCTGCGGACACCAAACGTTCTGGCCTCGGACGACCTCTATAAAGGCGTCGCCTATGTCGCCAACCCAAATGTCTTCTACCTCGGCATGCAGGACCAGTGGTTCACGTTCAACATGTTCGACGCACAGGCTTGGTGGGCCCGCGATGTCATGATGGGCCGGATCGCCGTGCCGGACGAAGCCGCCCGCGCAGCGGATGTCGAGGCGCGCAAAGCGGGCGAGGCGGCCATCGAGGATGACTATGGCTGCATCGACTATCAGGGCGACTACACGCAGGAACTGATCAATGAGACGGACTATCCGTCCTTCGATGTCAAAGGGGCCTGTCAGGCATTCTACAAGTGGAAGAAGCACAAGAAGGCCGACATCATGACCTTCCGCAACAACGCCTACCAGTCTGTGATCACAGGCACGATGGCGCCAATGCACCACACACCTTGGAAGGATGCATTGGACGATTCCATGAAGGAATACCTGAAAAACTAACGAATGCAGACCGGGGGATCGATGGCCAACAAGTCGGCCCCCACCAATCACGAACCTGCGGCATACGATAGCCGCACAACAGGGAGACTACCCAATGAACTTCGTTAAATCTCTCGCAGTGGGCGCACTTGCCCTTGCACCGGTCTCGGCATTCGCCGCGGCGCATAACTCATCAGATCCGATCGTTATTCCGATCCACAACTGGTCATCGCAGATCGTGATGTCCAACGTTGTGGGCCAGATGTACGAAACCATGGGCCTGAACGTTGAGTTCGTTACGACTGACTCGCAGGCTGTTTATGAATCAATCCGTCTCGGCGACGTGACACTTGAGCTGGAAGTCTGGGAAGGTGCGTTCGGCGCATCTTACCGCGCGGCCCTCGCCAAAGGCGGCATGGTCGATGCAGGCGCACACAACGCTGTGACCCGCGAAGACTGGTGGTATCCGTCTTGGACTGCAGATGCATGTCCTGGCCTGCCATCATGGGAAGCGCTGAACGAATGTGCTGATCTGTTCAAAACCGCAGAGACCGGCGACAAAGGCCGTTACCTCGATGGTCCAGTTGACTGGCTGAAGCACGGTAAAGAGCGTGTTGATGCGCTTGGCATGAACTTCACTGTGATCAACGCTGGTTCTGCCGCAGCACTTTGGGCGGAAATTGCAGCGGCTGAAAAAGACAAGAAACCTGTCGTCGTCTTCAACTGGACGCCAAACTTTGCTGAAGCTGTGTGGCCAGGCGCGTTTGTCGAATTTCCAGAGTGGGAAGATGGTTGCGACAAGGATCCATCCAAAGGTCCAAACCCGGATGCCCTTTACGACTGTGGCAACCCGGCTGACGGTTACCTGCGGAAAGTCGCGCACAAAGACATGACTTCCAAGTGGCCATCAGCTTACTGTGTTCTGTCAAATATCTCTTTCAACAACGCTCAGATCGCTGAAATGGCGCGTCTGGTCGATGTCGATGAGCTGGAAGCAGAAGATGCCGCATCTGAGTGGCTGGGTGCGAATGGCTCCGTTGTGCAGCCATGGATCGATGCCTGCGCCTGATAGGCGATTGCGTATCTGAACAACCGCCGTCCCGACATTGATCGGGGCGGCGACCCTATAAAGAGAGTTCACATGTCTGACGCACCCGTCATCTCAGCCCACAATGTCTGGAAGCTTTTTGGTACAGATCCAGAAGGGTACTTGGCGAAGATGCCTCAGGGTCGGTCCTATAGCGATATTCAGGCCGACGGGTATATCGCTGGCGTCAAGGATGTCTCGGTCGAGGTCGCCAAGGGCGAAATGCTGGTGATCATGGGCCTGTCCGGCTCTGGCAAATCCACACTGGTCCGCTGTTTTTCCCGCCTGCATGAAATCACAGGCGGCACGATTGAGGTCGATGGTCAGGACATCATGGCCCTTAACGAAAAACAGCTGATCGAGATGCGCCGGTCCAAGATGGGCATGGTGTTCCAGTCTTTTGGCCTGCTTCCGCATCGTACGGTGCTGGAGAATATCGCATTTCCGCTAGAGATGCGTGGCCAGGACAAACATGACCGCCGCGAGCGCGCTTTGGAGGTCATCAAGCTGGTCGGCCTCGATGGTCGCGAAGATTATTTCCCACGCGAACTATCCGGCGGCCAACAACAGCGCGTCGGAATCGCGCGGTCTTTGGCGATTGAGCCGGACATCTGGTTCCTGGACGAGCCGTTCTCAGCGCTCGACCCCTTAATTCGCCGCGAAATGCAGGATGAGTTTCTGCGTCTGCAGGCGATGCTGAACAAGACCATCGTTTTCATTACACATGACTTTGATGAAGCGCTGCGTTTGGCTGACCGCATCGCGATCATGAAGGACGGCGCGGTCGAGCAATGCGATACGCCCGACAAGATCGTGTTAAACCCTGCAACGCCCTATGTCGCCAAGTTCACCGAGGAAATCGACAAGGCGCGCGTGGTGCATGCTGGCACGCTCGCGCGCCCCGATCTAGCTGCCAATGGCGATCCAATCCCGGCAGGCACGACGATCCATGAACTCGCCCGTCAACTCGTCGATGATGATCGCGAAGCGCTGCCGGTCGTGTCGAAAGACGGCGTCATCATTGGCGGGCTAGATCGTCGCCAAGCGCTCGACATCCTGCTTGGCGCCGCCTGATGGCGTTAGCGGATCAAGACCAGTCAACGCCCGTTGGCCCGGCGGGCCTCAGTGGCTCTCGGGTTGTGCAGGCGCTTCTTGTCGCCGCAATCATCCTGACGGTTCTGCGCCCCTGGCTGCCTGACGGACTTGTACGCGCGCCTGAATGGATGCTGTTGCCCTGGCGCGACTGGATCGACACGGTTTTCCAGTACGTTACCTTCGATCTTGGCTTCATCAACGTGACCCGTTTCCTTAGTGGCGGGCTAGAATTCGTCCTCGACGCTGTCGCAAATATTCTCTACGGGCGCGCACGTTGGCCACGGTTTGAAGCTGTGCCGTGGACTGTCGTCGCCAGCATCGCCGCTGTTCTCGGCTATGCGCTCGGCGGATGGCGGTTGGCCCTTTTGACTGGCGCCACCTTCGTCTGGGCCGCTGTGGTCGGTCAGTGGAAGTGGACGATGGAGACGCTTAGCGTCGTCTTCGTCGCCGCCCCACTCGGCTTCCTTCTCGGTGGTTTGATCGGCATCTGGTGCTGGAAGTCAAAGCGAGTGGAAGAAACAGTTAAACCGCTTCTCCTCGTCATGCAGGTATTGCCATTCTTCTCATATCTCTTGCCTGCTGTGATCTTCTTCAAGGTCGGACCAACGGCGGCGACTGTGGCGACAATGGCCTATTCCCTGCCGCCAATGATCCTGATGACGACGATTGGTTTGAAGAAAGTCTCGCCCGAAGTAGTGGAGGCCGGAAAGATGTCCGGCTGCACCCGCTGGCAGATGCTGCGCCACGTCTACATACCCTCGGCGCGGTCCGAGATTCTGGTTGGTCTCAACCAGGTCATCATGCTGTGCTTGGCTATGGTCGTTCTGACCGCCGCCATCGGCATGCCCGGCCTCGGCGCAAAACTGTTGGAGGCGATGGGTTCATTCAAGCTCGGCCGCGCCTTTGAGATTGGCGTCACTATCGTTCTGCTGGCGGTCGTCCTCGATCGGCTGTCAAAAGCGTGGGTTGTGAACCTGCCTGAACACTTTGAGCGGGGTACGCCTTGGTGGCGGCGCAACATATACCTTGTCATCGGCGTCACGTTATTCATCGTCTTTATCGGCTTGTCGCTTATGGTGTCCGGCATGAAGCCGCAGCCGATTGAGGATGCAGGCTTTGGCAACTGGTTCGTTGGCATCCTCGATGAAGTCCACCGGAAAGAGGCGATGTCGCAGGGCAAGGTCTATGACCGCGCGATCAAGGATTTCCTTAGTCTGGATGCCGTGACTTCGGTGACGGGTGCTATCCGCTATTTCGTGAACGTTTATATTCTGATCCCGACAGAGCGGGCACTGCTGTTCGTACCTACGCTTGCAGTAATTTTCGCGGTCACAGCGCTGGCCTATAGACTGGGTGGCAAAGGCCCAGCCATTCTTGGCTTCGTCTTCTTCTGCATCGTCGCCCAATTCGGCTATTGGGACCGCGCGATGTTGACCCTGCACTCGGTGTTCATGGCGGTACTTCTGGCTGTAGTGCTTGGCGCACCTCTGGCGATCTTCGCGTCGCGGTCCGAAAAGCGGGCTAAGCGCACGATCCTGCTATGCGATACATTCCAGACCTTTCCGTCCTATGTCTACCTCCTGCCGGCCATCATGCTGTTCGGTATTTCGCCGGTGACCGTCATCCTGTCGATCCTGATCTATACGATGGTTCCGATCGTTAGATACACCTTGGAAGGCCTGCGCGGCGTGCCGCCTGAGCTGACAGAGGCGGCGGATATGTCAGGCGCCACCCGTTGGCAGAAGCTGACGCAGGTTCAGTTTCCCCTGGCGATGCCCACCATTGCGGTCGGGGTAAATCAGGCGCTGGTATTCGCATTCTTCATGGTCATCATCGCCGAGTTTATCGGAACCCGCGATATCGGTCAGGAAATGCGCCGCACCATGGCGGGGACAGAGCTGGGTTGGAACTTCGTTCTTGGCTTCTCGGTCGTCTTCATGGCGTTAACCTTCGACATTGCGATCAACGCATGGGCCGAAAAACGCCGCAAACTGCTGGGGCTTGCGTGATGGGCGTCAAACCAATCTTCGAAACCCCGTATGAGCGGGCAGGGATCATCACCCCTGGCTTGCCGATCCTGCCCCATGGCGTTGAACGTCATCCCGTGCCCGGCGGCGGCAGTCGCGCTGTGCCGATCGAAAAGGGTGACGAGTTCAGCGTGATGGACCGCGAGGGCCTGCAGCCTTGTGAGATCGTCTTCTTCGCGCCTGACGGAACCTCTGACGCTGGCATGATTGGCGCGAAAGGGCAGGGCGAAGCCAAGGGATTGGAACGCGCGCTGTCCTGGGGCGACGCCTCGGGTCGCCGCGTTCAGGCCGCGCTTGAAAAGTCAGGCTTTGATCTTGGCAAGGCGGACGCCGTCAAAGTGTTCGATGGCGCTTCGCGTCCCGGGGATATGGAGACATTCCACGCTGCGACAGACGGCCTGCTGATTGTCTGCGCCCCAGGTGGCCCGATGATACCTGAGGCGCAGGACGCGCCGACTGAAATCATCCTCTACATCCGCCGTGCCAACCCGTCTGAAGGCAAGGGCGGCATGGCCCCGCCAGACCCGCTGGCCGATCCGTTGCAGGACATGAACATTCAGCCCGGCCACGCAACCGCATATGAAGTAAAAGCAGGCCAGTACATCCAGATTCTTGATGTACAGGGCAGAGAATGTTCTGACTTTCAGGCGTTTTCGATGCGTGCGCTTGACAACGGCGATGAGCGGGAAATCGACCCTACGACCACGCGTAGTCTGATGGGTAGTCTTTATCCGGCGCCCGGCATTTTCTCGAAGTACTGGACAGTTGATCACGAACCGCTGGTTGAAATCATTCAGGACACATGCGGGCGCCATGACACGTTCGGCCTCGCCTGCACCCAGCGCTACTACGACGACCTCGGCTATCCCGGCCATGTGAATTGCTCGGACAATATGAACCGTGATCTGGCGCGGTTTAACGTCCGCCCGCGTGGCGGTTGGCCTGCAATCAATTTCTTTTTCAACACGATGCTCGACGACGCAAACGCCATCGGGATGGATGATCCGTGGTCACGCCCGGGCGATTATGTGCTGGTGAAGGCGCTGACCGATCTGGTGGTGATATCCTCAGCCTGTCCATGCGACATCGACCCCGCAAATGGCTGGAACCCGACCGATATTCAGGTGCGGGTTTATGACAAAGACGAAGACTTCAAGCGCTCCATCGGCTGGCGCAAATCGGCGGAGGCTGACTTGGAAGACACTAAAGAAACCGGGTTCCACAACTGTTTCGCGCGGCATACCCGCGACTTTGTGGAATACAATGGCTACTGGCTGGGCAACACGATGCATAGCCACGGGACCATTGCAGAATACTGGGGCTGTCGCGAAAAGGCGGCGATCATGGATCTCAGCCCCCTGCGCAAGTTTGAGGTGACCGGCCCGGACGCCGAAGAACTGATGCAGATGGCTGTCACCCGGAATATGAAAAAGCTTTCGGTTGGGCAGGTCGTTTACACCGCGATGTGCTACGAGCATGGCGGCATGATCGACGACGGTACAGTGTTCCGGCTGGGTGAGACGAACTTCCGCTGGATTGGCGGCAATGACACGGGCGGTCTGTGGCTGCGCGAATTGGCTGAGAAGAACGGTCTGAACGCTTGGGTTAAATCCTCAACCGATCAGCTGTGTAACGTCGCCGTTCAAGGGCCACTGTCACGCGATATTCTGAAAGAGGTTGTCTGGACGCCGCCGGCCCAACCAACGCTGGAAGAACTTGGCTGGTTCCGCTTCACCATCGCCCGTCTTGGCGACTTCCATGGGCCGCCCATCGTCGTCTCGCGCACCGGATATTCGGGTGAACTTGGCTATGAAGTGTTCTGTCATCCGAAAGACGCGGAAACCGTGTTTGATGCGATCTGGAATGTCGGTGAGCCAATGGGCATGGTTCCCCTCGGCCTTGCTGCCTTGGATATCCTGCGCGTGGAATCCGGGCTGATTTTCGCCAACTATGAGTTTTCGGATCAGACCAACCCGTTTGAAGCAGGGATTGGGTTCACTGTTCCGCTGAAAACGCAGGAAGACGATTTCATCGGTCGCAAAGCCATAGAAGAGCGTAAGGCGCATCCACAGAAGAAACTGGTGGGCTTGGACCTTGAAGGCGGACTTGTGCCCAGCACAGGCGACTGCATCCGGGTTGGCAGGGCACAGGTGGGCGAGATTACTTCGGCTTACAAATCGCCTATTCTGGGCAAGGTCATTGCACTTGCACGCATGGATGTGACGCATGCGGATGAGGGAACTGCGGTTGAGGTTGGACAACTCGACGGCATGCAAAAGCGGCTGAAGGCGACCGTCGTCAAATTCCCGCATTTCGACCCAACGAAAGAGCGGGTGAAGGGCAATTATGGCGAGGTTGCAGCGTCTAGTGGCGGATGAAACGCGCCTCTAAATTCTCGTGCTCGATTACAGCCGCAACCGCATTCAGGTCCACCAGGCCGAGAAAGAACACGACGCATAAACTAAGCGCGGCGACTGACATGAAAACCCGCGGCGTCGGCGTATCGCTGTAGTCGACAATCAGCGTTGTATCGATCAGGATAAGCAAGATGTTTAGAGCGAAGAAAATCCCTGTCAAATTTTGCAACCATTCTGAACCTGCCTCAGAAATAAAATGCGAAGCGCCAGCCACATAGGCGGCAAGCGCAAGAAGGTTGAAAGCGACGGATCGACCCTCGCTTGAACCTTTTATCATCGTACCAAAGATCGAAAAACACCAGCGCGACGCTAGCAAAACCAGCATGATCGTGGCCCAATTCGCCGCCACAATTAGACGAAATGTTTCTATGTCAGATAGTACATTCTGCATAGGTACACCCCACATACACTTACACTCACACACTAACTTCTGGCAGCTAAATATGGCGAATCTCTGGTCTTAATCACATTAAGGGTCGTCGGATTGCCGTTGTATGGGGTATCCCTGCGCGGGGATGGCAACGCCCTGGGGACTTGATTGGTGGCGCGAAAGAACGGGCAAAAGACGCTTGTTGATCGCACCCTAGCCCTTGCGGAAGGCTGGCGCTGAGATTCGCTTCACGGCAGACTACGCGCCATGAAACTCACAACTACGCCTTACTGGTGGGAAGACCGGCCGCCTGCGCCAGACCTCACGCCACAGCCGCCTGAAAAAACCGACCTATTGGTGATAGGGGCTGGCTACACAGGCCTTTCCGCCGCCATCGCTGCGCATGATGCAGGCGCGAATGTCACCATCGTTGAGGCTGACCAACCGGGCATCGGCGCCTCAACCCGCAATGGAGGTATGTTCGGCGCGCATCCGCGGCTTAGCCTGGCGCGCCTGACGAAACTGTATGGTCAGGAAACGGCTGAAGGTGTTTTCAGTGAAGCGACGCCTGCACTGAACTTTGTCCGTGATTTGCAGATCCGTGAAAACATCGACTGCGACTTTCAGCAATCAGGTCGTATTGTGATGGCCTGGGAGCGTAAGGACTTTGATGGGTTGAAGAAACTGGCTGAAGAGCTGTCATCGACTTCAGTCAAAGCCGAGATCATCGAAAAGGCGGACCTGGGGAATGAGGTTGGAACCAATCTCTATTATGGCGGCATCCTCATGCCGCAGCATGGTTCGCTTCAGCCCCGGAAGTTTCATGATGGGTTGCTGAACGCTGCCTTGAAACGCGGTGTTGCGATTGTCGGTGAATGTCGCGTCAACAGTCTTGAGAGAGTTGGGGGCGGCTACCTCGCCAAGACTGCCAAAGGTGAGGTGCGGGCTGATAAAATCATTCTGGCGACAAACGGTTACACCGACAAATCCTTCCCTTGGCACAACCGCCGCGTTTTTCCGCTGCCTAGTTACCTGATTGCGACCGAACCGCTGTCGCCTAACTTTCTTAGCCAGCTCGCGCCCGGCAGGCGTATGATGGTGGAAACGCGTGCGCGGCACTCCTACTACCGTGTTTCGCCAGACGGCACGCGGCTGTTGTTCGGCGGCAGAGCGGCGATGAAGCCGATTGAAATTCATAAGGCCGCTGCGCGCTTGGCCGCCACGATGGCTGAGGTTTGGCCAGAAACAAAGGGCGTAAAGCTGGCCCACGCCTGGACCGGCAACACCGGGTATGCCTTCAACCACATGCCTGAAGTCGGTCAGATCGACGGGCTGCACTATGCCATGGGCTTTTCAGGGTCAGGCACCGTCATGGCGCCGTATCTTGGCGCCAAGGCAGGGTGGCAGGCGGTTGGCGACCCCCGTGGGCAAACGGCATATTTGGGCACCCGCCTCAGAACCCATTGGCTGCACCCGGGCGGCAAGCCGTATTTCTTGCAGGCTGCCGACCTATGGTATCAGTACGCGGTCGATACGGCGCAGAACATCAAGGCGCGATTGTAAGTGTCACTCTGCCGCAACAGCCTGCATCGCCGCTTGCGCACAGTGACAGGATGCGCCCACTGGAATGTCTGAGCGGGATTGCGCCAACATCAGCCGCTGCCGGATCATCTTCGCCTCAGCCGTGTCCCCGGCGCCACGTTGCGTCAGACATTCATCAAGGCCTTTCAGGCTCCAGATATTATCGGGATGGATGCAGGCGCGAGGCAGGTCGCCTGCCAGACCAAGGTCTTCACGGTACGCCTGTTCCGCTTCTTCGATGCGACCCTGTTCCAACGACAATGCGCCTAGTGCATGGCGAACGGGCTGCATCCAGCCCCAAGGTTCATCATAGGGCAGGCCATCTTCCAGCTCGATCGCCTTGCGAAGATGGGCGAAGGCAATGTCGTGATTGCCTTTGCGGTACTCCAACTCTCCATCCAGCATTTGCTCAGCAATCGCCAACAGGTCGAGGCAACTGCAGTTATGCATATAACGGCTTTCCTGAACCCTGCCGCGCGCGGCGATGAAATTAGCGCGCTCTGCCTCTGCCTCTGCTACTTCGCTAAGGGCCGAATGCGCCACGGCCTTGGCGTAGTGCATGACCGCCGTCGTGTGGGAATACAGCACCGGATCATCCGGCAGCGTATCGGCGATGATATCGTGCCACCGGCCAAACCTGATCTGCACATGGGTTTTGGTTGAGATGTAGCTTTCCAGAAAATCCGCCATTGGCGGGCTTTCGGCCTTCAGCAGGTCAACCGGGATCTCATCGACAATATCCACTGCAGCCGCCATGGCAGGCGCATACTGTCCGAGGAGCGATGCGCCGCAGATGGCGAAATGGTAGTTGTGAATCCGATAGGCGGTGTAAAAATTCATCCGACCTTGCTGCTCAGCAATCTTCAGGTCGGCCTCGATCCCCTTCAGGTTCCAATGCAGCGTATCGCGATACTCACCGCATTGTACGTCAATATGGGTTGGCATGTGGATCAGATGGCCTGCATCAGGCACCAGCTCACGCAGGCAGTCGCCTGCCATCAGCGCCTTTTCTGGCGTTGGCGACATTTCCATCAGGTGAACATAGAGGTGCAGGATACCGGGATGGGCCTGACCCTCTGCTGTTTCGGTAAAGCGTTCCAGCACTGCCTGCGCTTCAGCTGTTCCAGCGCCCTCGGCCGCGATGTTCCTTTTGATGTCCCACATTTTCCACGGTGTCTGGTTCAGGATCGATTCCGCATAAAACGTCGCGATTTCAATATCGTTGGGATGCGCTGCATAGACCGCCTTCATTGCTGCCGCGAAATCATCATTCCACGGCGCCTGTTCTTCAATTGGATCTTGCTGCGGATAGCGCGCGGTCAAAGCTTCGATCAGCGCACGCTCAGGCGCTGTGACTTTGCCTGCCAATGCCAGGGCTGACTGGGTGTGGCTGTAAGCTGCGCCAAGGGACTTTTCCTTGGTCGCAGGGTCCATCATCCACCATTCGAAATTGTAATTTGGACCGTTGGCATACGCGAAGCCCCAATGCGCCATCGCACATTCTGGGTCATGCTCAAGCGCCTTGCGATAACAGTCGAGCGCGAGTTCGTGGTTGTAGGAATATGTCCAGACCAGCCCGCGGTCGAACCATAACTGCGCGTCGGCTGAAGTGGTGGTAATCTTGCGCGAATAAACGTCGATATCGAAGTATTCCATAATCGGTCGCTCCTAAAAATGACGTGCTTGTGCTGTCCTACCAGAACTTCAAAGCCCGGATGGGGTGTTTCCAAATTGTCACCAGAGGCAGGCCAAGATCAGTGGATATCCTTCGCTGATCCCATGGCTTTTTTCAGCTTAGCGATGTCGAACCCTTCGCTTCGCGCTGCGGCAAGGACAGGTTCTTCGCGGCGCATGCACAGGGCTACGGCTTCTGGCAGGGCTGCGACGGCATCTTTGGGTACAATGACAGCGCCATGGCGATCAGCGTGAAGGATGTCGCCGTCTTTTGCCGCCATTCCGTGAACCGTCACCTCGCCACCGAAGTCTACCAAATGAACATGCGCATGGCTTGGTCCGACCCGTCCGCTCAGCATCTGAAACCCAGGCGCCCATTCTTCAAGGTCACGGAATGATCCGTTCGTCACGCAGCCCTGACAGCCAAGGCCGTGATGTATGGCGGAGTTCACTTCCCCCCAGAACGCGCCGTATCCCGGCGTTTCATCCATGTCTTCAATGACCACGATGCTTGGGCCTTCACCGCCATTAGCGATGTAGTCATAATAGGCGAGGCGTTGGGCTGCCATGTCCTCAGCTGATTTCTCGGATGGCGCGCGCGCGCGGATGCGCGCTGTACGGACATGGCCCACAATGGCTGGCATATCGGCATCAGCCAGAACAAAAGGCTTAGACGTGAACCCGTGGCCGCGCCGGTTCGGAACGACCAGCTCAAGCGCATTGCAGATTGTGGGGGTATCCCATTGGGCGAGGGCGGCGATGGCGTTTGTCATGATGGCGGCTCCAATATCGATCCACATAACCTAACGGACGTTGGTCCTGCGCGGCTATGTCAAACCCCGCCTGACGCGACGCCAAAAGAAAAGGCCGCTGATTTGCACCAGCGGCCTTCGTTACAGTCTGAAGAAGAACTTACTTGTTCTTCTCAGCCTTTTTGTAGGCATCCAGCTCATGCCGGCTGCCAACTACGAGAGCAACGATGCAGAGAACTGCAGAAATCGCTGTCCAAAGACCCGTTGACCCCGACGCCATGTGGAGAGCGCCGGCGACATCGTTCCAGGTTCCAGATTCGAATTGCATATTATGTTTCCTTTCCCTGTTTATTCCGCCGGAGTGGCGGAAGCGCCGATGCCTTCAGGATAGGCCTGAATTGGCACTTTGCTCATGTCGAGACCGGCAATCTCAGCCGCTTCACCAACACGAAGCAAGCCGCACATCTTAAGGACCAGCGAGACGATATAGCCTGGCACAAGACCCAAAAGGATGAACACGACAGAGCCGACGAGCTGACCCATGAAGCTGACCGTTGGAACGTCACCAGCAGCTCCCTGCAACGCTGGCAAGCCTGCACCCCAGATGCCGAACATCAGCATGCCGTAGATACCGATGGTGCCGTGCACGGTAACCGCGCCAACCGCATCGTCGATGCCCATCTTTTCAAGCACACCAGCGGCAGGCTTCAGCAAGATGCCAGCGCCGAATGCGACTGAGAACGCCAGTGGCGGCCAGTAGACGTCGAGACCCGATGCAACCGAGATGATGCCTGCAAGCGCGCCGGACATCATCCAGAACGGATCGCGGGTGATCATCCATGCGCCGATAATGCCGCCCGCAATACCCATCAGGATGTTGAAGCTAAGCGCTGACAGCGTGATTGGCGTACCGTAGATGGTCGTCATCTTGTCGCCATACCAAGACCATGCCTCACCGGGAACGATGACACAGGCCATCAGGAAGCCCCAGAAACCGACGATGATCAGCATCAGGCCTGTAACTGTGAACGGCATGTTATGCGCGCCGATGTCGTTGGCTGAGCCATCGGCGTTGAACTTGCCGATACGTGGTCCAAGGTTGATCAGGACGCCAAGTGCGAAGAAGCCGGCAACCGCGTGGACAAGCCCCGCCGCGCCAAAGTCATGCACGCCCCATTCCGTGACCAGCCAGCCATCTG
>CALKOT010000010.1 GCA_938092015.1 uncultured Paracoccaceae bacterium
TTATGCTGCTTGTTTTTGATGTTGCAAGCGTCGCTGTCGGATTGTCAGTTTTTTGATTTTCTCCCTTTCCCTGAGTATGGCTTTGTCCCTTCCGAAGTAGACGTCGGCAGGTGTGACGTTGTTCAGGCTCTCGTGGTATCGCGCCTTTGACCTGTCTTCAGGTGGTCTGCCCGGCATCGATGACGTCCGATTGCCCAATCCTGCAGACCTGTCGCTATTCGACAAAAGGTGCTTCCTGCACGATGGCGAAATTCAGATAGAGATGGCGGCCTAAAGCTGATCGAAGCAGCTTTGCGGACGTTGGTTGAACGTCCGCAGAGTTCGAGGCGGTTTGGCATTCCGGACACACGGCTGTTTTTGGAGAGTTCAAAAATCAGCCGCAAACGCCTAATGTCTTAGCATTGAGAAGGACCCCGCTATCAGAACGTTCTGGCGCACGCACCAATCCGCCGCAATCCAGCGACGGCGACACGCCTATAATTCGGCGCGAGGGGTAGGGTGAATAACGGGCACAAATCGATGTCTTTCGATATCCTATCATGGCGGCGGCGCCTTTCTTCCCCCGCGCAAGGGCTGGCATGATCGCACCCGGCACGCTAAGCCCGCGCCAGACCAGCAGGAAAGACCATCCATGTCAGATACGACCTTCGATTTCGCCGACCGCGCGAGCTATCGTTTCTTCGACCAATGCTCCATCCGCTTTTCGGATCAGGACGAAATGGGCCACGTCAACAACGTCGCCTATGCGGCCTATGTTGAGGCCGGGCGTCTTGCGTATTTCATGAAGCTGATGGAGCCTTTTGGCGATCGTAAACTTAACTACGTCTTGGCCAAGGTAGACATCGATTACATAAAGGAAATGCACTATCCGGGCATGATCGATATCGGCGTGCGGATGACACGGATCGGTCGATCCAGTTTCGCTACCGGCTATGGCATTTTTCTAGGCGATACGTGCCATGCGACGGCGACCTGTGTGAACGTGCATTTCGATCAGAAAACGCGAAAAAGCGCGCCATTCGATAAAGATGTGAAAGCGATGCTGATCGCCCATATGGCGAGCGAACAAAAATAGGCATCCGCATACCGTGCAATCAGCCTGAAACTTCCCCGGCTCTTGTGCCCTTTTACACGAATCCAACTAAAGACCGCTTTATGTGGGCTTCGTGGTCTATGTGGGCTTCATGGATCGTTACTGTTTTTTTACGCCGTGGGGGCGTCAGTATGGGGACTACTATGACAATCAAATCACGCGCACTCCGTGCTACGCTATTGGGCGCTGTTGCTGCTGTGGGCTTTTCCGCGCCTCAAGCAATGGGCCAGGAGAATTCGCCAACCACCGTCATCTACATTGATGCGATGCTCGCGGGCCAGGGGATCATCGAAATCGACCTCAACCGTGACGAAATCACCGACTTTCTGGTTGAGATCGTAGAAATTCCGTTCCAGCCGCAGTTTGAACGGATCTTGGCGGAAACTGAGTTTCCACCGGCAGAATTCCGACTGCCCAATTTCGGTGACGGCCTTGTCGCAACTGAAGTCGCCCTTGTTTGTACGCGCAGTAGAGTCAGAAACACAGACTGGTCAGGTGCTTGGACAATTTGATGATACTTTTGGAACTCTTTTCGCAGATGTTTTGGAAAGCGGCGATACTGTCGGCGGATTTGAAAGGAAGTTCTTTGGGGTTGATACAGTGCTGCTTTATGTCGACACCGTCTTCGCTGAATTAGAGTTCGCAACAGTTGAATTTGAAGTTTTTCCGATCGTAGATGGGCCGTCTTTTGGACCATTTGCAAGAGACGGAACCACCGGTTTTGTCGGTCTTTCGTTGTTTAACGAAAGCGAAGAAAGTAATAATTTTGGCTTCCTTGAAATCACCCGCGGAAGCATCACCGTCGCTCAGCAAGGGTTCGAGCCACAATCAGGCACCGCCGCGCAGATCGGCGCTGTGCCTGTCCCTGCCCCGCTTGCCTTGCTCGGCTTTGCAATCGCTGGCTTGTTCGGGCTGCGTCGCTTCAAAGCCTGAAGCACATCTTGCCATTTGATGAAGGGCCGCCCAATCTGGCGGCCCTTTTTCGTTGGAGCCCTCGCAATGTCTTTCGCTGACTTGATCGCCGCCATGACAACCGCCGCCGCTGACGGGCGTGGCGCGGGCGTTGCCGCCTGTTTCACCCCTGACGGCGTTTATCACGATGTATTCTACGGCGACTTCCAGGGGCCAGAGGCCATCACAGATCTGATCGAAAACCACTTTCACCGGGATGCAGAAGCGTTTCGCTGGGATGTGCATAATCCGGCGAATACGGGTGATGTCGGATACGCCCGTTACACGTTTTCTTACCGGTCAAAGCTGGCGGGTTGCGAAGGACGGCGCGGCGCGTTTGAAGGGGTGGCGATCTGCCAGCTGAAGAACGGCCTGATCGCTGACTATTCCGAAATCGCCAATGCGGCGACGGGGTTGCGAATGATCGGTTTTGAGGCAGACGGCGTCGCTAAGTTCATCGACGGTGAGGCCGCGCATCTGATGACACGGGATGAGATGGCGGCGCATCGGGGCTGACAGACACGCCGTTGCTTACGACGATCCGTTCTTGCATCTGGGCACGCCCGTTCCGATCAGGCCATGCCCGCCTTGGCCCGCGCCGCTGACGCCTCAATCGGCAAGCTCAGCTCTTCGTAGACCCGCGCGAGGGCGAGGTTATTGGGCACGCTTTCCGGCTCAAAGCTGAGACGCTCCATCAGGATTTGCTGCGCTTCAGCGTACCGTCCTGCCCTGATCACGGCATCGAGATGGATCTGGTGAAAGAGGTCGCGCTGTGCATGGCTGCCGCCGCCCTTCCAGATCAGCGGCAGGGCGCGGCCCAGCGCATCCGCCGCAGCCGCCCAGTCACCGCGCGCATGGGCCGCCATACCCTCACAAGCCGGGGTCGCCATGTCGCGCCAGATGTCGGCGGACCAGTGATCGCCACCCGCTACATCCCGGAGGTTTTCCAGCAGTAGCCCCGCCTCTGCCCGGCCTGCCCTTGCAAGGGCGTAGAGGTACTGCATGGTCAGGAAAGGCGTCACAAAATCCGCATTTCGCGGCGCGAGCCGGTCGGCGAGGCCGGACCAGCGGTCGCCAACGTCCAGTCCAGCCAGTTCGATACGGGCGAGCAGGCTGATCTCGTTGATCTGATCCTGTGAATAATCCGGCTGGTGCCCAAAGATATGGTCATCATAGATCGCAAGCGCCGCAGCATTGTCGCCCTGACTGATCGCGAACAGCGCAAGATGCCACCAGTTGTGACAGTAGAGGACGGAGTTTTTCCCCTCCCACGTGTCAGTCATCGAGGTCATGAAGCCGCGACCTTCGTCGCAGCGACCCTCGGTCAGCATGACATGGGCAAGCGCGTGCTGCGCCCAGCCTTCAGTCCGATCCAGCTCAATCGCTCGCCAGGACGTCGCTTCGGCTTCGCGCATCTGATGGCTTTCTTCCTGCCCAAAGGCGAGCATGCCGAGGGCGCCAGCTTCGTTAGGAAAGGCGCTGACGCCATAGCGGGCGGAATGCAGCATGCCAGCGGCGTCGCCCCAGTCGAATTGCATGGTCTGACGGATTTTCACCATGGTGAGGTCGGATGGGTAGAGATCGAGAAGCTCTTTACCCTCAGCCACTACGCCCGGAATGTCCCGCTCAACCCAGCGCCGGGCGATGGAGACGGTGCGCTTTTCGCGGTCCGTCGCGCCGCCAGCAGCCGCTTCGGCGTTGGCGAGAAACTTTGACGCGACCTGCGGGCTGTTCTGCATTTCCAGAAACATCATCAGCATAGCAGCATAGGCGTTCGCAATGGCGGAGCCAGGGTCTTTCTTGGCGGCGCCGACAACGCGGCCTGCCTTCTTGTCGAACTTGATCAGTCCTTCGGTGAAATCGCTGACAGCGGCGGCTGTTGTTTCCTCAGCGCCGGTAATCGCATTGCCCCAATGATCCTGAAAACCCATTGCGTCACCCTTTGAATTGCCCCGCTAGGATTAAACCGCATGTGGGACGGGTGCGCCAGATGGAAGGTGAGGTGATTGGGGCCGATGACGTCAGGACTGTATCGGGATGCACGCGTTTAGAACGGCCTCACAATCGAGCGCCAAGGGCCGCGGCCGCCCGTGGGGGGACGCTTTGATACGGATCCGATTGGTACTTTATGGTCCCTCATCCCCCATTACCGTGGCAAATCGAAACGCAGCATTGCGTCCGTCCGTAGGGGCGGGCGGACGCGGCCCGTGCTGGTAGCACGCGCCAAAGGTTGCTTGCGATCAATAAACCGCCAGAGGCGCGCCAGGGGACCCGGTTGCGCCTTTGATCGGCACTGGCGAGAAGATGTAGGCGAACTCATAGACGCCCGCCTCGGCCAGACGCTCAGACGCGAGGTTTTCATGAATGAAGATGCCGTTCTTTGGCAGGAATTCCTGGTGAACCGGGAAAGCCAGCTTGGGATCGGGGTTCGGCACGACCTCTACCGGCCAAGTGTCAGAGCCAACGACGGCTACGCCAGCCTCAACCAGCATCGCGGCAGCCTCTAGCCCGATGCCAGGGCAGCCAGAGTTGAACTTGGCATTGTCCACCATCCAGAGATCACCCCAACCGGTGTGGAAGACGACGACGTCGCCCTCACCCGGCATCGCAGTGCCCTGTTTGGCGAGGGCGTCCTTGATGTGCTGGGCGGAAATCTCTTCGCCAACTTCCATGTTGCGGCCCAACAGGCCGACCATGTCGACAAGGATACCGCGGGTGAAGAACGGTTTGACGTGCTGCATCCCCAGCTTGTTCATCCCGTAGCTTCCGTTCATCTCGCTGGCTTCGATGCCATTGTAGAACTAGTTCTTGCCAGCTTCGTGGATGCCGATATGGCTGAGGCCATCAAACTGCGTGCCGACCTGACCGATTTCAGTGGCCAGAAAGTCATCGTTCCAGATCACACCATTTTCCGCCAGTGGACCGCCGGCCAGACCACCGGTGCCGCGCAGCGCAAATGCGCGGGCGCCAAACAGCGGCATGCCTGCCTCATATGTACGGCCAAGCGATACGACGTTGCCTGTTTTCATCAACGCGGCGGCTTCCAGCGCTTTCGCTGGCGTCATCAGGTTGGACCGGCCTGCCTGATCTTCGGCGCCGAAGGGTGATTTCGTCCAGTCGCCCGCATGGCTGGCGGCGATAGCACCGGTTGCAAGCGTGGCGGCGCCAATAAAGATGGCGAGTGATAGGGTTCGTTTCATGATGTTTCCTCCAGTATCGATGTCGCCTTTTTTGACAGCTGGCAACGTTAGCGCCGCATTCAAGATCCATGCGAAAAATTCACGATAGAGTAGAATTGCCCATACGCTAAGACCCTTTAACGTGTTGCAATATAACAGGAAACCCTACGTCATCTGGCCATCCATGGCTCAGTTATCCGCCCAAACGAGCAGTTGCGGGTGTGCACGACTTGCTTTATTTCCGGTCCGTGAAGGAACAAACTTACACATCCCCGAAAGATACTGTCGCCGCCCTGAAGTCGCTTTATGAAGCGCAGGCAGGTCACCTACGCGAACAGTTCACCACCTTCGCAAACGGCGAAGCGATGCCGGGCCCGGCCCGCGCCTATTATACAAACCTGTCGGTTCAGATCGAAGCGACCATGCCCCGTCCCCCCGCGCGATCCTATGGGTTCTGCGATGCAACGGGCCGATACGAAACAACGATCACGCGCCCGGATCTGTTTGAGGCCTACCTGACAACACAGTTGGAAGAGCTGAAATCAAACCACGAGTGCGATTTTACTGTTGGTCTGTCCGATACTCCCATGCCAATCCATTTCGCTTTTCCTGAAGGCCCGCACATCGAAGGCGCGTTTGATCTGGCGAAGGTCGAAGAATTCGCCCGCCTGCTCGATGCGCCTGATCTGGGCACGATGGATGATGAACTGGTTAACGGAGAGATCAATTTCCGCGGCGCGCCATCCCGCGCGCTGGCCCTCTTCACCGGACCTCGGGTTGATTATTCCCTGCATCGATTGCGTCACTATACCGGGACCGACAGCACGCATTTCCAGAATTTCGTGCTGTTCACAAACTACCAGTTCTATGTCGACGGCTTTCAGAAGATGGCCGAAGATCGTGTCGCTGACCCTGACAGCCCCTATACTGAGTTTGTCGCGCCTGCGCCGGGCGGTCACGGACCGCAGATGCCTGCGTATCACCTGAAAGCACCAGGCCAGTCGGACATCACGCTGATCAATATCGGCGTTGGGCCCTCTAACGCCAAGACGATGACGGATCATGTCGCGGTCCTTCGTCCCTCAGCCTGGTTGATGCTGGGGCACTGTGCTGGTCTGCGCCGCACGCAACGATTGGGCGACTATGTTCTGGCGCATGGCTATGTCCGTGATGATCACGTTCTGGATGCCGACTTGCCGCCGTGGGTGCCGATCCCGGCGCTGGCTGAAGTTCAGCAATCACTGGAAGGCGCGGTCTGTGAGATCGCCGGATGCGAACCGGATGAGCTGAAAAATGTCATGCGCACCGGTACCGTCGTTTCCATCGACAATCGGAACTGGGAACTGCGCGATCAGGCAGAACCTATCCGCTGGTTCAGCCAGTCCCGCGCTATTGGTCTGGACATGGAAAGCGCCACGATCGCAGCCAAAGGGTTCCGGTTTCGGGTGCCCTATGGGACGCTGCTGATTGTTTCTGACCGACCGATGCATGGTGAATTAAAACTGCCGGGTATGGCGTCAAATTTCTATCAGCGTCAGGTTGACCAGCATCTTGAGGTCGATGTGCGCGCGATGGAGATGTTGCGCGAAATGCAGGATGATCGGCTGCATTCACGGAAATTGCGCAGTTTTGATGAGGCGCCGTTTCAGTAGGCTGGGTAATCAGACCCACCCTATGCGTCCGCGCCAATTGCGGCGCGGGCCGCTACCGTTTCAACTGCATTTCCCGCCGCGCAATGTACCAGGCCGATCCAACGATCACAGCAGCACCGGTCGTGATGAAAATATCCGCCGGTTCTCCAAACGCCACAACGCCCAGAATGGTCGCCCAGACGATCTGAAGGAATGTAATGGGCTGGGTCACCGTGATCGGCGCGCACGCATAGGCGCGCGTCAGGGTGTAGTGACCTGCCGTGGCGCACAATGCAGTTAGCGCCAGCCAGCCGACCTCCGCCCACGTAGGGTCGCGCCAATCCGCCAGCGCCATCGGCAACAGAACGATGGTGCACCCCAGCGACAGCATTGCGACGATTTCAGCTGAATCCGCCTCATCCGTCAGCTTTTTGGCCAGCAGGAAAGACACAGCAAAAAGGGGCGCCGCAATAAGTTGCGCCATTTGGCCAGCGCCGATTTCCTGAAACCCTGGGCGCAGAATGATCAGAACGCCGATCAAACCAATCAGAACGGCGATGATCCGGCGCATTCGCAGTGTTTCGCCCAGAAACAGCGCTGCCCCAATGGTCACGAAGATCGGTGAGGAATAGCCAATCGCTGTGACCTCAGCGACCGGAATGCGCGCCATCGAATAGAACCACAGACTGACCGCGATGCCATGCACCAACCCGCGAGAGCTATACAGTGTCCAGGTTTTAGCACTGAGCTTACGCCGAAACACGCTGATCAGCGCAGGTGAAATCATCAGAAGGCCGATAGCGTAGCGAATAAACGCGCCCTCAGCCGCTGGTAGGTCGGATCCAAGATAGCGGACAATCCCGGTAACCGCGACAAACAAGAGACCGGTCAGCAGCGCCCACGCGACGCCTGCCGGGATGTTCTCTGTATGCTGGTTTTTTGGGACGGTTGGCGGCGCTTCCGCCATGTTCGTAATCCTTATACCTGGAAAGACATTAGCCTTTGGGTAATGGTGCGCGAAAGACCAGAATGAGGGGATGACGTTATGACAACATTTACTGGGCCCGAATTGTGCGCGCTTTCCGCTGTTGATGCAGTTGATGCGCTGAAAAAGGGCGACGTGTCCCCCACCGAAATGCTGGAAGCTTCGCTTGAGCGGATTGCAGAGGTTGAACCTGACATCAACGCCCTTCCGATCGTGATGGCGGATCGGGCGCGTGAACAAGTCGCAAACCTGAAACAAGGGGATGAGGCGCCCTGGCTGGCAGGGCTGCCAATCTCCATCAAGGACCTGAACCCAATCAAAGGCGTGCGCACGACCTGGGGCACCAAGGGCTATGCCGACCACATTCCTGTCGTCACTGATCCGCTGATAGACCGGCTGGAAAAGCGTGGCGGCGTTCTGGTCGCCAAGTCGAACACGCCGGAAATGGGCGCCGGCGGCAATACGTTCAACGATGTGTTTGGCGCAACGAAGAACCCTTGGAACACAGCGCTGAACCCAGGAGGGTCATCTGGCGGCGCGGCGGCGTCTTTGGCCGCAGGCGAATGCTGGCTATCACATGGATCTGATTTGGGCGGCAGCCTACGCACGCCCGCCGCATATTGCGGTATCATCGGGATGCGCCCCACGCCGGGCCGCGCAGGCGGTGGATCGGAAAAACAGCAGTTTGCGCATGAGGGCCTTTCCGGCCCGATGGCGCGCACCGCTGCGGATTGCGCATTGTTTCTGGACGCGATGACCGGGTTTGACCCGCGCCTCTTCCAGTCGCTTGAGGCGCCCCGCGTCAGCTTTCTGGACGAAGTGCGCCAGGCCGAAGCGCCTAAACGCATCGCCTACTCACCTGATCTGGATGGTCTGGCGCCGGTCGAAGGCGAGGTGCGTGATCTGATCGAAGCAGCGCTCAAAGCACTGGAAGGCGTCGGAACCAGCGTTGAGGAAACATGTCCTGATCTCACGGACCTGCAGCCGACCTACAACACCCTTCGCGCACTCGCGCAAGTTTCATCACCGGGGCAAGAGCCTGAGAGCATTCAGCAGCACTATAAGCAGACCCTGCGCGAGAACATCCAGCTGGGCCGTGAACTGAAGGTCGAAGACATCGTCGCCGCGACGCGCGGACGGTCGCTTCTGTACAACCGCATGGCGGCGTTCATGGCGAATTTCGACGCGATCGCCTGCCCAATAGTTGGCCTCGGCGCACTGGCTTCTGAAATCGAATACCCGACCGAGGTCGATGGCCAGCCGCAGTGTCACTACATGGACTGGCTGAAATTCGCGATGCTGGCGACGACGGCTGGCTTGCCTGCGATCTCCGTTCCCATCGGCTTCACCAAATCCGGTGCGCCAATGGGCATTCAATTCATCGGCAAGCCACGCGGTGAAGCAGGCCTTCTAAAGATCGCAGCGGTTTTGGAAACCCTGAACGACGGCTTTGGCAAACCAATCGACCCGATCAAGCCAGCTTGAGGTAATCTGTCAGCCCAACGAAACCGTATGCCCCCCTTGCAGGCGCAAAGACCTCAACCGTGGTCTCCACGCCTTTCTGTGAATAGGCGCCCATCGCCTCCATCTCACGATCCAGCAACTTGGCGATGGGGGCGGTGATCAGCAACGGGCGTCCGACCTCCTTGGTCAGGGTCTCAACCCGGCTCGCCTCATTCACTGCACGGCCAATCACCGTAAAGTCGCGGCGTGACGGTGAACCGACATTACCGAAAAACACCTCGCCCAAATGCAGCGCAATTCCCGTGTTCAAGGGAAGCGCCGCTCTGGGTAAGTCATCTGGTCTGTCATCGTTCAGCTTGCCAACGGCAGTGACTGACGCCTCAGCGGCCTCCAAGGCGCGCGCTGCCGCACCTGGCGCATCATCCACAACTGGGAACACCGCCAACAGACCATCGCCGATGAACTTCAGAACTTCGCCGCCATGATCCATCACCGCGCCAGCCAGCGCCCCAAAATAGAGGTTCAACATTTGGCTAACCTCTTCCTCGCTCATCCGCTCGGACCGGTCAGTGAACCCACGCAGGTCACTGACCCAGATCACGGCTTCGATCCGCCGCCCTGCCCCGCGCTGGATCGCACCTGACAGAACCTCAGCCCCAGCGCTGGCGCCGAGATACGTGTCGAGGACATTGGCGGATATCTGCTGCGCGATATGACGTTCGATGAACAACGCGAAGAGATCGAAAATTTCCGTCAGCGCCTGGTACTGCGCATTGCTGAAACCGCCTGGCTGTTTCGTCGCGATCGTGCCGCCGTTGTTGTAGTCGCTGCCACCGCCGAGCGGTCGGGCGATATAGTCTGTGACGCCTTGTTCAGCCAATTCGGCCATCAGGGGGAAGCGCTTCGCATCTTCGGGATCCTGCGGCACCACACGGACAGTTTCACCATGATTAAACACGCGATAGAGCGGGTTCAGAGTAAATGACTTCGTCGCACTGGCCTGTCTGTCGACGACAATTTCGTCAACGCAGCCATCGAACAGCTCAAAATTCCAGCTATAGCCAGACAGCTGCGGATGCAGCGTTCCGACATGCACGGTCGCGCGGCTGATCGGCGCGCCGGAGGCGATGCCACGCCAGACCAGCTCTTCATACAGCTTCGCAAAATCTTCGTATCGCAAACCATCGCGCAGCAGCCAGTCACACGCTTCTTCAAGCGTCGTCTCGTCCGGGGCGCAGGCGGGGCCTCGATGATGGCGGCGCAATACGTTGACGAAAGGGGCGTAGTGGCGCTCGGTAAGGTCGAAATTACCGGCTTCAAGCGGGGCACTAGTGTCTGTTTCCATCAACGCCACGTGGCCTCGAACCCCTTGGAAGTCAAACTCCAGCGCTGGACCCCGGTGCGCGCACAGTCCATAGGTGGCCCATGACAGACCTTCCCCAAAAGTCCGACATCCTCGCCTGGGTGAACGAAAACCCGGACCGCGCCTCGAAACGCGACATCGCCCGCGCCTTTGGCGTGAAAGGCGCTGACCGGATTGAGCTGAAGCGCATGATCCGCGAATTGCAGGCCGATGGCGAGATCAAGAAAAGCGGACGCAAGTCCTTTCGCGGTGAAGGCGCCCTGCCCCCGGTTACGATGTTGGAGGTTGTCGGGCCGAACGCTGACGGCGACCTGATCGCGAAACCGCAGAACTGGGAAGATGAAGGTGATGCGCCAGTGATCACCATCATCGAAAAGCGCGGCGACCCTTCGCTGGGCAAAGGTGATCGGCTGCTAGCAAAGCTTCGCAAATCAGACAGCGAAAAAGGCCAGTATGAGGCCCGGATGATCAAGAAGATCAAAGCCGGCGCCAAGCGGGTTCTGGGCGTGTTCCGGTCCGAAGGCGGCGGCGGGCGGCTTGTTCCGGTGGACCGCAAAACCGACGAGATGGTGATCGCCGCCGCAGATGCGCTGGACGCCGAAGATGGTGAGTTGATCGAGGTCGAAACCCTGCCTGGCCCCCGTTATGGCCTGCGCAAAGGCAAAGTGGTTGAACGGCTGGGCGACCCCGGCGCGGCGAAGTCTGTTTCGCTGATCGCAATCCACGCCCACGAAATTCCGCATATCTTCCGGGACGAAGTGATTGAGGCCGCAACCAAAGCGAAACCTGTCACCAAAGTAACGGGCAAACGCGAAGACCTGCGCCATCTACCGCTGATCACCATCGACCCAGCCGATGCGCGCGACCATGACGACGCGATCTGCGCCTATCCTGATGATGATCCAAAGAACAAAGGCGGCCATGTCGTCTGGGTCGCCATCGCCGATGTCGCCCATTATGTGACGCCGGGGTCCGCACTGGATACTGAGGCACGACTGCGTGGGAATTCGTCCTATTTCCCGGACCGGGTTGTGCCGATGTTACCGGAAGAGTTGTCCGGCGAACTGTGTTCCCTACACGAAGGCGTCGACAGGCCGTGCATGGCGGTGCGTATGGTGCTGAATGCTGAAGGCCAGAAAATCGCGCATGACTTTCATCGCGGCCTGATGCGTTCCCCTGCTTCGCTGACCTACGAGCAGGCGCAGGCGGCCGCGGATGGTGAGCCGGATGAGCAGTGCGCCCCCCTATGGGACGAAGCGATCAAGCCAGTGTTCGATGCCTATCGCGCGGCGGCCATCGCCCGCGATAAGCGCGGGCCTCTGCATCTGGAACTGCCAGAGCGGCGGATTGAGCTGGATGATGCGGGCAAGGTCACATCCATTAGATTCCGTGATCGGCTGGATGCGCATAAACTGGTCGAGGAGTTCATGATCCTCGCCAATGTCGCCGCAGCCGAAACGCTAGAGGCGGCAGGTCAGCCCTTGTTGTTCCGCGTGCATGAAGAACCCAACCCGATGAAGCTGGACGCCCTGCGCGAGCAGCTGAAGGACACTGGTCTGTCCCTGGCGAAAGGTCAGGTACTGCAGACGCGGCATCTGAACAAAATCCTGGATGAGGCTGTCGGATCACCTGATCAGGAGCTGATCAATCTGGCGGTTCTGCGGGCGCAAACGCAGGCCTATTACAACCCAGAAAACTTCGGGCATTTTGGCCTGAACCTGAGGTCCTACGGGCATTTCACGTCGCCGATCCGGCGCTACGCTGATCTGATCGTTCACCGCGCTCTGATCTCTGCGCACAAATGGGGCAAGGATGGCCTGAGCCCGTCGGATGTCGACAAGCTGAAGGCGACGGCAGAGCAGATTTCCATGACCGAACGAAGGTCGATGGAGGCTGAACGCGATACGACTGACCGCTATCTGGCGACGTACATGTCCGACCAGGAAGGCGCCGTATTCGAAGGCCGCATCTCCGGCATCGCGCGGTTTGGCATGTTCGTGAAACTCGACGATACAGGCGCTGATGGCCTCGTCCTGATATCGTCACTGGGAACAGAGTACTTCCGGTTCGATCAGGCGCGGAACACATTGACCGGTGAGCGGTCGCGCAAGTCGCTGAAGATCGGCGCACGCGCGACGGTTAGGTTGGCGGAGGCATCCCCGCTGACCGGCGGTTTGATCTTTGAGCTGATTGAGGCTGAAGGCTTTGGCAAAGCCAGCAGGTCCACGCGCGGCACAGGTGGTACGCGCCGCAAAGTGAACCAAGCGAAGATCAAAGATCGGAAGATGGCGAAAAAGGCCAAGCTGCGCTGAGCGCGTCGGTCTCAGCCCTCGGGGAATGGGCCGAGGTGCTGCGCCCAATGTTCCATGATTTCGAGGCCGAATTTCGATACGGGAACCGATGGCTGGCGGGCCAACCCGTTAGGTAGGCCAAGACGCAGCGCCGCCAGATGCTTCCCGTAGGCGATGAAGTTTTCGACAGAACTCATCATGAAGACAATCAGCGGCAATAACTCTCGGTGCAGGTTCTCTGCCTCAGCAATCGCCTCAGGCGTTCCTTCGCGCATCAAATTATAAATCCGCACCTGCGGGTCGAACAGATCGACCGCCGGGATCATGCCGACGCACCCTGCCCTCATTGAGTCCGGAAACTGGATGCCCGCCATGCCGCCAAAGATATCGAAGGCGCCGTCTGTATCCTCCATCAACTGCTTGATGTAGGTCGCCGGCCCCTCACCTTTCAGAAGGCAGACATTGGGATGCGCGCGATTCAGCGTTTTCAAAGCGCCATTCGACAGGCTGGTCGTCATCAGACCGGGCGCATTCTGTACGGCCAACGGGATATCGACCTTTTCGGCGACGCCGCCCAGAAAGCGGACATATTCGCTTTCCGGCACGCCTGTGATCGCGGGCGGCTGAAGGATACACCAGTCCGCGCCAGCGTCCTTGGCAGCATTCACGAAAGCAATCTGCCCCGCAACGCTGCCCTCGCCAACCGTGACGGCCAAAGGGACGCGCCGGGCGACATCCTCACCCACCCAGTCAATCACCTTGCGGCGTTCATTGACGTCGAGTTTGCCAACCTCGGTGGCCAGCCCCATGACGGCGATACCATGCGCGCCGGCGGCGATGGCGCCATTGACCTGGCGGCGCATGGCTTCGCGATCCAGTTGGCCTTGATGGTCATAGAAACTGTAGAGGATCGGATAGACACCGTGGAAATCGGTATTTGCGCTCAAGGTACAATCCTCATTCTATCGTTGTTGGATGATGAATGAGACATTTTGGGATGTTGCAAGGTAGACGTCCAGACCGACCCGCCGGAAGCTGCGATGGCCTAAAGCCAAATCAGTCAGATGTTGTCGGAGTGGGCGACCAGAACCAAACGCATCCGTAAGGACGAACTTAAGAACTGCGGTTAGTGGCGGTAGGTCGCTTCTATCGCATACTGTCCATCTTCGAGGGCCGAGAACATTTCTTCGACCTCAGGATGGTCGACAGGCTCACCGGTATCATCCGCAAGCAGGTTCTGTTCCGAGACATAAGCCACGTAGTAGCTGGTCTCATTCTCAGCGAAGAGATGATAGAAGGGCTGGTTCTTCCTTGGACGGCTATCCTCTGGAATGGCGTTCCACCATTCTTCTGTGTTCGAGAACACAGGATCGACGTCAAAGATCACGCCCCGGAAAGGATGGACCCGGTGCTGGACAACTTGTCCTATACTGAATTTGGCCAACGCGTTGATCATCAGGCTTTTGCGACTCGCTGAAGAATTTTCCAGTGCGTTCTACTATAGGCTTCCTAACAAAGTTTCCATAGGGATCGCACCAGATTTCGACGTCGCGTCGGCTCTTACGCGAGGTTGTGGTTAAGAGTAAGAGCTGGGACAGTGGGGTGCTTATCGGGCTGGTCGTGATCTTTCAGGTTTTAGAAATTACAGCCCCGGTATTCGCACTGGCGATGATTGGGTTTGTCTGGGCAAAGCGCGGCATCCCTTACGACATCGCCTTCGTAACCCGACTGGCGACGCAGATCGCCATGCCCTGCATCATCTTTTCAACGCTCGTGCGGGCTGAAATTTCGCCCGACGCCGTGCAAGAGATCGCGGTGGCGACGTTGACGCTGTATGGCGCATTTGCCGTAGTGTTCGCGATTGGCTTTAAGCTGGCCGGGCTGCAGCTAAGAACCTTCCTTCCACCAAGCGTCTTCAACAATTCAGGCAATATCGGCTTGCCAATCGCACTGTATGCGTTCGGACAGGAAGGCCTGGCGCTTTCCATCGTTCTGTTTGCCTTGATGGTGTCATTCCAGTTCTCGCTGGGATTGTGGTTTGTCGCCGGGATTGAACGGAAATGGGAAGCGGCCCGTCAGCCGATGGTTTGGGCCGGACTGGCCGGAATTGCGGCGTCGATGGTAGGGTGGAAGCCGCCCGCCTTCGCGGACAATTCCATCGCACTAATCGGCCAGATGGGCATTCCCCTGATGGTTCTGACGCTGGGTGTGTCTATCAGCCGGATACAACCCGGTGCGATTGCCCGGGCAGCTGTCATCGCCATCCTGCGGTTTGTCACGGCTGGCGCAATCGGGTTCGGCGTGGCCACCGGTCTGGGCCTGACCGGCGTTGCCTTCGGCGTGCTCATACTACAAGCGATCATGCCAGCGCCGGTGACCAACTATCTGATTGCATTGCAATATAATCAGGAACCAGAAGAAGTCGCAGGGTTGGTTGTTGTCTCAACGATGATATCGGCGCTGACGATTCCATTAACGCTGAGCCTGCTGCTGTAGGTGGAGACGCACGCAACCAGAGCGCGAAAATCCTCACTGCGGTAACGCCAGCAATCTCTCATATAGACCCTGCAACCATAGGGAGTGATGAGATGTCGAATGGGATATCAGCGTTCACCGAAGGCGATGACACCGTCACTCTCACCAATATCATTTGCAATCTAAAGGCCAAAGCAGGCGACGACCGGATCACGGTCAAAGATGTCGATTACACTTTCATCATTTTGGCGAAGCTGGCAAAGACACGATGATTGGCGGCGAAGGGAGGGACCGCTTCTTTGGCGGCGATGATGGCGATCATCTGATCGGCGGCGACGGCCGGGATATCCTGATGGGGGATGGGGACGGCGATCTGATTGAAGGCGGAAACGACGCAGATGCGCTGTTCGGTGGCGACGGCAGCACAAGAACGTCACCCAGAATTGGCGGCGAAAGTTACGATTACGACTACATCGACGGTAGTGACGTACGAAAATTCACTGGCGATGATACGCTGTATGGCGGCGCCGGAAATGATGAGATCATCGATTTCGATGGGGCAGACCAGCTGTTCGGGGGCGATCAAAATGATGATCTATTCGGCGACGCCAATAATGACCTGCTTGATGGGGGAAACGGCAGTGATGAGCTTGATGGCGGCAGCGGTGATGACACACTCTATGGCGGCAAAGGTGTCGACACGCTGATTGGCGGCGCCGGAAATGACGTCCTTTACAGCGGCGAAGGGATAGATGGACTGGATGGCGGCGAAGGCAACGACACCCTTTATGCTGATCGCGAAGATTTCAGTGCAAATGTAAACTTCTCTGGCGACCTCGACGGTGGCGACGGACATGACCTCCTGTCGCTGCGCTTCATGGCGGAAGGCCCGGCAAACGCTAGTGGTTTCGAAATCGCAATGTTGGAATTTCGGGATTTCGAAGCGTTAGGAGGCAGCAATTTCAACGACACATTGCAGTCCAGCGATACCGATGTGATTGGGGGAGCGGGCGATGACCTTATCATCTCGAATGGCGGTGGACAGAACTTGCAAGGGGGCGACGGTTTTGACGAAGTTACCTACCGCAGCAGTACATCAGGCGTGTCAGTCGCGCTCGATTCCGGACAACTGGGATGGTCGACAAATGGCCGTGGTGGGAACGCCCAAGGTGATCTTCTCAGTGGCATCGAAAGTGTGGATGCTTCGAATTTCGTCGATGTGCTTTATGGCGACGGCCATCGCAACGCACTAAGAGGTCGTCAGGACGACGACAACCTGTTTGGCGGAGGCGGGGGCGATACCCTGCTTGGCAATCAAGGCGCTGACCTTTTGGAAGGCGACGCGGGCGCTGACACACTTGATGGCGGAACCGGTGACGACACCGCGACATACCGGGGAAGCAAGGCGGGCGTTTACGTGCATCTCAATTCGCCCACACAGGGCGGCCGCGGCCTTCGCGGGGACGCAGCATTCGATAAGCTTATCAGTTTCGAGAACCTAATAGGGTCGTACCACGAAGATCACTTGCGCGGGGATGATCAGGACAACCGGATCGAAGGCTCATTCGGCGACGACACACTGGAGGGATCTGCTGGCGACGACACTCTGGTCGGCGCTCAGGGCGACGATATGCTTACGGGTGGCGAAGGCGCTGACGCATTCGTTTGCAACGCGGATTATCACACCGGGAACGACACGATCACCGACTTTGAGGAAGCCGTTGACCGGATTGTGGTCTATGGCGATGCAGAAGCAGAGATCATTCAGGAAGACTGGGGCACGATGGTCGTCATTCAGGGCCCTGAATTAATCCCCCTTACGATCAAGGACGCCTGGGAACTGGACCTCACCTTTATGGGATGATGCTTTTGCGTTGCGCGATTTCGTGGTATGCAGGCGGCAATCAGAGGCTATGAGCAGGCCCAATACCATGAAGATACTTACTGCAACCCTATTAGGGGCTGCCGCGCTATGCGTCGCTGCATGCTCCAGCACATCAACAAGCGTTCCACGTGACCAGACCAATATCTGCGGCATGCTGGGCGATCGCGAAGACTGGGGCGAGGCCCTGGCTGATGCTGAGCAGAAATGGGGCGCGCCGCCTCATGTAGTGATGGCGATCATCTGGAAGGAAAGCAGTTTCCGCCACGATGCTAAAACGCCGAAGAAATATACGTTCTTTGGGCTTGTGCCTAACGGGCGGGTCAGTTCAGCCTACGGCTATTCACAAGCGTTGGACGGTACTTGGGGCTGGTATCAGGATGAAACCGGTAATGGCTGGGCCAGCCGCGAAGACTTTGACGACAGCGTTGATTTCATCGGTTGGTACATGACCAAGACCCGCCGCTCAAACGGTCTGGCGATGACTGACGCATACAGCCAGTACCTCGCTTATCACGAAGGACACACCGGCTTTAAACGCGGAACGTGGAAGCAGAAGGCCTGGCTAAAGAAAGCCGCCAGCAGGGTGACACGCCGGGCTGAAGATTATCAAAGGCAATTGTCTGGATGCCGTGGGTTGGTGGCCTGACGGTCAGCCGCCCGGCTTGGTGAACCGCAACAGATTAGACAGCTTGCCCGTGGACTGCGGGCCAAGCGCGCCACACAGGCTTTGCCCCTTGCGGCAGAAATCATAGCTGCCCATATCAAGGTTCAGCGCCATATTTGGCGCGAACTTTGCGGCAACCTCTTGCGTCGCTTCGTTCAACGTCAGCATTCGCGGTGAGCTGTCAAATACGCCGAATGTACCATTGTTCATCTGAAACAGGATGCGTCGGCGAAACCGGGGCGCACCGTCGATGGGCGCCGTGTCGACATTTCCGTCCACAATAAGAAGATGGCTTTGCATAACGGCAGAGCCAGTCTCAGATGCGCGGGATAAGAAATCCGCACGACCTTTCGTATTCTCCAGATCAAACTGCTGATCATTTAATACGATGCGACGGCGGTGATGCAGTGTTGGCTGTCCATCTGTCACGGTCAGCACGCCATCGAACCGAACATATTCGCGGCTGATAACTTCGCCACCACGCGCGAAAAGCCCAACAGGTTTCCGGCGATTTTCTGCGCGCCTGTCTGTGGCCGTATAGGCACCGGTTACATCCAGCGCGCCTTCGGGCGTCGCCTCTGCGTCTTCAGGCAACAAGCGCAGCTCAACCACCGCGCCACCGCAACTGGTAAAGATCAGATCATCATCCTGCAGATCGCACAGCCCGCCACTTCCGGCCTGTGCAGCCGTCGCCCCCAATACAAAGGGGATAAGAAATCGGATCAACTCGGACTCATTCCTCTCAGCCGCTCGGACCGGCGACGGAGGAGTTCCAGCACCGTCAGCAGACCAATCGAAATCAAGACCAGAATTGTGGCCACCGCGAGGATGGTTGGCGAGATTTGTTCGCGGATCCCGCTGAACATCTGCCGGGGGATCGTTCGCTGTTCCACATCAGCCATTTGCAGCACAACCACAACTTCATCAAACGATGTGATGAACGCAAAGAGCGCGCCAGAGATCACGCCTGGCAGGATCAGCGGCATCTGAATTTTGAAGAAGGTTCGCGCTGACGATGCGCCCATGGACTGCGCAGCCCGCACCAAGCTTTGATCAAAGCCCACCAAAGTGGCGGTTACGGTGATGATCACGAACGGCGTGCCGAGCACAGCGTGGGCGAGGATCAGACCGAAATAGGTACGGGTCAATGTCCAGGTTGGGGCAATTGGTTCGTCTGCAAACCAGTTCACCGGGTTCAGGTCCTGACTGAACGAATAGAAAAGGCCCGAAGCGGTGATCACAAGTGGCACGATCATGGGCGAGATCAGCGTCGCCATGATGGCGCCCTTCGCGGGCATTTCTGATCGGGACAGGCCAATGGCCGCAAGGGTGCCAAGCGCAGTTGCAAGGATTGTCGCGAAAAAACCGATGATAAAACTGTTCTTGATGGCGCGGACCCACTGGGCGTTGTTCCACATGTCCGTCCACCAGCCCGCAATCGCATCCGGCGCGGCCATGCCATTGCGCAGGACATCAGCATACCAGCGGGTTGAGAATGCATCGCTTTCAAACGACAGCATGCCTTCGGTGAAGCTGAAGTAAGGCTCCACGTTGAAGGATAGTGGCACCACGATAACGATCGGGGCCATCAGGAAAAAGAAGATCAGGCCGCAGATAATACGGAACGTGTAGTGCCAGATCCGTTCGCCGGTCGAAGCATAAGGGGGCAGCACCATCTCAGATCACCCGAGTTTCATGTTGTCGATGCCGACGATGCGGTCATAGAACCAATAGAGGAACAGAACGAAGATCAACAGAACCAGACCCAACGCCGCAGCGAGAGAGTAGTTCAGCGAGGATCGCATGTGGTTGTCGATGATGTTCGAGATCATCACGCCATCCTGCCCACCGAGGAGGGCTGGAGTGATGTAGTACCCAATGGCGAGGATGAAGACGAGGATGCCCCCTGCCCCGATCCCAGGCACGGTTTGTGGGAAATAGACCCGGCGGAACGCGGTCGTGTTGGTAGCGCCCATTGATTTGGCGGCCCGAACATATTGCGGCGGGATCGCTTTCATCACGGAATAAAGCGGCAGGATCATGAACGGCAGCAGGATATGCGTCATCGCGATCAGCGTGCCCAGCTTGTTGTAGATCATACTGAAACGGGCATCGTCAGAGGCAATGCCAATGAAGACAAACACATCATTCAACACCCCCTGACCTTGAAGAATTGCGATCCATGCCGTGGTGCGCACGAGGATCGAAGTCCAGAACGGCAGCAGCACAAGAATGAGGAGAAGGTTTGATGTCCGAACCGGCAACTGCGCCAGAAGATAGGCGATCGGGTAGCCGAGGATCAGTGTGAAGACGGTAACAAGGATCGAAATCTCAAGCGTTCGAAGGAACAGTTTCACATGGACGCGCAGGTTTTCCTTTTCCTGCACAATGGATCCATCGTCGGCGTATTTCAGATCTATCGCCTTCAGAACAAAGGATAATGTGAACGAATTCGCCGTCCGCTTCATCGCGTGCCAATAGGCCGGATTGCCCCACTTCTTGTCAGCCTTGATCATCGCCTCTTTGAAGGGCGCTTCCATGCTTTTGGCTTTGCGCGTGGTCTTCTTGAACAGAGAAGTCGCACCGGAAATCTCTCGGTTTACGCGACCGCCGACTTTGGTTGGCAATGCACGGTCAATTTCGCGCGCCCATTTGATATCGGCGATAACCGCTGCATAGACCTCTTCACTTGGCAGTTCAGTCCCATCCCATTCCAGCAAAAGAGGCGTCGTCGTCGGCATGCCTTCTTCAAACTGGTTGTTGTAGATGCCCTGAAACAACAGGACGACGATTGGCAAGAAGAAGAAGAGTGAGATGAAAGCCAGCAGCGGCGCGGTAAGACCAAAGGCCCGCAGCCTGTTGCGGAACATTGCCTGCGCCAAGCGACGCTTAAGGGGCGTTCCATCCGCCGCCATCAGCGGGCCGGATTGTGTTACATCTGTCATGGTGCCCTCTGGTCTTCTTTCTCTACTGCGCCTTTTCGCGAAGGCGCAGTAGAGAAAGGGGGCCGCGGTTAAGCGGCCCCGCAATCAGATTAGTTAGCCAGCCAAGCGTTGAAACGCTCGTTCAGCTCGTCCTGGTTATCCGCCCAGAACTCAAAGTTGTTCACGAGAGCAGTTTCCAGGTTGGTCGCAGCGGTTGGCATGTGTGGCGCCATTTCCGTTTTGCCATCGTTGAACAGACCAACAAGCGGGCCGGAAGATTTACGGGCTGGGCCGTAAGAGATCCAGGAAGCCTGATCAGCAAGACGCTGCGTGTCGGTTGAGAACGCCAGGAAGTCCAGAGCGGCTTCTTTGTTTGGCGCGCCTTTTGGGATGACCCAGAGGTCGAAGTCGAGGATCTGACCGTCCCAGTTGACAGCGAATGGTTTGCCTTCGCCAGCAGCCGCGTTGAAGATACGACCGTTGTAAGCTGTGGTCATGACGACTTCACCGTCAGCCAGCAGCTGTGGAGGCTGTGCGCCAGCTTCCCAGAACACGACCTGATCTTTGATGGTGTCGAGTTTTGCGAATGCGCGATCAACGCCTTCTGGCGTGGACAGAACGTCGTAAACCTCAGCAGTAGGAACGCCATCAGCGATCAGAGCCATTTCAAGGTTCGCTTTTGGATTTTTACGCAGGCCACGCTTGCCTGGGAATTTCGCAAGGTCGAAGAAGTCGTTCAGACCAACAACACCTTTAGTTTTCGAAGTGTCGTAAGCAAAAATAGTGGACCATACGATGTTGGCGACAGCACACTCTGGCAGTGAACCAGCAATGAAGTCGTCGACAGCTGCAGTGCCGTCGGGCGCTGCTGGCAGAGCAGAGTGATCGATAGGCTCAAGCAGGCCTTCGTCACAACCGCGAACGGCGTCAGACATTTCAACATCGACCAGATCCCAGGTCACGTTGCCTGCTTCGACCTGCGCTTTAACTTCGGCCATGCCACCATTGTAGTCTTCGGACACGATCTGTTTGCCAGTCTTTGCAATCCACGGTTTGTGGTATGCTTCAACCTGAGATTTCGTGTAAGCGCCGCCCCAAGAGACAACGGTGATTGAGTGGCCAGCAGCGTTTGCTGCGCCGGCCGAGAACGCTGCGATTGCTGCAGCGCCGAGTGCGAGTTTAAGTTTCATGACTTTATAGTCTCCCTGTAGTTAGACCGCTTTGCGCGGCCCGTGAGTTACGTCGCCCACCAAAAAGGCGAACGGCGCATTCGATATGATCTAGACCGCATCCAAAGCGCGGCAATCGTCAGTCATCCACGACACATTCGTGGTTTCCCCAACCGCCAAAGGCCGTGCCCCAGCGGCGTTCGGTACTTTGACAATGAAATCCGTGTTCCCGGCGACATCGAGGCGGCACCTGATGTGGTCGCCCAGATAAATCAGCTCAAGCACTTTTGCTTCGGCCTGGTTTTCGCCTTCGCCGCCAATGTAAATCCGTTCAGGACGCACTGAAAGCATAGTTCGGGTGCCTACCGCGCCACTGTTAATGGCGAGGGCCCGGCTGCCGCCGCCGCCTTCGATGTCGACTTGTGCGACACCGGCGTCGATCGACGAAACCTTGCCGAACAGTTTGTTGTTCTCGCCAATAAACTGAGCGACGAAGCTGTTATCGGGCCGCTCATACAGATCTTCCGGCGGCGCAAGCTGCTGGATTACGCCATCGTTAAAGACTGCAATCCGGTCAGACATCGTCAACGCCTCGGACTGATCATGGGTCACGTAGACCACTGTAATGCCGAGGTTTTCGTGAATATGCTTGATTTCGTACTGCATATGCTCGCGCAGCTGTTTGTCGAGCGCGCCAAGCGGTTCATCCATCAGGACAAGTTCTGCATCGAAAACAAGCGCGCGGGCCAGTGCGATGCGCTGCTGCTGGCCGCCAGAAAGCTGTGCTGGGCGACGACCGTCAAACTCACCCATCTGCACCATATCAAGCGCGCGTTTCACCTTGGCTTCGGTATCTGCCTTGGACATTTTCCGCACTTCTAATGGGAAGGCGAGGTTTTCCGCTACTGTCATGTGCGGGAAAAGGGCGTAGTTCTGAAAAACCATGCCAATCCCGCGCTTGTGCGGCGGGATATTTTTAATTGAGTTGCCATCAAGGCGGATGTCGCCATGCGTTGCTGTTTCAAAGCCGGCCAACATCATAAGGCATGTAGTTTTGCCAGACCCCGATGGGCCAAGCATTGTCAGAAATTCACCTTTGCCGATGGCGAGGTTCAAGTCCTTAACGACAAGCGTTTCGCCATCGTAGCTTTTCTGAACGCGTTCAAACGCGACAAAGGCCTCTGCAGCCGATCCATCCGCCATTCCGGCTGGCTCCCTGAATTACGTAACCGTTCGTTTTTTGGCGCCGTGCGGGCGCGGGCGGGAGACTAAACAGGTGCGTTTCGCCAGCGCAACCCTCCCTTTCGGCATTCCGCCAAAAACCCTTTGTGTAATTTTATACACACCGCCGTAAGCAGAACCGGATTTTTGTCTGGAATCTTAAGCCTCTTTCGAAAACACTTGCATAATAAAGGGTTTCTTGGCTGGAGCCGGCGTACATGGACCGATTGAGTGAGATGGAGGCGTTTACCCGCGTGGTTGAGCTTGGCGGCTTTACAGATGCGGCGCGTAAGGCTGGCTTGTCCAAGTCCGCCATCTCAAAACATGTCGCAGCACTGGAAACACGACTAGGCGCTCGCCTTTTGAATCGCACCACACGTCGTGTCAGCCCTACAGAAATCGGACTTGCGTATTACGACAAGGCGATCAGCGTTCTGTCAGCCGCCGCTGACGCCGATGCGATGGCGACCACAATGCAGGGCGCCCCGACCGGTGAATTGAAAATCTCAGCGCCTCTTACGTTTGGTCTGCGTTTTGTTTCGCCAGCGCTGGCGTCTTTTCTGAACAAATACCCCGATGTCTCTGCCCGGCTTGAGTTTGATGATCGCATGGTCGAACTCGTATCCGAAGGGTTCGATGTGGCGATCAGGATTGGGGACTTGCCGGACAGTTCCCTCAAGGCGCGCAAGGTGGCCGAGACCGAAGTTAACCTCATCGCCTCGCCTAAATACATTGAATGGCACGGCGCGCCGCAATCGCTTGACGATCTGTCGAAACACGAGCTTCTACATTATTCGCACTTGTCGTCGGGCAATTACTGGCGGCTCAAATCTAAATCTGGCGACGAGCGTTTGATACGGTCTGGTGGGCGTTTGGCTATCAACAATGGTGAGGCGTTGGTACAAGCCGCGCTCGATGGTCTTGGCATCTGTCTCAGCCCGAACTTCATTTGCCATGATGAACTTGCAAACGGATCGCTGATTGAATTGCTGCCAGCGCACAAACCGGCGCCACTGGGTGTCTTTGCTGTTTACCCGGAGGGGCGGTTTCCACAGCCCAAACTGCGTGTGTTCATTGATCACCTGGCCACCTCGCTGAAAGGCAGGGGCCCAAAATGGTGACAAACTGCACATGCACTAAAGTGCAAATGGCTCGACTTACCTTCAAAACGTATGTATTTGCTCTATGTTAGAAAGGTGTCTTGTGGTAAAATTCAGCCTGCGAAGGCAGGTTATGTCAGTCTTGAGGTATGTAGAGTGCTTGGTGGACGGTTTTGTTAGTGGTGGAGAACACCGTGAAAGACTAGGTTTGGCGAATGTATGACGCTGAGGTCAATTTCAAATTCTGGGGTGTTCGTGGATCCCTGCCCTCGCCGGGCAAGGACACAAATATCTATGGCGGCGACACGCCCTGCCTTGAAATCACGGCCCCAAAATCACGCATCATCCTCGATTGTGGAAGCGGCATGCGGCGGCTTGGCAACGCGTTGATGGAAAACCCTGATGACCGCGAGACGTTCATCCTGCTGACCCACCCTCATTTCGATCATGTCTGTGGGCTGCCCTTCTTCACCCCGATCTTCATTCCTGGCCAACATTTCCGCATTGGCGCGGCTGAGCCGCACGACATGCGCATGTTGATGCCGCGGCTGTTTTGCCGCCCGTTCTTCCCGGTAGAAGAAGCGATGCTTGGGTCTGACATCGACTATTTCCAGCCTGCCCCGCATGGCGAGGCTATGCTGAACGATGAAATCAAACTGACGACCCGCCCCCTGAACCACCCAGGCGGCTGCACCGGTTATCGGATTGAAGCATATGGCGTGACGATCGCCTATTGTTCTGACACCGAACATGTCGACGGCGAAACCGATCAGAATGTTCTGGACCTGATGCAGGGCGCTGATCTGGCTGTGTACGACAGTTCCTACACGTCTCAGGAATATCCCAACCACGTGGGTTGGGGGCATTCGACCCCAAACGAAGGGATCCGATTGGCCGAACTTGCCGGCGCGAAACGCCTTGCGCTGTTCCATCATAACCCGACCAGGACAGACACCCAGATGGCGGCGATTGAAGCCAATGCGAAAGAGCAATTCGCCGGGGCTTTTGCTGCACGTGATGGTCTTGAACTGACATTTCAGGCAGCGGCTGTCGCTGCGGCCTGAGCGGAAGGTCAGGCGCGCGCACGCGGAAACAAAGCTTGGCGCGAGCGAATAATGCACACTCGCAAAACCCCAACAGACACAAGCGCTTGATCGCAGACGCGTGATGCGTCACTATTAACGCGCAGGGGTAAACGTCGAGGGAACCGATGGATAAGAATCTTGTCCGCTTTGTGTGGACATATGGAAGAATGGATACGATCAAGACTTTGATCGTAACGTTTATGACCTTCCCGGTCATCTACATCTCGCTTGAGATTCCCAAAATCATTGTGAACAAGGCGCTTGGCGCCGGGAACACCCCAACGGAGTTCCCGATCAATTTCCTGTACATGGATATGAGCAATTTTGAGTACCTTTTGGCGCTCTGTTTCATATTCATTGTCATGATTGTGCTGAACAATGGCTTAAAGTTTGTTCTGAACGTTCAGATCGGCCTGACATCAGAGCGGATGCTGCGCCGCCTCCGCTATCACCTCTACGAAAACGTCTTGCGCTTCCGGATCAAACGCTTCCAGCACATGAAGCAGGGCGAAATCGTTCAATCCGTGATGGGTGAAGTCGAACCACTCGGTGGGTTCTTTGGCGAAGTCATCTCTACCCCCGTTTGGCAAGGTGGGATGCTAGCGGTCTACATGACCTTCATCTTCCTGCAGGACCCTTATCTGGGCGCAGCCGCCATCGCGCTGTATCCTATTCAGGGTTACATCATTCCCAAGCTTCAAAAGAAGGTTGTGAAACTGAACAAGATGCGCGTCACCAATGTCCGCAAGATTGCGGATAATCTGGGCGAAAGTGTTGGCGCGATAGAGGAAATTCACTCCAACGACACAGCGCGCTGGCACCTGGCGCAGGTTGCTGACCGGCTTTATGAAAACTTCTCGATCCGGCTTCAGATCTTCAAGCGGAAGTATTTGATCAAAGGCCTGAACAACTTCATGATCGCGCTCACGCCCTTTGCGTTCTACCTCTTTGGCGGCATTCAGGTGTTGCAGGGCAACCTTGAAATCGGCTCGCTCGTCGCCGTTCTGGCCGCCTACAAGGATGTTGCAGGCCCGTGGAAAGCCCTTCTGAACTATTTCCAGCGCTGGACCGATCTTAATTCGCGCTTTGAATTGGTTGTTGAGAACTTCACCGTCGACGGTCTCGTCTATGATCGTGAGCGGGTCTACGATGAAAATCCAACCCCGCTGAAAGGCGAAGTCGAGATCAAGAATGTCAGCTTTGGCCCCGGATCATCTGGCCTGAATGGCGCCAGCAGCAAGGCGCCGCTTGGCGCGTTCACCGGCGTTCTTGGCGGCGAAGAAGGCGGGCGTGAGTTGATCCTGAAGATGATGGTTGGCCTGGTTGAACCTGAAGGCGGCCGCGTCACCATCGGGGGCACGCAAGTGACCGAGGCTACAATGCCAGCGGTCGGTCAAGGCGTCGCTTATGTATCAGGTGACAATGCGTTTTTTGCAGGCACCTTGCGCGAAAACCTGACTTATTCGCTGCGCAAAAGCGCATCAATGCTAAGCGATACCGACACGGCAGAGGCTGTTGAAAAGCTGAGCGAAGCAAATATCACTGGCAACTTCGCCGCTGAGCCGCTGGGCGACTGGACAGATTATGCTGCCGCAGGCGTGACCGACGGGGCCGAACTTGACGCCCGGATCGTTGAGTTGGCCACCAAAGTCGGCTTGGCCGCTGAACTCTACTCGCTTGGTCTTCAGTCCCGTATTGACCCCAGTGACCATCCTGAAATCGCTGAAAAGATTGCAGGCGCTCGTAACACGCTTCGCGATGCAGCCGCGCAAAATCGAGAATTGGCCGACCTCGTGGAATTCTGGGACGATGGTGCGTTTAATCAGAACGCCTCTCTACTGGAAAACGTCCTTTATGCGATGCCGAAAAAGGCGCGCACCAGTATTGCCGACTATGCAGAAGATGCTGATGTGGTCGCCGTTCTGGCTGAAAGTGGCGCTGAACAGCCGCTCATTCGCGCTGGCTTAGCCATCGCAAGACAGTTGGTCGAACTGTTGGGCGCAGTTGATGAAGACAGCTCCCTCCTGGACAGTTTTTCGGACTATTCAAAGAAAGACATCCTCGCATCTGCTGAAGTCGTCGAAAAATATCGCATGAAGTCTGATCACAAACCGTCAGATGAAGAAAAACGACTGCTGCTTTCCTTCGCTCTCGCCTTCATCCCGGTTCGCGACCGACTGGATGCGGTGGACGATGAAGTTGAAGCGCAGTTGCTGGCCGCTCGCACCAAGGCCATTCAGCTGACCCAGAACAGCGACAAGTTCGTAAGCTTTGGTGAGGATGTCTATTCCCCCGCGCTAAGCCTGTCGGAAAACCTTCTTCACGGGAAACGCCGCTATGACCGTCGTAGCGCGTGGAAAAAATTCGATGATTTCCTTGAGGATGAGATTGAACGGTCTGGCCTTCGCGAAGGGATCACGGCCGTTGGTCTTGGCGCGCAGCTGGGCGCAGGCGGCGCAGGTCTGAGCGCGTCATCCAAGAAACGTTCCGCCCTGATCCGCGCGCTTCTGAAGCGGCCGGAAATGGTCGTCATCGACGGTGTGGCCGCAGGCGTCTCGCCCGAGGATGACGCGATCCGCGAGGCAATTGTCGCCGAAATGGCTGGCAAATCTGTTGTGATGTCATTGACCACAGAAGGCGCTGCGCGAAAATGTGATCACATTATTATGGTAAGCGATGATGGTACGGCGAAAGATGGGGCGACCGCATCAATGTTGGAACCTGCCGAATAACGTAGGAACCTGGAAAGGAAAACTAAGGTGAGCCTGAACAAAGCCGTCGAAGCGATGCAGCAGACCCCGATCTTTGCGGGGATCGACCCCAAGCGCCTGCGCCTGCTGGCATTCATGAGCGAAAGCCTGACCTACCGAGCTGGTGAATTGCTTTTCGATCAGGGCGATGAGGGCGACAGCGCCTTTGTGGTGATCGATGGTTCGGCCTCTGTGCTGATCAATATTGGCGGCGAAAAGAAAGAAGTCGCCGTCATCGGATCGAAACAGATATTTGGCGAAATGGCTGTCCTTTGCGATATCCCCCGCACCGCTGCCATTGGCGCGAAATCCGATCTTGATGTACTGCGCATCGACCGTGATGCATTCCTGAAGTTGCTCAGTGAATTTACCGAAGTGTCCCTCCAGGTCATGCGGTTCCTTGCCGCCCGACTGGAAGCAACAACCAAGGACCTTGGCGCGGCGCAGGCTGAGATAAACGATTTAAAGGGCGGCTAGACCGCAAACAACAACGGCCCCGCTGCAAGGTAAAGCAAGCAAGCCGCGCCCAGCGTCGCACCGAACGGAATTTCCGGACCTCTGTTCGGGCGAAGCGCCATCAGCAGCGCCAGTCCGATTCCGCCAGTTGCTGCCCAAAATACAATCTCAGGCAAGGCAAAAGGGCCCATGAAGGTTCCTATCCCGGCCAACAGCTTTACGTCGCCCAGGCCCAACGCCTCTTCCTCTTTCGTTTTCAGCCAAATGGCGCGAAGGGCCCACAGCACCGATCCACCGATAAGACCGCCAATGCAGGCAAGCGCGAGATCGCGGGGACTGATCAGCGCAAAGATGAGGCCAGCAACGATCAGACCCAAAGTCAGCTCATCTGGAAGAATGCGGTGTTTGAGATCCGTCATGGCAAGAACAGTTAGCGCCGCAAGCAGGCATCGATGCTCAACGCTTCCTACAAAAAATGATGCGGCTGCAGTGATCAAACCAGCGGCCAAAGCAAAGCGAAGCGGCGACACCTCAAGATCACGCCGATAGATCGCAATCGCACCACCAATGGCTGCGCCAAGGGCGCCCCCGCTGAGTGACAAAAGCGCAGCAACCTCGATCATCTGCGCACATCCTGTATAGACGCCATTATATATCGCATGATCGCCGTCAATTTCCTTCTGGGTAAAAGCGACATGGTGTGACCAATGCTGTTTCCAGTATCGCCGAACCTGCGTTAGTCTTCTGCGATGTACAGACGTTTCGCAATCGCCCTTCTGCTTGCTGGCTCAACCGCCCAGGCCGCACCGGTTTTTACCGCCCGCTCTGCGGATCTGGAAGACTACCTAAGCCTAGTCACAAAAACTGAAGGCGAACTTGAGGAAGCTTGTGCAGCGCTGGCCGATCAGGTTCCGCAAACTGGTCAGGCATGGCTGCGGATGGGTAAGCGCGGTCTGGAAATCGCACCAGATGAAAGCCGCGATGCGGAAGCGGCCGCTTTCTGGGCGGAAGTTGCGTTGGGTGCGCGGGCCGCAGCGCGCCGTCTATATGGATCTGCTGCGGCTGATACCTTCGCGTCTGGTCCTGTGTTGATTGAAATGAAATCTGGCGCGGCTTCGGTCTTTGCGGGCGAGCTTCGGACCGAAGGCGATATCTGCGAAGCAATGACCCGATTGGTCGGCGCCATGGGCGGCGATGGTGGCATCAGTCCATTTGCAGCAGCTCGCGATATCGCAACCGCCCCCGCAGCGCCAATCACCATCGGCGGCGAAACGGATATTGAAATGGACGCGCCTCTTACGCCGGGCAGCCAGTTAAGAGGCCCGGATGGGATTTCTGCGGAACTGGCGGAGGATGGCGAAAGCATTCGCATAACCGCGAATTCGGACGCAGACGTCGGCGCCGCAGTGCTGCGCATCTATTCGCCGGGTGACAATTTCCGACCTTCAGATGAAATCCCACTCACGGTCCTTCCGGGCGGCGACCGTCCCCTGCCCGCCAGACAGGTCGGCGCGTTGACGCCGGGCGGCGGCTTTGCAGGCGAATTGCCATTAGGCGGCGCGGTTGAGTTGGAAATGACGTTAAAGCAAGCGCGCACCATGACATTGGCGGCGGTTTCGAACGCTGATCTCACTGTAGAGGTTCTGACCAAAGCGGGCGCGCCGGTGGCCCGCGACGATGATTCGGGCGCCGGATACGGTTTTTCGCTGAACGCCTTACTTCCGCCCGGTGGTTATGTCGTGAAAATCACTCATTGCTGCGGTGGAGGCGGCGCGTTTGCCGTCTCTGCTACCTCCGAGTGACCTAATACACGCAAATGCAAGGGTTTAGCGAACGACTCGATTGACCGTGGGTCACAAAAAACTCATGATGCGTGAGGATTTGTGGTAGGGGCGTAATGACTGAGATATACGAAATCGCGATCATTGGATCGGGACCCGCAGGCTGCAGCGCAGCAACTCGAGCTGCAAAATTGGGCGTGAGCCACATTTTGTTGGAACGCACAGATCACCTGTCTGACACGATCTACAAGTATCAGCGCGGCAAGTACGTGATGGCGACGCCAGACAATCTGCCGTTGCAATCAGACCTGCAGTTTGAGGCGGACACCCGCGAGAATATTCTCGGCTGGTGGGATGAAGGCACCGAAGGTTCTGGTGTGAACGTGAAGTTCAACTCAGAAGTTACCGCCATCGAAGGCGAAAAGGGCGACTTCACCATTACCATCGCTAATGGCGATACCTACAAAGCCAAACACGTGATCCTATCTATCGGTCTGCAGGGCAACCTACGCCAGCTTGACGCCAGTTCGATCCCGGGCGCTGACAACGGCGTGACCGAATATCAGCTGGACGATCCCAAAGACTATTGGGACAAGGACATCATTGTCATCGGCGCTGGCGACGCTGCGATCGAAAACGCTGTTGCCCTCGCACAGAATGACAATCGCGTCACCATCGTCAATCGTAAGCGCGAGTTTTCACGCGCCAAATCCGGCAACATATCCCTGATCCTGACCGCGATTAAGGATGAGTTGCTGGAATGCGCCTACAACGCTTCGCCTGTGAAGGTGAACGAAGACTCGATGGTCCTCAAAACGCCAGAGGGTGAGCGCGTCGTTCCCGCCGATCGCGCCATTGCGCGTCTCGGCGCCATCGCCCCGCGCGGCTTTATTGAGGCTGCTGGCGGTGTTTTCGAAGACGGCGCTGATTTCCCGCGTGTGAATGAGATTTACGAATGCGACCGCCCCGGCGTCTTCATCATTGGGGCGCTGGCTGGCTATCCGCTGATCAAACACTGCATGAACCAGGGCTACGAGGTCGTTCATACGATCATTGGCGATCCTGTTGAATCAGTTGTACGCAAAGAGCTTGCGACCAAATTCCAGGTTATCCCGGGCTTTAACGACGTTCAGTCGATGCTGGAACAGATTAAGGCGGCGGTTCCCCTCTTCCAGGGTCTCACGTTGCTCCAGCTTGGTGAATTCATGCTGGATGCCGACATCCACTTTAAGAAGCCAGGCGACGCTTTTATGGAAAAAAACGAAGCGGGCGACAGCCTTTTCGTCATTCACGAAGGTGATGTTGAGATCCCGGTCACCGCTGACAAGGTATTCCGATTGGGACAGGGCCAGTTCTTTGGTGAAATGGGCCTGATCATGGGCCGCCGCCGCACCGCAACGGTTCTGGCGGCACGCGATGGATCTGGCGCTGTTGGCATCGAAATACCGCGCACGGCGGCATTGAAACTGATCGCGTCCAGCCCTCAGGCCAAGAAGGTCATGGATGAAACGGCGATCCTTCGCCAGCTTCAGACCTTCCTCAGCCCTGAGCTGACCCGCGATGACTTGTCAGAGCTGATCGAAGCTGCACAGACCAAACAGTTTGGTCGCGGTGAGGCATTGATCGAAGAAGGCGATGAGGGTGATGCACTTTATATTGTGCGCTCAGGCTCAGCCACCGTTTCGAAAAAGGTAGGCAACTCAGACGTCGTGATCGCCTATGTGCCCGCCGGACAGTTTGTGGGCGAGATGGCGCTGCTGTTCCATCAGACACGTTCCGCCACCGTCCGAGCGACCGTTCCGGTTGATGCGGTTGAGCTGGATGGCGCCCTCTTCCGGTCATTGCTGGATGAAAAGCCAAAGCTGCGCGCCATCGTCGACAAAGTCGCCCGTGAGCGTGAAGAAGAAAACCAGCGCACAGGCAATGATGTCGTCAGCCGGAAGATCGAATTCCTGACATCAATCGGTCTGGGTGAAGCGACAAACGCCATCGTCATCGACGAGGACCTTTGCGTTCGCTGCGACTATTGCGAGAAGGCCTGTGCTGAAACCCATGATGGCGTCAGCCGTCTGGACCGCGCCGCGGGGCCGACTTACGCCAACATCCATGTGCCGCTCAGCTGCCGCCATTGTGAGCAGCCGCATTGCATGGCCGATTGTCCGCCCAACGCGTTGCAGCGTGACGCTGGCGGCGCCGTCTATGTCGACGACACCTGCATTGGTTGTGGCAACTGCGCCCGGAACTGCCCCTATGACGCCATCACGATGAGCGCCCTGCCTGCCAAGAAAGGCGGCCTGATGGGTTGGCTGTTGTTTGGTGGCAAATTTGGCCCAGGCGAAGCGGAAAAACCAAAGAAATCCAAAGAAAACAAAGAGATGTCCCGCAAATGCGACTTGTGCCGGGATGTCGATGGCGGGCCGTCATGCGTGCGGGCATGTCCAACCGGCGCCGTCATCCGGGTCAGTCCGGAAGAGCTTTTCAGCCGGATTCGTGAGGGGGCGTAATGTCGGCGCATACATCATTTCTAGCGCATGAGCGCTTTCGGTGGTTCAAGCGGTCAGCTTGGCTCTGCCTCATCACAATCGTTGCTTATTCGGCCTACGCGCCAGTCGGCGGGCGGAACGGCGGCACCTGGGTCGGCTATGGCCTTGGCACCATCGGGCTGCTGCTGATCCTGTGGCTGTCCTGGCTGGGTGTGAAGAAACGCGGTTTTTCCGGTGGGTCGCATACGATCCGGGGCTGGACTTCAGCGCATGTTTACCTCGGCCTGTCGCTGACGATCATTGCAACGCTCCATACCGGGTTTGAGTTTGGCTGGAACGTCCATACCCTCGCCTACACGTTGATGATGCTGGTCATCCTTTCAGGCGGATTTGGCGTGTTCGCTTACCTCAGATATCCCGCGAAGATGTCGGAAAACCTGATCGGCCAGTCTGCTTCAGCCCTGAAGAAAGAGATGCAGGACCTCGATATCCGCATCGCGCGTCTGACCCAGCGCCTGCCCGATAGCTTTGCAGAAGCCGCAAGGATGAGCCTGGATCAAACCAAGATCGGTGGCGGGTTCATGGCCCTTTTGTCCGGGTCCAGCAAAAAATGCGGGTCGGCCAAAGCAGTAGCCCTGGCGTCTTCGCAAGCAGAAACACTGACTGATTCCGCGCAGCAGACATCGGCGACAGAAATGGTCGCCTCACTCAGCCGCAAGGCCGAGATCGCTTCACGTCTGCGTCGGGATCTGAGTTACAAAGCGATCATGGACATCTGGCTATGGCTGCATGTTCCGTTAACCCTGGGCCTGATTGCATCGCTAGGTGCGCATGTCTTCATCGTCTTCTATTACTGGTGAGGTAGAAACCATGCGTCTTTCACTCATCACCATCAAACGTCGCCCTGACAGCGACGACGTTTCCCGCCGCGAAACCCTGCTAGAGGGCGCTGAACTGCGCGTCGGCCGCGGGGCCGATGTCGACGTCAACCTGCCCGATGTAAACGTAGCCTATCATCACGCATCCCTGACCGAAGGGTCAGAAGGCCTTGTTCTGACCGCCGTTGGCGGCTCTGTGATTGAGGTTAATGGATCGCCTGTCGAAAAGGTTGTCATGGCTGCGGGCGTCACCGCCCGGATCGGCATGTACGAGCTGCAGGGCGAAAACGCCCCTGACCATGCAGATCGCGCCATCGCCTTGTCGAAACTCGACATTGAAGATGTCGTTGTTTCAGAACTGCCTCAGCAGATCGCAGAATCGCTGCCCAGCCGCCGTCGTTTGTCGTGGCTGGCGGTTATTGCGGTTATCGCGCTTTTCGTGGCCTGGCCGCTATTTGATATCATGCAGCGTCAGGCGCCCGATCCAAACGAGATCATCGTCAAAGGCATGACGCCGCAGACCGAAGCATCGCTCGCCTCTTCGCAACAGGCGATCAGAACGGCTGAGGCCCCCATGGCCAGCGCAGCCGGGTATTCCCCAATGGAAGCGGCCTGGCTGTCAGGTCCAATGTCGCGCGCCCACGCCGGACTGGCTGAGGATTGCAGTGCGTGTCACGTGCGCCCGTTTGAGATGACCACCAATGAAAGCTGCCTCAGTTGCCACGCAGAGGTTGACCAACATGGCGATGTCGGGACGCACCCGATCCTTGCACTGGACAACTTCCGATGTGCAGCGTGTCATAAAGAGCATGTCGGTGGCGACGCCCCTATTGAGCGTGCTTCTACAGTATGCACAGACTGTCACCTCAATCTTAAGACAATGTCGCCTGATACGACCCTTTTGAATGTAGGCGACTTTGGAAAAGAGCATCCGCAATTCAGGCCAACCCTCGTGACCGGCGTCGAGAACATCGACGGTGTGTTGACGCCCCTGACGGTGCGGGCGCCAGTTGATGCGCAATATCCTTTGAAAGAAGTCTCCGGCCTTAACTTCCCGCACAACGTTCACCTGAACGAAAAAGGTGTCCGCGGTTTGGGCCGCGCATCCGATAAGACATGGGATATGGGCTGCAACAGCTGCCACGTCGCCGAAGCGGATGGCAGCCTGATGCGCCCGATCGAAATGGAACGGGACTGTGGGTACTGTCATGAACTGACCTTTAAGGCCGACAACATCGATGTGCTGCGCGAGCTACCGCATGCCAAGCCAACGCAGGTTTCTGAAATCATTCATGATTATTACAGTGCACGCGTTCTTGAAGGCGGCGTCAAGGTTCCAGGCGCACCGGAAGGTGCACGCCGTCGTCCAGGCACAAAACTGTCGGATGAGGATCGCGCCCAATCGTTGGAATGGGCATCTCAGCAAGCTGAGAATGAGCTGAAAGGCATTATGGAAACGCGGCTTTGCGGCGATTGCCACATTGCGGCAGCAGATGTCGAGAAGGACGCCCGTGGCAGGACCATATGGCGAGTAGAAGGCGCGCTATTGCAGCGTCACTGGATGCCAAAGTCATTCTTTGAACATGGTCCCCACTTCGCCATGGATTGCGTCAGCTGCCACGAAGCGACGAAATCCAAGGAAAGTTCGGACGTGCTGATGCCTGGGATTGAAATCTGTCAGGATTGCCACCTTGGCGAACAGGCTGGCGACACAACTGCATCATCTGAATGTCTAGCTTGTCATGACTTTCACATTGACGATTACGGTCCGATGTCGCCCGACCATGGCGCAGCAATGACTGTTCGGCGCTCTGCCGCTGAGCGGATCGAAATAAAACGCGAAGCGACGCAATAAGCGCACCACGACAAGACCGCCTCCGACACACCACGCCGGGGGCGGCAACATGAACATGATCAGGGGGAGGCTATGAAGCTTCTGCACGCATCTACGGCGGTTTTTATCGGTTTTGGTGGCGCGACTGGCGCTGCTGATCGTCTTGAAACGGATGGTGTTTTCCTGCCGGGCCAAGCTATTGGTGCTGATGGTGTTCTTGAAACCACTATCGACGCTTCCGGCGACGAGGTACTTTGGGTACATACCATGATACGCCCCGCCTCAACCAACATCATCATGATGCGTGACCGTGATGGATATTGGGTCAACTGGGATGGCGATATGAATTCGTTAATCACCTCGTCGGCCCGCAACGATGACGGCTTGCTGACCTTCAAGATCTTCCAAAAGCCCCCTCAGGGTGTAAATTCAATGACCGTGACAGTCGCCTATCAAACGCCAGATGGGTTGAAATTTGGCTGGTTTGAAGCCGCCGTCACACGCGAGGGATCGAATTGATGTTGCTCGGATCAAAAGTCAGAACCTATACTATCGCAGCACTGGCGGCGACGGGTGTCGCAGCCGGTTGTGGCGGCGGAGATGATACCGGCAGCGACAATGGTAATCAGGTCGAAGAAGGCACAACTTTTGCAGAGCTCATCGACTTTCCAGAGCTCGAAAGACTTTCCAGCGACGATGTTCAGCGGATCATAGCACAGGCAGCAAATGAGGCGGCCACGCGCGGGGCACCCGCCACCATCGCGATCTCGGATCGCGTAGGCAACATTCTGGCTGTCTACCAGATGAACGGCGCGCCCGTTGACCTGCAAGCCATTGCGCTTCAGCGACGCACTGTCGATCAAGGTCCGCAGCGCGGTATGCTTCTGAACGGAGCCGACGGATCAGGCATTGACGGGTTCACTGTGCCGTCCGGCACGGCGCTCGGCGCGATAGCCAAGGCGGTGACCGGGGCGTATCTGTCCTCCGCAGGCAACGCCTTTACGACCCGCACAGCGAACCAGATCGTTCAGGAAAACTTCAACCCTCAAGAAACGTTTCAGCCTGGCGGGCCGCTGTTTGGTGTGCAGTTCAGCCAGCTTTCATGTTCAGACTTGTCCACACGCTTTGAAAGTGACAATGGCGCTGGCACGGTCGTAGGATCCATGGTGGGGCCGCGTCGGTCGCCACTCGGCTTGGCTGCTGATCCAGGAGGCATGCCGATCTACAAAGGCGGCACGATGGTTGGCGGCATCGGCGTCATTGCAGATGGCGTCTATGGCGTTGACGGTGACATCACTGACATCGATTCCGATGACCAAATGCGGGATGAGCTGATCGCACTGGCCGGGATCACTGGCTTTGAAGCCGCTGAAGACATTCGCGCCTTCAAAATCACGGTCGAAGGCAACACCCTTCGCTACACAGACACAACCGATGATCGCGACCGTCTGATGGCTGATGCGTCCACGGCCCCTGCCTTCGCTACTCTTTTGGGCACGCAGGGGCAGCTCGTTGACGTAACCGGTTATTACAACGTCGCCACGGGCACGACCGCCGACGTACTGGCAGGCACCACATACGGCGAAGCAGCATCCGGCTATGTGCCTGCGTCCAGCTTGGCCGGTGGCAGCCCCTTCAACAACCCGAACGCCTTTGTTCTGGTTGATGAAAATGGCCAGCCACGGTTCTCGCCGAAAAGCGCCGGGGACGCGCCGTTGGGCGATCCATCGCTTAGGATCAAACAGCCTGAAGTTGTTGCAATGATTGACGAAGCTTTGGGCGTCGCTCTTGCAGGTCGCGCACAGATTCGTCGCCCGTTGAACAGCCGCATTCAGGTTACCGTCTCTGTCGTCGATACCAATGGCGAAATCCTTGGCATCGCTCGAACGCC